>NZ_JAKKRY010000017.1:0-110059 GCF_025653795.1 Shewanella sp. SM73
GCTGCCGCTCGACTTGCATGTGTTAGGCCTGCCGCCAGCGTTCAATCTGAGCCATGATCAAACTCTTCAATTAAAGTTTTGTTGCTTCCGTCTTGCGACTTCAGCGGCTCAATGAATTCTGATTTTTTGTTTCTAACTAAAGAAACAAACTGTACATATTACTATGAACACTCATTGTTACATTGATTTAAATTTTTGACTGCCAACCCGAAGGTTAAGCAGTTTCGATTAACTCAACACCTGTGAGTGCTCACACAGATTTCTTGTTTTATCTTGTTAAAGAGCAACTCAACCTCATAAGAGAAGGTGAGTACCACACTGAGCGTCGAACGCTTCCAGTTGGCTAGGGCTGCGTATTCTACGCATTTCCCGTTTCGCGTCAAGGAGTTTTTGCAAACTTTCTCAACACTCATCAATCAGTAAACTCATCAATGAACTGTCACACTAGGCTGCTTAACGCTGTCTGCCGTGTCAGTGGATGCGCATTATAGGCAGCAGAGGATTTTGTGCAACCCCTATTTTAAGGAAATTTGCAGTTAATGCTAATTATCTAATCTAGCCACACCATACCCACCACTTACCCCCAAAGTTATCCACAATTCAGTCAAGACTACGCCTTTGTTTCGCATTATGTATAGCCAAAAGCCATCAGATGATTTGTTAGTAGTTATAAAAATAGAAGACTTTCGTCTTTTAAAATGAAGATTAAACGAGGCTAAGCGTGTGATTGACCTACGGATCGGCTTAAATGGATTTGTTTTAATAGCGACAACGCGTGACCATTAGTAAGTAGCGAGTTTGTGATGTAAGAACTAAAGCATGACTATGATAGGGTTCATTGGTGCATATAGATGTAGAAATAAAACAAACCCACAAAAAAGCCAGCTTACGCTGGCTTTTTACATCAAGTTACCTTAACGGCAATCGATTACACAGCTGTCTGGAAGATCACTTCCGATGCTTTTTTTGTGTAAGACTCGATTTGATCAAAGTTCAAGTAACGGTATGTGTCAGCTGCAGTTGCGTCTAACTCTTTAGCGTATTCTTGATATTCTTCAGGTGACGGCAGACGACCTAACAGCGCAGCAACCGCAGCCAGTTCAGCAGAGGCTAAGTAAACGTTAGCACCTGTACCTAAACGGTTAGGGAAGTTACGGGTAGAAGTCGATACCACAGTTGAACCTTCAGCTACACGTGCTTGGTTACCCATACACAGTGAACAACCTGGGATCTCGATGCGCGCGCCTACACGACCAAAAATCGCGTAGTAGCCTTCTTCAGTCAGCTGATCTCTATCCATCTTAGTCGGTGGTGCAATCCACAGACGTGTTGGCAGGGTTTTAGCAAACTTGTCTAGCATCTTACCGGTTGCGCGGAAGTGACCGATGTTGGTCATACAAGAACCTACGAACACTTCGTCAATCTTAGTTTGTGCAACAGATGACAGTAAAACGGCATCATCAGGATCGTTTGGCGCACACAGGATTGGCTCTTTGATGTCATTTAAGTCGATTTCGATTACTGCAGCATACTCAGCATCTTTATCGGCGCTCATCAGCTCAGGATTGGCTAACCACTCTTGCATGCCTTTGATACGACGTTCAATCGTACGACGATCGCCATAACCTTCAGCGATCATCCACTTGAGCATGATAATGTTTGAGTTCAGGTATTCAATGATAGGTTCTTTGTCTAACTTGATGGTACAACCGGCAGCAGAGCGCTCAGCTGAAGCATCAGACAGTTCGAAAGCTTGTTCAACTTTCAAGGTTTCAAGACCTTCGATTTCCAGTACGCGACCAGAGAAGATGTTTACTTTACCTTTCTTCTCAACGGTCAGCATGCCCAGTTCAATGGCTTTTAATGGGATAGCATGAACCAGATCACGCAGTGTGATACCCGGTTGCATTTTGCCCTTGAAGCGCACTAATACGGATTCAGGCATATCGAGTGGCATAACGCCAGTCGCAGCAGCAAACGCTACTAAGCCAGAACCCGCAGGGAATGAAATACCTATTGGGAAACGCGTATGTGAGTCACCACCCGTACCAACGGTATCTGGTAGCAGCATACGGTTTAACCACGAGTGGATAACACCATCACCTGGACGCAGTGATACACCGCCGCGATTCATGATGAAATCTGGCAGAGTATGATGTGTGTTCACATCCACTGGCTTTGGATAAGCCGCAGTGTGACAGAATGACTGCATAGTCAAATCAGCACTGAAACCTAAACAAGCTAAATCTTTCAGCTCATCACGGGTCATAGGACCAGTGGTATCTTGTGAACCAACAGAGGTCATCTTAGGTTCGCAGTATTGACCAGGACGCACACCCGCTACGCCACAAGCTTTACCGACCATCTTCTGCGCAAGTGTATAACCTTTACCGGTATCAGCGACATCTTGAGAACGTACAAAGACGTCAGATAACCCTAAGCCTAATACGTCACGGGCTTTGTCAGTTAAACCACGACCGATGATCAATGGAATACGACCACCAGCACGAACTTCGTCTAACAAGACTTCAGTTTTTAAGCTGAATTCTGAAATCACTTCGTCGCTATCGTGACGCTTAACCACACCGGCGTATGGGTAGATGTCAATCACATCGCCCATTTCCATCTTGTTTACGTCAAGCTCGATTGGCAGTGCGCCCGCATCTTCCATAGTGTTGAAGAAAATCGGTGCAATTTTACCGCCAAGGCAGAAACCACCCGCGCGCTTGTTGGGTACGAATGGAATATCATCGCCCATAAACCACAGTACTGAGTTAGTCGCAGATTTACGTGATGAACCCGTACCCACAACGTCACCCACATATACTAATGGATGACCTTGTGCTTTTAATGCTTCGATTTTTTTCACTGGGCCAACGGCGCCAGCAACATCAGGCTCGATACCATCACGGGCGTTTTTCAGCATAGCTAACGCGTGCAATGGGATATCAGGACGTGACCATGCATCTGGTGCAGGTGACAAGTCATCGGTGTTGGTTTCACCAGAAACTTTAAATACTGTCAGAGTGACTTTGTCGGCCAGTTTTGGACGGCTTAAATACCAATCTGCATTCGCCCACGCTTCAACCACTTGCTTAGCAAACTCATTGCCCGCTTCCATCTTCTCAACCACATCGTGGAAAGAATCAAACATCAGCAGAGTGTGAGATAGCGCTTTAACGGCTAAAGGTGCTAACGCTGGATTATCCAGCTGCGCGATCAGAGGTTCGATGTTGTAGCCGCCTTGCATTGTGCCTAATAACTCAGTAGCACGCTCAGCAGACAGAATCGGTGATTTTTCAGTGCCTTTGGCAACCGCATCTAAAAAAGCAGCTTTAACATAAGCAGCTTCATCAACACCTGGGGGAATTCGATTTTCAAGCAGGTCGAGAACGAAAGCCTCTTCACCTGCGGGTGGATTTTGAACTAACTTAACCAGTTCAGCCACTTGATGTGCATCTAATGGCTTAGGGACTACGCCCTCTGCAGCACGTTCTGCGACGTGTTTACGATATGCTTCTAGCACGGCAACATTCCTCTTTGTTTGGCGCTCTAACAACGAAACTGCACGTCTTCTTAATTGAAGCTGACAGTCCGACATGATCGACCCGTATTTCCGGCCTGCAGTATACTACAGCTTTGCAAAAGTATGAATCAGGTCACACTCGGCAAAAAGCGAAATAAGGACTAAATCCGGCGGCGAATGCCAACTTACGGGAAGATTAAAACAAGTGAAATTAGACAATAGTTTGAAAACAGACAAAAAACCATACACTACAAATAGTTAACAATGTTTCATTAATTTTAAATCGAACAAGCAATTTTCCGTGCCAGAGAGCAAATAGGTATAAATTTTTCTCATCTTGCTGCATTTTGGCTTTTAAGATGCAGTGCGAGAACTTACACTCAGGCTTAATTTACTGCATATCTCAGTTATTTCCTTAGTCCATCGGAGTACCAATGACATCCCTTAGCATTCAAGCCGTTATTTTTGATATGGATGGCGTTTTAATCGATTCAGAACCCCTATGGCAGCGAGTCGAGTATGAAGTGTTATACGCACTCGGCGTGCCAGTGACGATAGAAACGATTCAACAAACCACGGGCTTACGCATCGATCAATGCGTCGATTATTGGTACCACAAGGCACCTTGGCCACACTATGATAATGCCAAGGTCAGCCAAACGATTGTTGATAAAGTTGCAAATGAAATTCTGGTTAGCGGCGAAGCTATGCTGGGCGTCCACGAAGCGATTGATCACTGCCAAGCGCTTGGCCTTAAAATCGGCTTAGCGACCTCGTCGTTCTACACTATTATTGAGGCAGTTCTTTCTAAGCTAGGACTCAGTGATAAATTTATGGCAGTACAATCGGCCGAGGGACTCACCTATGGCAAACCCCACCCAGAAGTTTATTTGAATTGCGCTAAGGCGTTAGATGTTGATCCCCGTTGTTGTCTTGCCATCGAAGATTCCTTTAACGGCTTAATTGCCGCAAGAGCAGCCAACATGCAAACGGTCGCGATCCCTGCGCCAGAACAAAGAGGCGATGCTAAGTGGATTATCGCCCATCATCAGGCCGAGAGTTTGTTGGCATTAACAACAATTTTGGCAAAATAACGTCACAACACACCGAGTTTCTGCAGGGCGGATAAGCTTAGTCTTTGCCCTACGGATAAATGACAGAATGGTGTATGCACCAGAAGGAATTCAATGTGAAGTACCAGTCCTTAATACTGCCCATGGCCTTAATGCTCATGTCCACCTGTTTACCCGCTAGCGCAGGTGAAACCATGCACTGTAAACAACAAGTGATCAATACGGGCGATACTTTAACGACTGTGCAGGATAAATGCGGCTCGCCCAGTGATATTCGAGAATACAGTCTGCCCGCGACTTATCTCAACGCTAACGGAGACAGGGTGATCGATCCCAGCAAGTTGCCAACTGAGTATCAAGAATGGACCTATGACTTTGGACCAACACGCTTAATGCGTCGCCTGTATGCCACTGATAATAAAGTCACAAAAATTGAATCCTTAGGTTACGGGCATTAATCAGCAGAATCCTAGATTATGGTCATCAATAAAAAAGCCAGACATTGTCTGGCTTTTCTTATTTCAATCTAATGAATGTATTACCAAATTTTCACACGCTCATCTGGTGTTAAATACATTTTATCGCCTTCTTTCATATCGAAGGCCTTATAGAAGGCTTCCACGTTACGTGGCGTACCCATGGCACGATAATGGCTCGGTGAATGCGGATCTGTCAGCAAACGACGGCTCAGCTCTTCATCACGGTAATTACGGCGCCATACTTGCGACCAACCCACAAAGAAGCGTTGCTCGCCCGTTAAACCATCGAGCACAGGTGCAGGTTTGCCGTTAAGGCTCATCAAATACGAACGTGCCGCTACGGTTAAACCACCTAAGTCGCCGATGTTTTCCCCTAAGGTCAAATCACCGTTAACAAACTTGCCGGGCATTGCCTCATAACCTGAGTATTGGGCAGACAACTGCTTACCGCGTTTTTGGAACTCTTCTCTGTCTTTATCTGACCACCAATCACGCAGGTTGCCATCACCATCGTATTTAGCGCCTTGGTCATCAAAACCATGGCTAATTTCATGGCCGATCACTGCACCTATACCACCGTAGTTAACGGCATCATCGGCATCCATATTAAAGAATGGCGGTTGCAGAATCGCTGCAGGGAACACAATTTCGTTTTTCACTGGACTGTAATAAGCATTCACCGTTTGTGGTGTCATGCCCCATTCGGTACGATCAATTGGCTTGCCTAGCTTGTTGATCATGTCTTGATATTCAAACTGAGCGTAACGCATGTAGTTACCCACTAACTCGTCAGCCTTAATATCTAAACCTGAGTAATCTTTCCATTTATCTGGATAGCCAATTTTGTAGGTAAATTTAGCCAGTTTTTCTTGAGCGGCAATTTTGGTTTCTGGCGTCATCCACTCAAGTTCATTAATGCTGACTTCAAAACCTTTGATCAAGTTTTTGATCATGGTTTCCATGCGTGCTTTAGCTTCTGGCTTGAAGTATTGCTTAACGTACTCTTCACCCACTAACTCACCAATCACT
Source organism: Shewanella sp. SM73 (assembly GCF_025653795.1). Lineage (NCBI taxonomy): Bacteria > Pseudomonadati > Pseudomonadota > Gammaproteobacteria > Alteromonadales > Shewanellaceae > Shewanella > Shewanella sp. SM73. The sequence continues at coordinate 6,108 of NZ_JAKKRY010000017.1, forward strand.
TGGTCGGCGCCATCAACTGCTTTTTTCCAGCGTGGCTGCTGCTCTTCGATACCCATTAAGGTTTTGCTCTTAAAGGCAAAGTTCAAATCAACAAAGTTTTTACTCAGTAACTCGGCGTAGCTATCCACTAAGTGGAACGCAAGATAATCCTGCCAAGCCGATACTGGGAATGTCTCGAAACTGGTGCCGAGTTTTTCAAAATAAGAGGGCTGACGCACGATCACTTCAGTCACTTTATCGCCTAAGCCCGCACTCGCAGCAAAGGCATTAAAATCGAATTGACCGGTTAACTTTTGCAGTTCAGCACGATCTAACTTGTTGTATGCCTTGTTGGCATCACGGGATTCAACTCGGCTCCACTGACTTTTAGCGATCATCATTTCGATATCAGCGACGTTTTTAGCCGCACGTTTAGCGTCCTTGTAACCTGCTTCGGTCAGTATGTCTGTCACATACTTGGCCATGGCTTGGCGATTAGCGGCAAACTTAGGATCATCTTTAAGGTAATAATCGCGGTCAGGCAACGTAAGGCCCGACTGGCTTAAATACACCGCATACTGAGTTGAGTTTTTAGCGTCATTATTGACGTAAAAACCAAAAGGAATACCAGAACCCGTCGTCAGTAATTTGCCCATAACAGCGGGTAAGTCAGCGTGTGTTTTTGCGCCAGCGATATCGGCCAGCAATGGCTTAAGCGGAGTAACACCTAATGTTTCAAGCAAATCGGTATTCATGAAACTGGCATTGAAATCACCGATTTTCTGCTCATTCGAGCCTGCAGCAGGATTCTTTTTAGCGGCCGCTTCGTCGATAATTTTCTTCAATGCATCTTGGCTTTGGTCGTACAACACAGAAAACGCGCCATAGTTAGATTTGTCAGCTGGAATAGGCGTATTTGCCAACCATTTTCCATTAACGCTGTAATAGAAATCATCTTGATGGCGGACTGAGGCATCAAAGTTTTGCAATTCAATGCCAGACACCGCGACGGCTTCAGTTTTAGGCTCAGTACTACAAGCCGCTAAACCTAAACTCAAGGCGATACTCAGTGCCAGTGTGCTTATCTTCTTCATTGTTTTCCCCAGCTTCCGTTGAGAGTTATTATTTTTCCCGCAAAACCTTAGCATCTTGGCACGCCTCACAGTAGTAAGATTTTGTAAAAGGATATGACACTTTAGCGACACTCTTAGCTATTTCGGCAAGAGAACTTCCATAGGGATGACGCTTATAGTTTTTCCATCGACCAAAAAGTAAGGGCACAACCTCAGTCATGCCCTTAAGTTCTTTACACAAATATCAAACTAGAAGTTTTTACCCACAAATAAATAGAAAGACTTATCGCCAAGATCTGTGATCCCAAAACCAAGTGCCGCAGGTCCCATGGAAGTATCTGTACCGATATAAAGACTCGATGCATAAATCAGATCGGTCAAGGTGACGTCAGTACGCTCGTCCCAGACATTTCCCGCCTCTAAGCTCCAACCTAGGTATAGAGGATAATCTGTCATGCCTAGCGCATCACGCCCGAGATCATATTGATAAATAAAGGCCCCAAACACTTTATGTGCGCCCATAATTGAGTCTTTATGGTAACCAGACAGGTTTAAGAATCCTCCCAATTCGGATAAATGCAGCGTATTGACACCATCATTATTGTTGGTAGCAATCGATGCCTTACCAACAAAAGCGTGGTTACCGACACTCAAGGCACCTTTCCAGTCGGCCTCTATTTGCACGCTAAATTGGTTTTGATTATCGTCGATACTGTCATTGAAATCTTCATTACGCACGTAGACGTTTAAGGTTACGCGATTACCTGATGTTGGAAAGCTAATGCTATCTAAGCTATCGTAACCGAACCTAAAGTAAGCACCATAGGAACTAAAATCTAAGTCCTGCGTTAACCAAACATCATTGACTATCGACCCCTTCTCTGCGACTAAGCCTAACTCAATCATCCCTTGTAAGGTGTAGTTATAACCTATGCCTAATTCAATCGTATGGGTTTTCTTGTCGAAGGTTAAGATACGACTGTTATTATCGTATAAGTCCCAATCACGGGTATCGTATTGATAGCGGGCACGGCTAAAGAACTGTTGGTCCCTGTCTAAAGGCTGATAAAACTCAGTTGCAAACAACTTTTCAATGCCGAGTTTGACCTCATTGCGCCACTCGCCACCATTAAAGGTCAAATCGGTCATGGTATAAGCCATATCAAAACTGATGGCAGATTCTGAATTAAAGTCATCCTCCCAATTAAAGCCCAGTTGGAAATAATTCGGCCCCCAAGACTTAGCCTTAGTAGTGACAGTGAGTATGCGGCCATCCTCACCTTCTACAAATTCAGCATCGACACGTTCAAATTTATTGAGGGAGTAAATACGCTTTAACGCCTCATTAAGCTCGTCTTTAGATACAGCTTGCCCAGGTTTAATATTCAAGGTTTCCGTCAAGAGATTCAAACTCACCTTAGATTGGTTTTCAAATACGATTTCATTAATGGGATGACGTACATCCGCCATTAATAATTTACCTTTGGCTTTTTTAGCCTCGACGTAGGCGGCATATTCCTCGGGGCACACGCTCATACTGCTCAACTTATAAAGCTGACCATTAGCGGCTTCTTTTCCAAGGGTTAATGCTAGCGGCATAATAGTGAAATCAGTGGTGCTGAGGGCGTCAATCGCGGGTCGGATCAATACATCTTTATCTGTCAGTAATTGTTTTTGTTTTTCAGTGCTGGCATTGGTCAAAAAATTAGAGAGCTGATCAAGCACTGCGATAGTACTGTCTAATTTATCTTTTTTAACCAGAGGCGAGCCAATATCGACGGCGATAATAATATCGGCTCCCATGGCCTTAACCACATCGACGGGCATGTTATTAGCAATACCACCATCGACCAATAACTTGCCTTCAATTTGTGCGGGCTGAAGTGCACCAGGTACAGTTGCAGACGCTTGCATGGCTTTAACCATACTGCCGTGACTAATAACCACAGGTAAGCTAGTTTCTAAGTCGGTTGCAACCGCTCGGTAGGGAATGGCTAAATCATCAAAATGACCAAATTGCTGCACCAGATCCGTCGACTGACGTAAAAGTTGCGACATAGTCTGTCCACGTAGCAGACCACTTGGCGCCCTCACTTGGCCTTCGTTATAGCCAATGTTTAACGGAATATTGTAACGGTCGCGTAACTGTTTATCCCTGTAACTCAAAATATTGCGCGGTATGGTGTCCGAGTAACCACTGTCCCAGTTGACCCCCATCATGATAGCTTCCACTTCACTCGCACTGTAACCCAGTGAATACATGCCAGCGACATAGGCACCTATGCTGGTGCCCGCGATGTAATCGACTGGGATGTTATGTTCTTCTAATATTTTGAGCACGCCCACGTGAGCAGCGCCTTTAGCACCACCACCACTTAGTACGACACCAATTTTAAGGCGCTCTGCAGCCAAAGACGGGGTAACACACAAACACAAAATAATAGAAGCGAGTAGTTGACGCATCATGTGAGGCTACTTTTTATGGGATAAAAATCCGAGTTATATTAACAAACTTATCGATTTAACCGTCAGTCATATTTTATCTGGACCGACTAGTGATAAGTTTGTGTACTCTTTATACAAACAGATGAAGTTTAATTGAATAAACCGCTAAACAAAATATCCATCACCACTGAAGACGATAACGTTTACATCTCAAGCTCACTGGCTTATATCGTGCAGACGATTGCCCATCAGCGGTACAAATATTAAGTATTCGCGAGCCAATAATAGACTATGTTTCTAGCTTAATGATCAATAGAGACGATTTTGTTATCTGTCTCTAAATAGCGCTCAAAATCATCAACGCACATAGGTTTAGCAAAATAATACCCTTGAATAATATAACAGCCACGGCTAAAGACTTGCTCTAACTGCTCAACCGTCTCAATCCCTTCAGCAACCACATTTAATTTAAGGTTACGGGCTAATTCAATAATACTGCTCACAATCGCCTGATCTGCGGTATTAGTGGCGATATCAATTAAAAAGGAGCGATCAATTTTTAGGGTATTGACTTCAAAATTACGCAAATAAGCCAGTGAAGAATACCCAGTACCAAAGTCATCGATGGCAACCTCGATCCCCAAAGATTTCAATCGAGTCAGATGGTCTTTAGCGACATGCAACTCCTTCATCAATACGCCTTCGGTGATTTCTAATCCTAAAGATGCAGTTGGCATTTGGGTTTCTTGTAAAATTCTTTGGATATCTTCAATAAAATCTGGCTGCCTAAAATGCACCGCCGAAATATTAACCGACAACTTAAAGCCCGAGCCATAGCGCTTAGTCCAATTGGCCCCCTGCACACAGGCTTGTCTTAATACCCAGCGGTCAATATCAACAATTAAACCGCAAGCCTCAGCAACTTTAATGAAAATATCGGGGCGAATAAAGCCGTCTTGCGGATGTTTCCAGCGAATTAATGCCTCCATTCCTATGAGCTTATCATTACGCAAAATATCAATTTGCGGCTGGTAATAAAGCTCGAACTCTTGCCGCTCTATAGCTTTGCGTAAATCGGCTTCAAGCCGTAAATGATAGAGGGCTTGAGCATTACGCTCCGAGGAATAATATTGAAAATTGCCTCGCCCTTCTTCTTTGGCATGGTACATAGCAAGATCGGCATTCTTGATAAAAGCCTCAGGCTGCACCGCATCGTCGGGCCAAATACTGATGCCTATACTGGTCGAAATATAAAATTCCCGACCATACAACTTAAAAGGCGCGACAATTTGCTCCAACAGGCGCTCGGCGACATGGTTAATATCGTCAATGCTGTTTGCATTGCGGAGTAAAATCACAAATTCATCGCCACCAAAACGACAGAGTAAATGCTCGCTGGAAATACAAGATTGCAGTCGGCTTGATGCTTCGACCAGCAGTGCATCGCCCATGCTATGACCATAGGAATCATTAACATGCTTAAATCTATCGAGATCTAAAAACAGTAGCGCCAGTTTCTCACCTGTTTGTTGCGCAGCTTGAATCGACTGTAATAGACGGCTAGAAAATAAGGAGCGATTTGGCAACCCAGTAAGCACATCGTAATTAGCCAAACGGCGTAAATCGGCTTCAGTACGTTTACGCTCCGTAATATCAGAAAATACCACCACATAGTGGGTTACTTTCCCGTTAATGCTTTGCATCACCGACACGTTTAGCCACACTGGACAGAGTTGCTGATTGGCGCGGATTAACTCCCGCTCTCCGGTCCAAGACTGACTATCACGGAGAAGTTGCTTAATCTCCGATGCTAATCCGTCATTCATCTGTACGAATTGTGCAAATGGTTGCCCAACTAAGTCGTCAGAATCTATACCAATAATTTGTTGCGCAGCGTAATTAGCAACGCGAATACCGCCTTCGACATCTAAAATCAACACACCTTCAGAGGTATTGCCAAACGCTTTCGCCAATAAATTAATTTCATCTTCTAGCTGGCGTTGCACAGTAATATCGCTATAAATACCCGCGACCCGTTCAATTTCATTTGAGTGCTTATTGCGAGCAACTGGCCGCCCTCTAACCCTCAGCCACCCCCAATTACCGTCCTTACGCTGATAGCGATATTCGGCCTCGAATCGGTCAATCTCACCCGCCATCATGTTATCCCACTGAGCGAGAGCTTTCTCCCTATCCTGCGGATGCACAGGCAAATCCTCTAAGCTCACCACAATCTCATTGGCATGCGTACCAAGCACCGAACCGCGATTATCAAGGTGAAATGCCTGAGTATTTTTATGCCACTCCCAGAGATCTGAGTCACTGCCGCGCAAAGACTGCCTTAACCTGTCCTCACTCTCCGTTAATGCCAGATTCATCTGCTTAAAGGTATTGATCTGTCGTTGTCGATACCAAGCAAGACTTAAAGCAATAATTGAAAATAACAGCAGCAAAATGCCTTTAAAACCTTGGGATAACCACCAATGCTGCTCAACATAAAAAGGATAAGAGAACGGCTTATCTGACCATATCCCATTAACTTGACTCAAAATATCTAACACATAGCCACCCGCCGCTAATCCTGCGAGGTTGATCTGAGATTCCCCCTGCAACAAGACGTAATGGCTATCTTCATCCTGATAACGTAATCGGTATTTAAATTGAATTGGCGAATCATCGAGGTAATCTAAGTTAGTGATTTGAAAACTCACCATATTCGCATCGGGTTTGATGGTCATCAGGTTACGCGGCAACAAGGATACTTCTGTCGTGTTGTTATAGTACACAGAGACAGATTCAAGCATCACATGGTCATCGGTTATACGATTGACCAGCCTATTGACATCGAGTCGCATCACACCTTCAGGTGTTCCTAAGTAAAAGCCTGTTTTTGGCGAATAAAAATAAGCGCCCTCGTTCATTTCATCGGAAATCAAACCATCGAGTTGATTAAACATGGCGATATTGCCAGTTTGAATATCCTGACGAATCAAAGAATCAGCACAACCCACAAGATTTGACTTAGGGGTCTTTTGAATAAAAAACACTGAACTACAATTTAATTGCCATTCGGAAGTCAGTGAAACTAACGATTCCGCCTGCTGCTGATATTCAAACAAACCTTTTTCATAAGAACCAAACCAGATAATTCCCGGGGACATTTCTTCAATATGGCTAATCGTTGGTTGTGCCGCAAAAGCATTAAATAAGTGCCGTTGATCATGAAACTCGTTTTGACTGTCTATGTAACCAAAGACTTTTTTACCGCCAACCCAAAGACGACCGTCAGAGGTACGATAAATCGTGCGGATCACTGGCCGCTTGGGGCCATCAAATTCGTTCGATGACTTATCAATATCAAATGGCTGGGGCTCATAGAGTCCCATTTCCCAAAAATAGAGTCCCGTGGTAGTCGCAATCCAGACGCGTCCTTTCAGTTTGGGATCCCGATAAGTTTTATATATGAGCTTATTTTTAAAGTCATCCTGACCGTGAGTCCATTTAGAAAAACTACTTCCTTGCAAGGTCTCTTTATCAATAACAAAAAGACCACTGGTTGTTGAGATCAGTAAATAATGGTCCTCAAACTCACTAATATCATAAATACTTTCGTGGGGATTAAACCCCTCAATCGGAATGTTAACCGCTTTTTTACTGCCCTTAGCAACAAAATCTACACTGGAAGAACCGAGCCAAACCCCTTCATCACTGGCATGTACAGACCAAGTCATGGCATCGCTCAGCTGATAGGGTTCATCTGCCGCATAAGTATCAAGAATGAAATCAGGCGGTGACGCTAACAATGCCAATCCATCACCAGAGCCTCCAACCCACATCAAGCCTGCATCATCAAACAACATGGCTTTCAGCGTTTCCATGTTGGCCTCAGCCTTCAACTCTTGCTGATAATTCTCAATCAACCGCGTCTCAGGCGACCATTTTAACAAGCCAATACGACTGGCAAACCACAAATACCCTTTAGCATCTTCAATGATCGCTGTGCTCCAATCGGGTAATTCTGGCACAGGTGTAATTTGATGAGCGATTTGATCTAATTGATAAACACCACGCCCTGTCGCAATCCAGATCCTATGTTGAGTATCCTCCAACATATCGAGAATACTGCCCATAGATTCGGTCCAAGGGTATTGGAACAGCCGTTCGCCCTTGTTATCGAGGAGCTCTAGTTGCAACTGCCCCGCAACCAACATGTGTCCATTGGGCATAAGTAATAACTTGCGCCAAGGAAGGTCGCGATTAACAGCTAATTGAGTGATAAGGCGAAGTTCTGACTTTGAAGGGGAAAACTCATAGATCTGACCATTATCAATTAATAATCGCCATGTTTTGCTATTCTTGCGGGCTGCCGATATCAGCGCACCACCTGGAAACTGCGGGAATAGATAGGGAGAACCAAACGCGGTAAATTGATTTTGTACTATATCGTAAAGGTAAATCGCGGCATTAGTACTGACCAATAACTTGTCTCGGTCGATGTTCACCACTGTCGTTAAAAAGTCATCCGCAAGCCGTGATTCCGTGCCAATTTTATCAATGCGCCGCACCTTAGAATTACTGACCCGATACAAGCCCTGCTCAGTCGCTGCCCATACAAAACCATAGTCATCTAAGGCTAAACCTCGGATGCTAGTGACAGCTAAACCGTCTCTATCGGTAAAAACACGCTGCACAAAGCCGCCCGCCCAAGCCGAATGGACGCTAATCAGTGAAAGGATGAAACATGTCAGAATTGTTCTAATTATTTTTGTTTGCATGTGACAACTTACTTCATACATATACCCAAACCACCTCAAAATGCAGAATTCAGCGGGAATTTAACGCACTTTAGGCAAGACGGCTATTTGCAGGCCTAGTGGGCTAAGTCAAAAATGGCCAACACCGCATAAAGTGCGTTAAAACCCGCCGGGACGGAGCACCCAGGGCACTCCACTTCCGTGTTGCATCAATTCAAAAGGTGGCCACATTTTTTCACTGATGCGCCTTGAATTGAAGCACCCTGGGCGCTCTGAAACTCGTATTTTGAGGTCGCTTGGGTATAACTGTACTGTAACAGCTCAATCCCTTCAATTCATCCGCTTGTTTACATAAAAGTTACAAAAAAATACAGGCAATAAAAAAGCGCTCAAGTGAGCGCTTTTTTAATCGACAGCTAAATTACTTTTTCTTTGCCTTTGGGTTTGGCAAATCAGTAATAGAACCTTCGTACATTTCAGCCGCTAAGCCTACTGATTCGTGCAGTGTTGGGTGAGCGTGAATGGTTAATGCTAAATCTTCAGCATCACAACCCATTTCAATCGCTAGACCGATTTCGCCTAACAGCTCGCCGCCGTTAACACCCACAATAGCACCACCGATCACGCGGTGAGTGTCTTTGTCGAAAATCAGCTTAGTCATACCTTCAGAACAATCTGACGCAATCGCACGACCACTTGCAGCCCATGGGAAAGTTGCGGTTTCGTAAGCAATACCTTGCTCTTTCGCTTCTTTCTCAGTCAGACCAACCCAAGCTACTTCAGGGTCTGTGTAAGCAATTGATGGGATGACTTTTGGATCGAAATAGTGCTTCATGCCAGCGATAACTTCAGCCGCTACATGGCCTTCGTGCACGCCTTTGTGAGCCAACATTGGTTGACCAACGATGTCGCCGATAGCATAAATGTGCGGTACGTTAGTACGCAGTTGCTTATCAACCTTGATAAAGCCACGCTCATCAACGTTAACACCTGCTTTTTCAGCATCTAACGACTTGCCATTAGGTGCACGGCCAATAGCCACTAATACGGCATCGTAACGAACGGCTTCAGTTGGCGCGCTCTTACCTTCCATAGAAACATAGATACCGTCTTCACGGGCTTCGACCGCTGTGACTTTAGTTTCAAGGATCAGGTTGAATTTCTTCTTGATTTGCTTAGTAAATACGCGAACCACATCTTTATCAGCCGCAGGGATCACTTGGTCGAACATCTCAACCACGTCGATTTGGCTGCCTAAAGAAGCGTACACAGTACCCATTTCTAGACCGATAATACCGCCGCCCATCACTAACAACTTGCCTGGAACTTCTTTCAGTTCTAATGCGTCAGTCGAATCCCAAATACGTGGATCTTCATGCGGAATAAATGGCAGTTTGATTGGACGAGAACCCGCAGCAATGATCGCTTGCTCGAAAGTCACTTTAGTCACAGTGCCATCTTCAGCAGTCACTTCTAGCGTGTTAGGGCCAGTGAATTTACCAAAACCGTTAACCACGTTAACTTTACGCATTTTGGACATGCCGCCCAATCCGCCAGTTAATTGGCCAATGACTTTTTCTTTAAAGCCACGTAACTTATCTAAATCGATAGTTGGCTCGCCGAAGACCACACCGTGAGCGGCAACCGCTTTGGCTTCTTCGATAACTTTAGCAACGTGCAGTAAGGCTTTAGATGGGATACAACCCACGTTAAGACACACGCCACCTAAAGTGCTAAAACGTTCAACTATGATGGTTTCCAGACCTAAGTCAGCAGCACGGAAAGCCGCAGAATAACCTGCAGGACCTGCACCTAATACCACTACCTGAGTTTTGATTTCGTTACTCATGTTTTCCTCTAATTCTCATTCAATCCGTTGGAGGAGCTATCCTGCCAACCGAAAATGCGCCAGCGCGTAAGGTGGGCGCATTTTAACCTGTGTTTGATACTGATCACAATAAACAAAAGGCTGCTCAAGATGAGCAGCCTTATATGCTTACAGAACCAAAGTACGAATATCGGACAGAATTCCTGACAGCGTCACACTAAAACGTGCAGCCATGGCACCATCGATCACGCGGTGATCGTATGACAGTGACAGCGGCAACATCAATTTAGGTTCGAACTCTTTACCATTCCACTTAGGCTTAATTTCAGATTTAGACACACCTAAAATCGCCACGTCTGGGTAGTTCACAATAGGCGTAAACGCCGTACCGCCAATACCACCTAAACTTGAAATGGTGAAACAGCTACCTTGCATATCAGCAGATTTCAGCTTGCCATCACGGGCACGGATAGAGATATCAGCCAGTTCACGAGATAACTCGATAATGCCTTTCTTATCCACGTCACGCACGACTGGCACAACCAAACCGTTTGGCGTATCAACCGCCACACCGATGTGGAAATACTTCTTCTGGATCAGTGATTCGCCATCAGAGCTTAAGCTCGAGTTGAACACAGGGAACTGTTGCAATGTTTTAGCCACAGCTTTCAGCATAAACACTAAAGGCGTGATCTTGTAATCGGCTTTTTTCTTCGCCGCTACATCGTTTTGCTGCTTGCGGAACTCTTCCATTTCAGTGATATCAGCTTCATCGAACTGAGTCACGTGAGGGATAGTCACCCAGTTGCGGTGTAAGTTAGGGCCAGAAATCTTCTGGATACGGCTTAATGGAATCTCTTCCACTTCACCAAACTTACTGAAATCAACTTTAGGTGCTGCAATCACTTGCAGACCGCCGCCATTACCTGAACCAACAGAAGTTGCCGCAGTCGCTTTCGGACGCGACAGTTCGTATTTAACATACGCCTGTACGTCTTCTTTCATGATGCGACCTTTACGGCCAGAACCTGTCACTTGGGTCAAGTCGACACCAAACTCACGGGCTAAACGACGTACAGCAGGAGACGCATGTACCGCACCAGTAGACACAGGTGTACCTGCGCTTGGGTGATGGGGTACTGGAGGACGGCTTGCTGGTGTTGGAGCTGCAACGGGCACCACGCTCACTGGAGCAGGAGCCGCCGCTTGTGCAGCAGGTGCTGGAGCACTTACTGTTGCAACAGAAGTCGTCTCAATCGTCGCAATGACGCTACCTTGAGAAACCTTGTCACCCACTTTAACAGTCAAAGACAGCAGTTTACCGGCAAATGGCGCTGGCACTTCCATGGTGGCTTTGTCAGTTTCAAGCGTAATCAAACCTTGGTCGGCAGTGATTTCATCACCGACAGACACAAGCACTTCGATCACATCGACATTGCTGGCATCGCCAATATCCGGCACTTGAATTTCTTTTACCGCAACCACACTTGCCGCTGGTGCAGTAGCCACTGGCGCTACCGTAGCGGCAGGAGCAGCTTGAGCCACAGTTGCAGCTGCCGCGCTAACGCTTGGAGCCACAGCAGGTGCAGCGCCGCCCACTTCAAGCATGATGACTAAAGAGCCTTGCGACACTTTATCGCCAACCGCAACTTTAACGTCTTTAACCACACCCGCGAAAGGTGATGGCACGTCCATCGTCGCTTTGTCTGTTTCTAGGGTAATTAAACCGCTATCAACTTCAATCTTGTCACCGACAGCAACCAGGACTTCGATAACCGATACATCAGTGTCGCCACCGATATCTGGCACAGTGACTTCAACCACTTTGGTTGCGCCCGTAGCAGGAGCAGCAGCCACAGGGGCAGGAGCCGCTTGAACTGGTGCAGATGCTGGTGCCGCCTGAGCGGGTGCTGCAACTGGAGCCGGAGCGGCAGCTGCCGCGCCCGCCGCTTGCATCATAGCAATCAAAGTACCTTCAGATACTTTATCGCCCACAGCCACTTTCAATTCGGCTAAAACACCGGCGAAAGGCGCTGGAATATCCATAGTCGCCTTGTCGCTTTCGACGGTAAGAATCGATTCTTCTGCAGCTAAGGTATCACCCACAGCCACACAAATTTCGATCACTTGCACTTCATCGCCGCCGATATCAGGAACAAAAACTTCTTTTAATTCAGCCATTTTCATTGCCTCTTACGCGTACTGTGGATTGATCTTGTCAGCGTCGATACCATATTCTTTAATGGCTTTTGCTAACACATCGACAGGCAGCTCTTTGCGATCAACCAGTGATTTCAGTGCCGCAATAACGATAAACTTAGCGTCCACTTCGAAGTGGTGACGCAGATTCTCGCGGCTGTCCGAACGACCGAAACCGTCAGTACCTAACACTTTGTAATCGGTAGGAATATAAGCACGTAACTGTTCGCCGTAAATCTTCATATAGTCAGTCGCGACGATTGCAGGTGCATCACTTGAAATCACTTGGCTGATATAGGCTTGTTTTGGCGTTTCGGTTGGGTGCAGCATGTTCCAACGTTCAGCGGCTTGACCATCGCGAGTCAATTCGTTAAAGCTGGTCACACTGAATACGTCGGCAGTAATACCAAAGTCTTTCGCCAGTGCTTGCGCCGCTTTACGAGTTTGTTCAAGGATAGTGCCACAGCTCATTAACTGAACTTTGCCTTTACCTGAGCCCGCAACCGTTTCTAACTTATAGATACCTTTCACTATGCCCACTTCCGCGCCTTCTGGCATGGCTGGTTGCTCATAGTTTTCGTTCATTGTGGTCAAGTAGTAGAAGATATCTTCTTGATTTTCGCCGTACATACGACGGATACCATCTTGTACCACAACGGCGATTTCGTAGCCGTATGTTGGATCGTAAGTAATACAGTTAGGGATAGTGTTCGCCAATACGTGGCTGTGACCGTCTTGATGCTGTAAACCTTCGCCGTTAAGCGTTGTACGACCTGAAGTGCCACCGACTAAGAAACCACGAGCACGCATATCACCCGCAGCCCAAGCCATGTCACCAATACGTTGGAAACCGAACATTGAGTAGTAGATGTAGAACGGGATCATAGGTGTATCATTGACTGAGTAGCTCGTCGCTGCTGATACCCATGAAGACATAGCGCCGAGTTCGTTAATCCCTTCTTGCAATACTTGGCCGGTTTTATCTTCACGGTAGTAAGCAACTTGGTCAGAATCCTGCGGAATATATTTTTGACCTTCGTGAGCATAAATACCCACTTGACGGAACAAACCTTCCATACCGAAAGTACGAGCTTCGTCAGGAATAATTGGCACAATATTTTTGCCAATTTTCTTGTCTTTCAGCAATGCTGTCAGCACGCGAACGAATGCCATAGTCGATGAAATTTCACGGCCGTTAGAGCCCTGCAAAATCGAATCGAAAATCTTCAGTGACGGCACTTCCATCTCTTCGGTGAACTTTTGACGACGTTGTGGCACGCTACCATGCAGCGCTTCACGACGGCTCATCATGTACTTCACTTCTTCAGAATCTGGACCTGGGTGATAGAAAGGCAGATCTTCTAACTGGTCATCTGGGATCGGAATATTGAAGCGATCGCGGAAGTAACGGATAGACTCGATACCCATTTTCTTCACGTTGTGAGCGATGTTTTTACCTTCACCCGCATCACCTAAGCCGTAACCTTTTACAGTCTTAGCTAAAATCACCGTTGGGCGACCTTTGGTTTTTTGTGCGTGATCTAAGGCAGCGTACACTTTCACTGGATCATGACCGCCACGGTTTAAGCGCCAAATGTCATCATCTGACATGTTAGCCACCATTTCGGCCGTTTCAGGATACTTACCAAAGAAGTGTTCGCGAGTATAAGCGCCACCTTTGGCTTTACAGTTTTGGTATTCACCGTCAACGGTTTCTTCCATTAACTGCAGTAACTTACCGCTAGTGTCACGGGCTAATAATGGATCCCAGTAACGACCCCAAATCACTTTGACCACTTCCCAGCCTGCGCCGCGGAATTCGCCTTCAAGTTCTTGGATTATCTTACCGTTACCACGTACAGGACCATCAAGACGCTGTAAGTTACAGTTAACGATGAAGACTAAGTTATCTAATTCTTCACGAGCCGCTAAACCAATTGCACCTAAAGCTTCTGGCTCATCACACTCACCGTCACCTAAGAAACAGTAAACGGTTTGTGCTGAACAATCTTTCAGACCACGGTCAGTCAGATATTTCAGGAAACGCGCCTGATAAATCGCTTGGATAGGACCTAAGCCCATAGAAACTGTTGGGAATTGCCAGTAATCCGGCATCAGTTTTGGATGTGGGTATGAAGACAGACCCTTGCCATCCACTTCTTGACGGAAGTTAGCCAGTTGGTCTTCGCTTAAGCGACCTTCTAAGAATGAACGCGCATAAATACCAGGGGCGATATGGCCTTGGAAATACACTAAATCGCCACCGTCTTTTTCATTGGGTGCGCGGAAGAAGTGGTTAAAACATACGTCATAAATAGTCGCGCTTGAGGCGAAGCTTGAAATATGGCCGCCTAATTCTAAATCTTTCTTAGAACCACGAAGCACCATAGCTAAAGCGTTCCAACGGATGATGGCGCGAATGCGACGTTCCATCTCTTGGTTGCCAGGCATGTGCGGCTCTTGACCCGCAGGGATAGTGTTCAGGTAAGCCGTTGTGGCGTTATAAGGCAAGTGAGTGCCATTACGACGCGCTTTATCGATCAGCTTTTCTAGTAAAAAATGCGCGCGCTCTGGGCCTTCCTGTTCCAACACGGCTTGCAGGGCATCAACCCATTCCTGAGTCTCTAACGGATCTACGTCTTGTAGCATATCTTCAGACATGACACTGTCCTTCTCTATATACATGATAATGAATGGTGTTTGCGGCATATTCCGATTTAGCTGGCAGCTAAATCACAGAACTTAAGCGCCACTCTTTAAACGGCGCAAGCTTCGCTGCAACCGGCTATCTTCTTCCCGCACAGATAACATCACCTCTTCGATGTAACTTAAGTGTTCATTTGAGGCTTCTCTGGCGGCGTCGGGATCACGACGAACGATGGCAGCGAGCAAGGCCCGTCTGTGATCGTTAGCCATAGTAGAAGCTTCTTCGCGGCGGCTTAAAAGCTCCAGGTTTTGCGCCACATTTTGATGCAGCACAGGGGTTAAACTAAGAACGAGGTGTAACATAGCCACGTTATGTGACGCTTCCGCCACAGCACGATAAAAACGCACAATCGCAGCAGCTTTTTGTTCGATATCGGTGGCGGCTTCCACCTCGAGGATCATACGCTTGATATTTTGCATATCGGCGTCGGTACCACGCAGGGCCGCAAAATAGGCCATCATGCCTTCGGTGGCATGGCGGAACTCCAGTAAGTCGTACTGACTCTCTGGATCTGAATTCATCAGTTCAACAATAGGATCGGCAAGGGTCTGCCAGAGTTGTTCTTTGACATAAGTACCACCGCCTTGGCGGCGCATTAACAGTCCTTTTGCCTCAAGCTTTTGAATAGCTTCACGCAAAGAAGGTCGAGACACTTCAAACTGGATCGCCAGTTCGCGTTCAGGCGGTAACTTCTGACCGGGCTGTAAACTCCCCTCTAAGATCATTTGCTCTAATTGCGCCATGATCACGTCAGAAATTTTTGGCTGATTAATTTTACTATAGGCCATCAGGCGCTCAGCTCCGTTGTAAATTGGTCTTACCAATTTTTTTGAGTGAGCGCACTTTATCAAATCAGCGTTTTGATGTCCAGATTGAAGATCACTCCTTAAAAGCGATCTCGATTAAAAGCACTCACGAAGAGAGAGCATAGCGGAAAAAAATGTTTATGGGGTCAGACCATTTGACAAAAGCACGGACTTCGCCCACTAGGCGCTGCCAAAAGCGCAGCGGATAGATTCTAGACTAGAAAGAGCACAACGACACCCTAGCAGCGAAGCGTTCTCGATTCTCGCTGCGAAGCGTCCTTCTTTTAACTCACCAATCCAAAAATGGTCAGTAATGAAAGTACTGCAACAATAAGTGTAAAGTTACGTTTACTGAGTACTAATAATGCTAAGGTTGATTGTACACATATAGGTGCACTTGCGACCTCAGGTAAAGGTTGTGCCGCTAATGCCGTTTCAGCCACCACAGTGTGAGCGCTCACATTTAAGGTCAACCCATTACGGCGCCACGCCGCCAAACCTTCACTAAATTGACCACTTAAGGCATAACCAAAGGCGAAAATCCGGCTCGGTAACCAATCCAGTAGCGTAATCACTTCGTTGACTAAGGGTAGCTCTAGGGATTTACGGGCATTCTCTTCGGCATAAAAACGTACCGTGCAATACAGTACCGCACCGACTGGACCTAAAAAAATGAAAAACAGCGCCACGGCACCGTAATAACGATAGTTAATCCAAGCAACACTTTGACCCACTTTGGCACCTAGGTCTTTCTCGGATACAGCATCTAAACACTCGCTACAATCGAGTTCAGCGGCATAATGGTAACAAGCTTGGACATCAGAGCGACAAGCCGCTTGCATATACTTTTTGAAAATATCACGCTGTTTCTGATGGTTAAAACAAACCACTGCCACAACAATCCATAGGGCTAAACTTAATAAGCCCCAAAACATTCCCGCCACTAACCAAGATAAAACATATACCAACAAGGCTGGCAGCACTAACGCCAACGCCATCATCACGCTTGTCAGTGACGCTTTATCACCAAAAAATGTTGTCTGATAGGATTGCAGTAAACGATCAAATTGCCATGATGAAGGAAGAAATTTAAGTCGCTCCACTAAAATGGCGACCAAGAGTGAAAATAATGCCATGGGCTGTACCTCTATAATTTGTCCATAAATAGTCTAGGTTTATATGGAATACGTCTAAAATCCAAAAAGTTAAGTGATTAACTAAGAACGCAACGCCTGAGTATATTCCTTTAACTTGCCTAAATATCCTTCCCAATCAAAACTTTGCCCTGGGTCCGTTTTCCGCATTGGCGCAATATCACAATGACCCACAATCCGTTCAATACTCAGCAATGGATATTCTACCAGTAGGGCTTGTGTTAACTCGATGAGTGACTGATATTGCTCAGAAGTGTAAGGCTCAGTATCTGTGCCTTCCAGTTCAATACCAATGGAAAAATCATTACAATTCTCTCTCTCGCCATAACGAGACACCCCTGCATGCCAAGCCCTGTCATTACAGCTTACATATTGGACACGCTCGCCATTGCGGCGGATCAAAAAGTGCGCCGACACTTGCAAGCCCAGCAACGGTGCAAAGCTGAAATCGGCATTAGTATCTAAACACCCTTGAAATAATTGATCAATGTAAGGTAATCCAAAGCAGCCTGCGGGCAGACTAATATTGTGGATCACTAACAAACTCACTTCATTCAAGGGACGTTGATTAAAATGTGGCGACTCACAACGCCTCGCACTATCACACCAACCCGAATCAAACCGCATTATGAGCTTATCCTCTATAGCCACATATACCGCCTTACTCTAACAGTATTCCTCCAAGCAAAGAAGAAACCCTGCGCACGGAACTTACTGACTGAGCTATCTTTTAATATTGAGATCATGGAACAAACCATCCACTCTCAATTTAAATAAGGCTGCAGCTTACTCCTTTTGCTCAATCTTCCAACCTGTTCCGTGAGACCTAAGGCCGTGGTAATCTTAACCTAAAATGCAAGTAGGCCGTAATGCAAGGACTCCGCTTATGTTAGAAAACGATATCCGCCAATCAGTAAAATCTGCCCTCAGTGAAGACTTAGGTGGCACCGAAATCAACGATCAAACCAAAGCCATCGCTTATGGTGATATCACAGCAATGTTGATCCCCGCCGATAAGTACGCTGAAGCCACTTTAATCACCCGTGAAGAAGGCGTTTTTTGTGGTAAAGCATGGGCAGAGCAGGTTTTTAACCAACTCGGTGGTGAAGTCGCACTGCATTGGCATGTGGATGATGGCGATCTAGTATTACCCAACCAGCTATTATGTGAATTATCAGGTCCTGCGCGCGCTATTCTCACAGGCGAACGCACGGCAATGAACTTTATCCAAACACTTTCTGGCGTAGCTACCTTAACCAAACATTATGTCGATAAACTGGCGGGGACTCACACTCGCTTGTTAGATACTCGCAAGACAATTCCAGGCCTACGCACGGCACAAAAGTATGCCGTCACCTGCGGTGGCGGAAAAAACCATCGTATTGGCTTATATGATGCATTTTTGATTAAAGAAAACCACATTATGGCCTGTGGCGGTATTCGCCAAGCCGTAGATACCGCCCGCAGCTTGTACCCGAATAAACCCGTTGAAGTCGAAGTGGAGTCACTCGAAGAGCTCGCCTTAGCACTCGACTCTGGCACAGATATCATAATGTTAGATAACTTCGACATCACTAAGATGGTCGAAGCCGTAGAGATGAATAACCAGTACCTAGCTAAAGGCGCCGGCGCTAAGCTTGAAGTCTCTGGCAATGTAACCTTAGATACCTTAGCCGAATTTGCCAAAACAGGGGTGGACTATATCTCAGTTGGCGCACTCACTAAGCATGTTCGCGCCTTAGATTTATCACTCAGATTAAAAGCTTAAAACCGCTAGATGTTAAATGGCAGTGGAATGTTCTCGCAAAGTACCGTAAGCACATTCCACTCATAAAATATTAAGGCGAAGTGCATTTGTTTTGTAGGGCTCCTGCAAACCAAATGCAAAATCACGCCTGCACTATCATACTCAGCATTCACCCTCACGAAGCACCCAACCCGCCACCATTTCATGTCACCAATTTGACGACATAGAGAGACACGCCAGCTAAACTGATATTGTCAAAAAGTTGTTATAACCTAACATGTCGATAAGTTAGCCTTTTATACAAAAACAACACTTTATTAGTACTTTATACTTAATTTTTGTTTCCTTTTACCTAACTTTGTACTAACTTTTACCAAGGCGAGATGGCCGTTTGGTCAACCTCACCTAAGGTCAGCACTGGGATTCTTTTTAAAATTGCCTAGTTCACGTTTTTTGAGAGGCATATTTTTGAAAACGTTAGCCTAAGGTGCGGTTGCCGAAACAATTTATTCAAACAAGCGCTAACCCAGCATTAACTTAGTGCTAATTTAGCAAAGCTAGCTTGGATAAATCAGCATGAGTCATTACACATGGGTCATTCAAGATCATCGGTGTACTGTTAATGTTACATAGATCATATAAATGATTTTATTGACATAAATGAGTAATAAAGTTTGATGAGATAAAACAATTTATAGAGTAAAACAGCGGTTAGGTTAAACACTCTATTCAACCACAGTAAGTCACTAAATAGTTAGCTGGAGAGAAAAATGAAGGCCATGAATTTAAACAAAGCATTAAATAAAAAAGCTCAGGGTTTTACTCTGATCGAACTGATGATCGTTGTCGCCATTATCGGTATTTTGGCCGCAATTGCACTGCCTGCGTATAAGGATTATGTGAATAAGGGTAAAGTTAACTCATGTTTATCAGAAGCAGCTTCATTTGAAAAAGCATACGCTGCTGCTGTAATTGGTGATATTACCCCTCTACCAACTTATGCAGCATCAGCTTGCGCAGGTCCTGCAACTGCTGGAACGGGTACTAGAATTTATGCATCTAAATCAGATCCAGCCAAAAATATTACATGTACTTTGGCAACAGCAGCATGTGTAGCTGCTAGCTAATTTTTTTCTATAAAGAACACCTTGTTAGCAAGGTGTTCTTTTTTAGAAAAATGCTAGTAGGTTATAGTATAGATAGTCAGAGCCAGTCTTAAAAAGTATTTTTCTTAGAAAATTTGTAGTATCACACATCTGTCAACATCAAACATATTTACAACTTAATAGCTAATCAATCCATTCACCCACATTCTAGGAAATAAGGCAGGGAGCAACTCTTCATTCTTGTAAGTGTTCAATAACACAAACGCCATAACACTCACGACTAAAAACAATAACATCCTGACTACGACACTTGCTTTATAGCCACGACATGTACCATATTGCACTTGCATGGCGACCACAAAAACCAGCATCAACTGTGCCAATGGCATGACAACAACACCGCTAAACAAAGAATAACAAAGCCCAGATAGCAGAGCATAAATAATAGGAATGACCTCGACGTCGTTTGCTAGATATAAATATCGTAATCTCTTATAAATTCGACTCAATACCCAAGCTATGCAAACGATACTGCAGATAACACCGTACTCATAAAGTAATTGCATCACTGAATTATGTGGATGAGCATGTGGTAATGGTTTACCTTCAGCCCAAGTAAAGCTCATCGGCCCAAAACCCAACCACAAACGTTCTGGAATAGATTTAAGAACATACAGCCATAAATCTAACCTTCCAGAACTCCCCGTTCTAATCTGAAAACTTGAACTGTCCATCAGCCAGTACGGAATTATGATGATAAATACTAGCCACAGGCAGATACCAAATAACATGGTTTGCAACATGGTCGAAATAAATTGTTTGCGGGTATTTGCATCTACAAAAAAAAACAGCACGACTGACGCTAAAATGAGCGAGAGCATAGCTCCCCGGGCTTCAGTCTGTAACAACACAGCCCAATGTAGTGCAACAAAAACTATGGAGACTCGTTTGAACTTAGCTAAACTTTGAACAAAAAAAGGCAAAAAAAGCAGAGGTGTCACCATTACTTGCAGTTGGTTAAAAAAGCGGACATTCACATAACCCGTAAGCAAGCCATGAATATCGAAGCTTTGTGCATCCGCATAAGAAAAGAATAAAAATAAAATATATTTAGCAAACGTCAATACAGAAAAGAATAAAACTCCCGCATAAACGGCAAAATACAAGATGCTGCGCTTCATCGAATTAATACTCAAAGCAAACAAGTAAAATGCTATTATGAGTATTCCGATATTAGTTATTTCAACCATTCCCCAAAAGGGATGTTTACTGAAAAAAGCAGATACAATAGCCAATACAAAAAAAATCGTTAAAGACACCTTGGTCAACCTTGAAAGCCTTATGAACTCAACATCCTTAACAAAACATAACCCCAACGAAGCAAGCCAAATAAAGCCAATAACAAGAAAACGCTTTAGATCATACTCACTGTCAATACCAACAAGATAAGAAAAATTAAAAGAAAATACAGTCCCGAGCAGGAAAATACATGCAAATGTAATTAATAGTCCCCAAGAATAAGCTCCCAATTGCATATACTGACTGCCTCAAAAATTAATGGCTATAACGTTATAATTTACTAATTATCATACAATTTATGTTAAATCACCTCCACAATACTCACCCAAGACTACAATAGTTTGCAACTTCTTCTTTTTATTAAAACTTTAAACATCCAAAATTTTTAATATTTTTTTGCTAAAAACAGAAATTTATTTCATACGGTACATCTCGGAAGTTCCTTGCTATACGTACGCTCCTAGACTCACGATGGTCACAATGATTAAATTCAACAGCAAGCAATTGAAAATTAAGTAAATAAAATTTCAACATCATTATATCAATGAACTTCCGCACACATAAATTTGTTTGTTCCAAGGATAGCTTTTTCATTAGACTAAATATGACAAAATGCTATAAAGACGTTATTATTTCAACACTTGTTTACAACTGGAGTCTCTATGCCATCTACAGGCCTGCATTTGGGTTTATCGACCCTGTTTATCCGTAAAGGTCTGCTAAATGAAGAGCAGATGGCGAACGCCATCACAAAATCCCGTCAAAATAAGCAAGCGTTAGTCAGCACTTTAGTTCAAAGTAAACTGGTTTCAGCACGTGCCATTGCTGAGATGTGCTATGAGGAATATGGCACGCCACTACTCGATCTCAATGAGTTTGATCTTGCTTCCATTCCTGAGGACTTCCTCAACAAAAAACTCATTGAAAAACACCGCTGCTTACCGCTGTTTAAACGGGGAAATCGCCTCTATATAGGCACATCCGACCCGACCAATATTGCCGCCCTCGAAGATTTCCAATTTAGTGCAGGCCTGCACGCCGAAGCGATTCTAGTTGAAGAAGATAAACTCGCCAAAGCACTGGAGAAAATTCTCGAAGTAGATATTAGCGGCCTAGATTTAGGCGGCATGGATGAAGCGGCACTGGCGAGCATTGAAATTACCGACACTGACAGACGTAATGAAGAGTCCGCAGGCGAGGCCAGCGATGATGCACCTATTGTTATCTATATCAATAAAATTCTAACCGATGCCATTCGTAAAGGAGCATCGGATTTACACTTTGAACCCTATGAAAAGCGCTACCGCATTCGTTTTCGCATCGACGGTATTTTACACGAAGTCTCTGAACCCCCTATAAGCCTTGCAGGTCGCTTATCAGCGCGCCTAAAAGTAATGTCAAAACTTGATATCGCCGAACGCCGCGTGCCACAAGACGGCCGAATCAAGATGAAACTTTCCCGCACTAAGTCCATCGACTTTCGGGTCAGCACTCTACCGACCTTATGGGGCGAAAAAATTGTAATGCGGATCTTGGATTCTTCCTCCGCACAATTGGGCATTGAAAAGCTCGGCTACGAGCCCGACCAAGAAAAACTTTACCTTGAGATGTTAGCAAAACCCCAAGGGATGATTTTAGTGACCGGCCCAACAGGCTCAGGTAAAACCGTCTCACTCTATACTGGGTTAAATATTCTCAATACTGAAGAGCGTAATATTTCTACCGCCGAAGATCCGGTAGAAATAAACCTTGAGGGTGTAAACCAAGTTCACATTAACTTAAAAGCCGGTCTCACTTTCGCCTCTGCTTTACGCTCATTCCTGCGCCAAGACCCCGATGTAGTGATGGTGGGTGAAATCCGTGATCTTGAAACCGCCGAAATTGCCATTAAAGCGGCACAAACGGGTCACTTAGTGTTATCGACCCTACACACAAACTCGGCCGCCGAAACCTTGACCCGTTTAATCAATATGGGCGTGCCCGGTTATAATATCGCCAGCTCAGTTAACCTGATTATTGCCCAGCGTTTGGCGCGTCGACTTTGCCCCGAATGTAAGCAAGCTGAAATCATCCCTGAGCATGAACTATTACGTTTAGGTTTTTCTCAAACACAAATTACACAAGGTTTTACCACCTTTAAACCTGTAGGCTGTGAACATTGCTCTGCAGGCTACAAAGGCCGGGTTGGTATTTACGAAGTGATGAAGATGTCCGATGAGATAGCGCGTACTATCATGGAAGGCGGTAACTCCTTACAAATCGCCTCCCAAGCTAAAGCGCAAGGGATGCGGGATTTGCGTCAGTCAGGATTATTGAAAGTAATTCATGGCGTAACTAGTATTGCAGAAGTCAATCGCGTAACCAGTTTTGGCTAAATCTAATCTTTCGATATCTAAAGCTAAGTCTAAAATTCAGGCAATAATGCATCATTACTCGTATATTTGAATCTTAGAGTCCAAACTATTTCGCAAGCACAGCGTTCAGTTAACTAGAAATCTAGAACGATTTATTTACAGGGATAATTTATGGCTACGGCAACGACAACAAGAAAGTCTCGAACTAAGAAAGCCGAGCAAAAAAGCCAGCCCAAAATCTATACCTTCGAATGGAAAGGCGTTAACCGCGATGGCAAAAAAACGGCAGGAGAGCTTAGAGGTGCTACCGCAGCCGAAATCCGTAGCCAGCTTAAATCACAAGGAGTAAACCCTAAGAGCGTTCGTAAGCAGTCCTCTCCGCTATTTAAGTTAGGTGAAGCCAATATCACCCCTATGGATATAGCCATGATGACCCGTCAAGTCGCGACTATGTTGGCGGCAGGCGTTCCTTTGGTAACGACATTTGAACTACTCGGCCGTGGCCATGAAAAAGCTAAAATGCGGGAATTACTGGGTACTATTTTAACCGAAATTCAATCGGGTATTCCCTTGTCCGATGCTATGCGCCCCCATAGGCGTTACTTCGACGAACTATATGTTGACTTAGTCGCCGCGGGTGAGCATTCAGGTTCACTCGATTTGGTTTTCGATCGAGTCGCAACCTACAGAGAAAAAACGGAAGCGCTCAAATCAAAAATTAAGAAGGCCATGTTTTATCCTGCTGCAGTTGTAATTGTCGCTATTTTAGTTACGGTTTTGTTACTTCTTTTTGTGGTGCCACAGTTTGAAGATATTTTTAAAGGCTTTGGTGCAGAACTGCCCGCTTTTACGCAACTGGTACTGCATATTTCCCGCGGCTTACAATCTTCTTGGTATATCTTTTTAGCTGCCATTGTCGGCGGTGTATTTTTATTTGTACGCGCACATCGAAACTCGCAAATTTTACGGGATAGAGTCGATGAAGCCGTGCTTAAAATCCCAGCCATTGGACCGATTTTACACAAAGGTGCCATGGCACGTTTCGCCCGCACCTTAGCCACCACCTTTGCCGCAGGTGTGCCATTAATTGATGGCTTAGAGTCCGCCGCTGGCGCATCGGGTAATGCAGTTTATCGCAAAGCCATATTGAATATTCGCCAAGAGGTCATGGCGGGGATGCAGATGAATGTCGCGATGCAAACCACTGGTCTTTTCCCCGATATGTTAGTGCAGATGGTGATGATAGGCGAAGAATCCGGCTCACTAGATAACATGCTCAATAAAGTATCAACTATCTACGAAATGCAAGTCGACGATGCGGTTGATGGTTTATCAAGCCTAATTGAACCTATTATGATGGTAGTTATCGGTACTGTGGTCGGCGGGTTAATTGTCGCTATGTATCTTCCTATCTTCCAAATGGGTAAAATCGTCAGTTAATTCATTCGATTCAAATAAAATAAGAAAACTAAATGTCAGAATTTATCTCTCTTTTGGGCCACTCTTTTGATCAGAGTCCTTGGCTCTTTATTACGCTAAGCTTTATTTTTGCCGCCACCATAGGCAGTTTTTTAAACGTAGTGATCCACAGATTTCCTGTGATGATGAAACGAGAATGGCAGCAAGAATGTAATCAGTATTTACAGGAATACCACGAAGATATAGTCAAAAAAATAGGCATAGACCAACTCAATACACCTATAGATAGCTTCCCCGAAAAATATAATCTTGTGGTGCCAGGCTCTGCTTGCCCTATGTGCAAAACGGCGATTAAACCTTGGCATAATTTACCTGTATTCGGTTGGTTAATGCTCAAAGGAAAATGCGCCGCCTGTCACGCACCGATTTCCGCCCGCTACCCTATTATTGAATTCATCACAGGGCTACTTGTTGCGACTTTAGCGTGGCACTTTGGTCCAAGCTGGCAATTTGTCTTTGCGAGCATACTGACATTTGTACTTATTGCCCTTACTGGTATCGATCTTGATGAGATGCTGCTCCCCGACCAAATGACGTTACCGTTACTTTGGCTCGGCTTGATCATCAATCTAAATCATACCTTTGCGAGCCCAACCGATGCCATTATCGGTGCGGCAGCAGGCTATTTAAGCTTGTGGTCCATTTTTTGGCTATTTAAGATCCTCACTGGCAAGGAAGGCATGGGCTATGGGGACTTTAAACTGCTCGCCGTTTTTGGTGCTTGGCTCGGCTGGCAAATGCTGCCGCTGGTGATTTTACTTTCGTCCTTAGTCGGAGCAGTTGTCGGCATCACTATGATTGTCAGTAAACGCCTCAAGCAAGGTAATCCCATCCCATTTGGGCCTTATATTGCTGCCGCAGGCTGGATAGCCCTAATATGGGGTCAACCTATAGTGGATTGGTACTTAAGTACGTTATAGAACAGGCTTCACTTAAGGATAACGGAACGTTCGCAAGCTTACTCACTGAACGCTTCGCTTACCGTAAGGGCTAAGCCCGTTCCGTAGACTGCAAGGACAAAGTCCGTCCTAGCAGCGTAGCGTCCTTCATAGCTTTTAAGAGAGTTTTATGTCCAAATTTATTGTTGGTTTAACGGGTGGGATTGGTAGCGGTAAAACGACTGTAGCCAATTTATTCGCCGCAGAAGGCATTACCTTAGTCGACGCCGATATCGTTGCCCGCGACGTTGTCGCTCAGGGTTCAAAAGGGCTTGAGGCCATCGTTAGCCATTTTGGCATTGAGATGTTAACGCCAGAAGGTGAACTCGATCGCGCCAAACTGCGGCAACGGATATTTAGCCACCCTGAAGAACGTGAATGGTTAAACCAGCTATTGCACCCGATGATCCGCCAAGAAATGCTAGCACAGGTAGAAAAAGCAACCTCGGCCTATGTAATTATGGTCGTGCCCTTGCTATTTGAGAACGGGTTAGATAGGTTAGTCAATCGGACTTTAGTGGTGGATATTTCGCCTGAGTTGCAAATCAGCCGCACCATAAAAAGGGACAATGTTGATGCATCTCAAGTAAATAACATCATTAACAGCCAATTGAGCCGCAGCGAAAAACTCGCCCGAGCCGACGACATTATTGATAATCAGGGAGAGATATCAACCTTAAAACGAGAGGTGCTAGCATTGCACCAACGCTATTTACAACTATCTGGTACTCATAACGCCCATGACTGAATTAGTTTACGAACAGCCCCTAAACGAGAAAATTCGCAGCTACTTGCGGCTCGAATACCTCGATAAACAGCTGCAAAGTAACCTAAGCAATGACCACCAACATAGATGTTTTTATCCGCTGTTTTCCCTCTGTGAATTATCTGAACGCTGCGATTATCGCAATGAAGTATTAAAAGATATTGAGCGGCACTTGCTGCAACTGAACAAATGGCAAGAATTAGATCACGTCGACCACCAGCAAATCAATATCTATATCAATGCCCTCACCCAAGCCCGCGAACCGTTACAAAAGCCTGAACGCTTCGGCAGCCAATTAAAACAAGACAAATTTATTTCCGCACTACGACAACGCTTCGGCATGCCAGGCGCTTGCTGTAACTTCGACCTACCACAACTGCATTATTGGCTATCTAAACCTTGGGAAGAAAAACAGCACGATTATCGCTCTTGGATAGCCCATTTCGAACCTTTACTTACCCCGATAACGTTACTACTTCAACTGACTCGTAGCACGTCCCATTACGACAATGCCGTTGCCCACGCAGGCTTTTATCAAGGTGACAGTGCCCAAGCACTTGCTTTGGTAAGGGTTAAAGTCGATGCTTCCCACGGGTGTTATCCTACGATTAGCGGCCATAAAAACCGTTTCGCTATCCATTTTGTACAGTTTGAACAACAACGCCACTCCGACCGTTCAATTGATTTCTTACTGGCTACCTGTGCATGAAGCCTTTACACTAATGGCCTGAAATACATTAGTATTGGCGGCCGCTTTATCGCCGTTAACCAAGAGAACAATTATGCCATTGACCGTTAACTGCCCTATCTGCAAAGCCCCTGTCGAGTGGGTGCCACAATCTGCATTTAAACCTTTTTGCAGCGAGCGCTGTAAGTTGATCGACCTCGGTGATTGGGCGTCAGAAAAACACGTCATCCCAGTCAAAGCCGAGTTTGATCCAGAAGCATTTGATGAATTTGATCTCGATGAAGGCGATTTTTTTAAAGAGTAATTTTGGGGTTGCACACGAATAACTCAGCTCAAGCCTTTAA
The DNA here is from genome assembly GCF_025653795.1 of Shewanella sp. SM73. Lineage (NCBI taxonomy): Bacteria > Pseudomonadati > Pseudomonadota > Gammaproteobacteria > Alteromonadales > Shewanellaceae > Shewanella > Shewanella sp. SM73. The sequence continues at coordinate 33,774 of NZ_JAKKRY010000017.1, forward strand.
TGCACTTACTTTTACCCACTCATTAATCGATAAATATTATGACTAAACGCATCCATGTTGCCGTCGGCATTATTACTAACTCGGCCGGTGAAATTCTGTTGGCAAAACGCCCAGATCATTTACATCAAGGTGGGAAATGGGAATTTCCTGGTGGTAAAGTTGAGACAGGCGAAACTGTCACTCAGGCATTGATCCGTGAACTCAAAGAGGAAGTCGCGCTCAATGTCACTGATAGTCAGCCATTTATGGCGTTGAGTTTCGACTATCCCGATAAACAAGTGCTACTCGATATCCATTCAGTCACCGAATTTAACGGCACAGCCCAAGGCCTTGAAGGCCAGCTTATCGCTTGGGTCACTAAAACCGACTTAACCAATTACGACTTCCCCGAGGCTAATAAGCCTATTCTTGAAAAAATTCTGGCTCAGTAATCAAGCAATTTACCTTATCCTCTCAATGTGTTCTGTCCCCGAATCACGATTCGGGGATGAACTTTTTCAATGCCTTAACTCCGAAAAACATGTAATTATGTGATCGTTAAGCTGATAGATATTAGCAATGCGTGATCTTGCTTGCAGCAAATCAATTAATCGCTTTAATCGTATCCAGAATAATGTTTGAATCGAATTTCATTCTTTCTCTTCGATTTCGAGGGCGCATCATGCACAATAACGTTAAGGCATTCCTAGCCACTACCGCCTTATTTTTTAGTTGTCAGGTACTAGCCAATGGTGGCTGTGGATTTGAAGAACAACAACAGGGTTTAATTGCGACCTGCAGTGAGGAGAAACAAGAAGTGATTTTAACTGGCATAGTAGAAGCACAACATTTAGTCACAGATCTCAATGAGTTTGCTGAAGGGTATAAAACCTATCAAGTCGATACCACTGCAATCACCCCGCTTAAAAGCATCACTGAACCTACAGAAATTGTAGTGATCATTGGTACTTGGTGCCCAGATTGTCACCGGGAAACGCCGCGCTTTATCCGTATTATGGAAGAAGTCACTAATCCCAATATTAAAGTGACCTATATTGGTGTCGACCGAACGAAAAAAGATCCCGAAGGCTTAGCCGCAAAATACGACTTTACCCGCATTCCAACCTTTATTGTACTGCAGCAAGGTAAAGAAGTTGGCCGCATCGTAGAGCGTCCAACGGTTTCCTTAGAAAAAGATCTCGCCGATTTATTGAAATAATCGCCACAGTACAAACAATAAAGGCCGCATCGCGGCCTTTAGTTTTTATCATGTTTCAATAAAATGTTAGCTGACTTCGTCAATAATCCGCTGAGCTAACATCACTAAAACACCTTCACGTAATGCACCGCCAGATAAGGCTAAATGCTCGATCCCCAGCAACTCAAACAAAGCCAATAGAATAGCGACACCCGCAGCAAAAGTCGGTGCTCGCTCACTGCAAAGCCCAGCAATCCCCATTAAGCTAATATCTTCTTGAGTGAGGATCTCAGCCTTCAACTGAGTAAGCACATCGAGTGTGATAGTTTCACATAACCCTCGGTGAAGTAGCACTTCTACCACGGACTGTACAGCGCCGGAGGCACCAACGACACAATGCCAACCAAGATCACGTAGGGTTTGTCTATGCTCAGCTAATGCGGTTAGCACTTGCTGCTTAGCATCATCGAAATCTAACTGCTGCAGCGGCAAACTGCTGAAAAATTGGCGATTATAAGTCACGCTACCAAAGGGCAAACTGGTTTTGAACAGCACTTGATGCCCATCGCCAATGATAAACTCTGTACTCGCCCCACCGATATCAATAACTAAGCGACGGCCTTGACCACAAGTGGTCGCCACCATACCTTGATAGATAAGCTCTGCTTCACGCATACCAGAGATAATTTCGATCGGATGACCTAAGAGTGGCAATGCACGCTGATTAAACTCATCAGCATTGCTAATACTGCGAAGAGTTGCAGTTGCAATCACAGCAACATGGTTTGCTTCAATCTTATGTTGTACCAACATCTGGGCAAACATACTCAAACAGTCGAGGCCGCGCTGCATGACATCGGGGCTTAATTTGCCATCGTTGCCTATGCCTTCGGCGAGCCTCACCTTGCGTTTATATTTCGCAATAATATGCGGCTGACCACCACGCGTTTTGGCGATCAGCATATTAAAACTATTTGAGCCTAATGTTATAGCGGCATAAGCGGGTGTTGGCATTTACGAATGTCTACGTGTCCTATCATGACGAGGAGGGCGAGCACCACTGCGTTGAGCACCTGGGCGGCTTGCCCCTGAACGATCACGCAAGTTTCGAGTGCCGCTAGGGTGTTTACGGTGAATCTTCGCTGGCGTAGGAATATCGGCCAGTAAAGCTTCACTATCGTAGTTACTTACTGGAATCGAATGGTTGATGTAGCTTTCGATTGCAGGCAAGTTCAATGCGTACTCTTCACAGGCAAAGCTTATCGACATGCCTTTGTTACCCGCACGACCCGTACGACCGATTCGGTGAACATAGTCTTCGCAATCATCAGGTAAATCATAGTTATACACGTGTGAAACGTCAGAAATATGTAAACCACGAGCCGCTACATCGGTAGCAACCAATATATCTAGTTGACCACTGGTAAATTGCTCAAGGATACGAATACGCTTTTTCTGTGGCACATCACCCGTTAATAAACCCACACGATGTCCGTCACCTTCAAGCCAAGACCAAAGCGTTTCACAGCTGTGCTTAGTGTTGGAGAAAACGATGGCTTTTTCTGGCCAATCTTCTTCAATCAAGGTCAACAGCAAACGCATCTTCTCTTCTTGGGAAGGATAGAAGATTTCTTCTTTGATGTTTTTGGAGGTTTTTTCTTCGGGGGCGATTTCGACTTTAACGGGCTCATTCATATGATCATAAGCCAGCTCTTGTACTTTCATGGACAAGGTTGCCGAAAATAACATATTAAGACGTTGATTTGCCTCAGGCATACGCCTAAATAAGAAGCGAATATCTTTAATAAAACCAAGATCAAACATACGATCGGCTTCATCAAGTACCACAGCCTGAATTGAATTCAAGCCAATAATACCTTGGCGAACGTAGTCGATAATTCGACCCGTTGTACCAATCAAGATATCAACACCTTGATCTAATACTTTACGCTGCACATCGTAACTTTCACCGCCATAAACAATACCCACCTTTAAGTGTGTGTGCTTGGCGAGTAAAATCGCATCTTTGGCAATCTGAATCGCCAGTTCGCGAGTCGGGGCCATAATGATGGCGCGGGGCTGATTAATCAGTCGACCTTCAGGTATGGGAGTCGATAATAAATGATTAAACGTGGCGACCAAAAAGGCCATAGTCTTACCAGTGCCCGTTTGTGCTTGGCCTGCGATATCTTTTGATTGGAGTAATACAGGCAGTGATAACGCCTGGATCGGCGTACAAAATTCGAAGCCGTTCTCGGCAAGGGCCTGTTTAACCTCAGGATGTAGAGGTAGGTCGGCAAACCTTTGGGTAGATAGATGTGTTTCGCTCATAGCGCAAGCTTACCTGTTGAGGTTGCAATAAGATACTCGATCGTTTGAAATAGCCACATTGTAAAAAGGTAACTTGAAAAGCTATTTTTCAGCCCCAATATACATGGTAAGCCATTAACAAACCAGCAATGGCACCCAAACTGGAGAACATCATGAGCGATAAAATTATATACCTGAGTGACGACAGCTTCGAAAACGACGTATTAAAGTCTGATTTGCCAGTATTGGTAGACTTCTGGGCCGAGTGGTGTGGTCCTTGTAAAATGATCGCTCCAATTTTAGACGATGTGTCTGAAGAATATGCAGGTCGCTTGACTATCGCTAAATTAAACGTTGACCAAAACAATGTTTCTCCAGCGAAATATGGCGTTCGTGGCATCCCAACTTTACTGCTATTCAAGAACGGCGAATTAGCCGCGACTAAAGTTGGCGCACTCTCAAAAACGCAATTGAAAGAGTTTATCGACGCTCAAATCTAATTTAACGTCGTAATGAGTGACCTCCGGCACAAGCTATAAATTAATTGTGCCGGAATTTCCCTAAATTTCTGGACGCCCCGCTTTGTTAGTGCTACTTTAATAACCAGATTCTTTCTAATAACCTCTTCTCGCTCGTCAATCACTATCCTGAATTACATCCTTACTGATTGATCGCGGTAAGCTTTGTCGCGTAACACAAGACCCCCAAAATGAACTTAACTGAATTAAAAGACACGCCGATTTCTGACCTAGTCTCGCTAGCTGAAAATATGAAGCTCGAAAATATGGCCCGCGCTCGCAAGCAGGACATTATTTTCTCAATCCTTAAAGCCCACGCAAAAAGTGGAGAAGACATTTTCGGTGGTGGGGTATTAGAAATACTCCAAGACGGTTTCGGCTTCTTACGCAGCTCAGACGGTTCTTATTTAGCTGGTCCAGATGACATCTATGTCTCACCAAGCCAAATTCGCCGCTTCAACATGCGAACGGGTGATACCATTTTTGGTAAAATTCGCCCACCAAAAGAAGGCGAGCGTTATTTTGCCCTATTGAAAGTCAACGAAGTTAACTTCGATAAACCAGAAAACTCCCGTAATAAAATCCTTTTTGAAAACTTAACCCCACTCCACGCAGAAGAACGTATGCGTATGGAGCGCGGCAACGGCTCAACTGAAGATATTACCGCACGTATTCTGGATTTATGCTCACCGATTGGTAAAGGTCAACGTGGTTTGATCGTTGCACCACCAAAGGCCGGTAAAACGCTATTACTCCAAGGTATTGCTCAAAGCATCAGCTACAACAACCCAGAAGTGGTGTTGATGGTTCTGCTGATCGACGAACGCCCAGAAGAAGTAACAGAGATGCAGCGCCTCGTTAAAGGCGAAGTTATCGCATCAACCTTCGATGAACCAGCCAGCCGTCACGTTCAAGTTGCCGAAATGGTGATTGAAAAAGCAAAACGTTTGGTTGAACACAAGAAAGACGTCGTTATCTTACTCGATTCGATTACCCGTTTAGCCCGTGCCTATAACACTGTTATCCCATCATCGGGCAAAGTGTTAACTGGTGGTGTGGATGCTAACGCCCTACACCGTCCAAAACGCTTCTTTGGTGCGGCACGTAACATCGAACACGGCGGCAGCTTGACTATTATCGCCACAGCCTTGGTTGATACGGGTTCTAAGATGGACGAAGTGATCTACGAAGAATTTAAAGGTACAGGTAACCAAGAGCTACATTTGTCACGTAAAGCGGCAGAAAAGCGTGTGTTCCCAGCCATTGACTTCAACCGCAGCGGTACGCGTCGTGAAGAAAAACTCACGACTCAAGAAGAACTGCAAAAAATGTGGATCCTGCGTAAGATCCTCAATCCTATGGATGAAGTCAGCGCAATGGAATTCTTAATCGATAAATTGGCGATGACCAAGACTAACGAAGAGTTCTTTACCGCCATGAAACGCACTAAGTCTTAAATCTCACTCAGTGAGTCTCTAAACTAAAAGCCGCATTATGCGGCTTTTTTGTTATCTAAGATTTTTTCACTGCTAATATTTTACTCAAGTTTTTACTCAAAGCCTGTGTTCGCTGCCGGAGCATTTCCCGCAGTAAGAGCACGACAGGCGTGACATGTTCACGTCCTGGGCACACTAAGTATAAATCGACGGGTTCCCCCTTATAATCAGGCAACAAACGTACTAATCGCCCTGAGATTAAGTCATCGGCCAGATCTAGACTCGACTTAAATACCAACCCTTTGCCAGCCACAGCCCAACGGCGGGCAATCTCGGCATCATTAGCACTACGATTGCCCGTGACACGCACTTTGAATTCTTGACCATCACGCCTAAATAGCCATTGATCGTGGGTGCGATCATCTAACTTATAAAACAAGCAATTATGCTCAACTAATTGTTCTAATGAATCAAGCGCACCAAACTTGGCGAGATATTCAGGTGAGGCGCACAAAACACGATCAACACTGCAGATAGGAAAAGCCACTTGGTTAGAATCCTGCGGTTTTCCATAGCGCACGGCGACATCAATTTTATCGTGATAAAAGCTGCTGATATTGTCGCCAAGGTGCAAGCGCACTTGCAGTTGAGGAAAATCGAGCAAAAACTCGTCGAGCCAAGGCACAAACAAATTACGACCAAAGTCTGAAGAAACCGACAGGCTTAAGGTGCCAGATATTTTACCTTTATCACTGGCGATAGCCTGTTCGCCAAGCGCTAAATCGCTTAGCGCACGTCGGCAATGAATAAGATAACGTTCACCTTGCACAGTCAAACGTAAGCTGCGTGTCGTGCGGATAAATAAACTAGTATCAAGCTGTTTCTCAAGCCGTTTTATTGCAGCGCTGGCAGAAGCAGCCGAGATATCCATCTCGGCTGCTGCGGCAGATATATTGCCGCAATCAGCGACTCGCACGAACAAAGCTAAATCATTAATTAGCATGATTATCAAAAATCCTTTGAAAAAATTACAAACTTTATCCTGTTTATCTCTTGGCTAATATTCCACACAATGGCTACACGATACAAGTACACTCAAACAAGTAAACTCCAGCAAGTACACCCAGAGGAATAAACATGAAAGCCATTGGTTACCAGACAGCAGGTGCAATCACAGCGCCCAATGCATTAGAAAACATCACGCTAGCCGAGCCAACTGCGACAGGTTTTGACCTTTTAGTGGAAATCAAAGCCATTTCTGTCAATCCGGTTGATACAAAAATCCGTGCATCTAGCTCTGCACCTGCAGGCGAATACAAAATTATCGGCTGGGATGCGGTCGGTGTAGTCAAAGCCGTTGGTGAGAAAGTCAGTCTTTTCAACGTTGGCGATGAAGTGTGGTATGCGGGCGATATCAGTCGCAGCGGAAGTTATGCAGAATATCAATTGGTTGATGAGCGAATTGTCGGCCATAAACCTAAAAGTTTAACCTATACCCAAGCCGCGGCATTACCTTTAACGGGGATTACGGCATGGGAGATTTTATTCGACCGTTTAGCTTTACCCCAAGATGGTTCGGCAACTGACGCCCGTATTTTAATTATCGGTGCGGCCGGCGGTGTGGGTTCAATCATCACTCAACTTGCAGTAAAACTCACAGGTGCAGAAGTGATAGGCACTGCATCTCGTCCAGAATCCGCCGCTTGGGTGCATAAGCTTGGTGCCGATGCTGTTATCGACCACACCAAGCCACTTTCACAGGAACTTGCCAATATTGGCATTACTAATGTGACCCATGTGATTAGCTTAACCCAAACCGATCAGCATTTTGATGAAATAGTACAAGTGCTTAAGCCACAAGGAAAACTAGCATTAATCGATGATCCTAAGGGGCCATTAGATGTGATGAAACTTAAGCGTAAAAGCTTATCCTTACACTGGGAACTGATGTTTACCCGCAGCCTATATCAGACCGAGGATATGATTGCGCAACATCACTTACTCAACCGCTTAAGCGCCCTTATCGATACAGGCGAGTTACAGAGTACGTTCGGTGAACACTACGGCACCATTAATGCCCAAAACTTAATCAAAGCTCACGCTCAGATAGAGTCTGGCAAAGCGATCGGTAAAATTGTTTTAGAAGGTTTTAACCAATGAAAATAACAGTATTTGCCCAAATCATAGCGAATCAAGGCCAAAGCGATACGCTATTTAAGATACTCAAGCAACTCGTGACAGACACTCATACCGAGGCTGGCTGCATCGAATACAAACTGCATCACTCATTAGATGATGAAAATATCTTCTGGATGTACGAAATTTGGCAATCCCAAGCCGCACTGGATGAACATATGGCGAGTACGCACTTTCAAGCATTCGTCGCTCAAACCGCAGACTTAATCAGTCGAGCTGACATTCACAAAAGCTACGCCTGCTAATCAACAAAAAAGCGCCAAACACATTGGCGCTTTTCATCATTTATCACTAATCAAATCAAAGTCATGGCCATCTTACGGCGTAAATACGCAATTTGCTGCATATGTGGCAAATCCTTAGGACAGTTGTCTTGGCAGCCGAGTAACGTCATACAACCAAATACGCCATCCTGATTGCCAATCACATGGTAAAAATCCTCGGCAGTACGAGCGTCACGGCTGTCCATCTCAAAACGAGCTATTTTCATCATGCCCACAGCGCCGACAAAAGTTTCACGCATTTGTTTAGTCGCACAGGCAGAAACACACACGCCACATTCAACGCAGCGCTCTAGCTCATATAAACGCGCAGCTTCATCTGGGTCCATAGGATCTTCAAGCCGATGCACGCTTATATCATTGGCCTTAGGGTGTAACCACAGCTTTAAGCGTTCGGCCAGTTCCCGCATAAACTTACCAGTGTTAACCGAGAGATCACCAATCAACTCAAAACCTGGCAGCGGCATTAAGGTGATTTCGCCCTTAGGATATTTGGCCGTTAAGGTGCGGCAAGCTAGCGTCGGGAAACCGTTGATCACCATAGCGCAGCTACCACAGATGCCAGCACGACAGACAAAGTCGAACTGCAATGAAGTGTCTTGTTCTTCCCTGAGTTTATTAAGGGCGATAAATACCGTCATCCCCGGCGTTTCGGTAAGCTGATAACGCACCATTTTCGGCTTATCGTTTGGCTCCTGCGGATCATAACGAAAGATATTAAAGGTTAACTGGCGACCTTGGCTCATTATGATTTTTCTCCTAACGCATTGGCAGATGGACTTTTTAAAGTATCACTTAAACGTTCATTATTGGGTTGTAAGCTCTCGGGTAATTCAAAGGGCATAAGAGCCCGCTGCCTTTGATAACGGTCAGCATCATCACCTAGCTCAGCTAAAATCTCGGCAATTTGCTGTTCACGCTTTTCGGTATCAGGATGCTCTATGGCGTTGTTGATGCCATAACCACGATAACCCGGCGGGAGTTCCATCTTCATCACATCGAGTGCTTCGTAGTTAAGCACAGGTTCGAGTGCATCGGGATCCGGCCAGCTGGCCAAGGTGCGATTCAGCCAGTCTCGATCATTTCGCTGCGGATAATCCTCGCGAGCATGGGCACCACGACTCTCTGTTCGCGCGGCGGCGCCGCAGGCTACGGTTAGCGCCACTTTTAGCATACGCTTGACCCGTAGGGCTTCAACTAACTCGGGATTGGCGTGACGCTTTTTACACTTAAGCCCAAGTTTACGCGAACGCTCGAGCAACACTTTTAGTTCGGCAACCGCTTTTTCAAGCTCGGGGCCATTACGGAAAATCCCCACATAATCCATCATGATGCGCTGCATTTCGCGCTTGAGCTCAAAGGCGCTCTCGTGACCATCACCCTCGACCAGCACATCGATTTCACTCTGCACCTGCTGCATAAACCGTTCAGCAAGCTGAGTGTCGATCTCAAGGCTATTGTTCTCACAAAAATCGGCGACATATTTACCAATAATCATGCCGCCAACCACGGTTTCGGCCAACGAATTACCGCCTAAACGGTTAAAGCCATGCATGTCCCAACAGGCCGCCTCACCTACGCTAAATAAGCCTTTAAGCTGCGGACTTTCACCTGTGGCATTAGTCCGAATACCCCCCATAGAATAATGCTGAGTTGGGCGTACAGGGATCCAATCTTTAGCGGGATCGATCCCAAGGAAATTCTCACAAATTTCCTGTACTTCCCTAAGATTCGTTTCAATATGCTTGCGACCTAAAAGGGTAATATCTAGCCACAAATGCGGGCCATAAGGGCTATCAACGCCCTTACCTTTACGTATATGTTCGGTCATGCGACGCGATACTACATCCCGCGATGCCAACTCCTTTTTATCGGGCTCATAGTCAGGCATAAAGCGATAACCGTCTTTATCGCGCAATAAGCCGCCATCACCACGGCACCCTTCCGTTGTTAAAATGCCCACGGGAACAATGGCAGTGGGATGGAATTGCACCGCCTCCATATTGCCAAGCCTTGCCACGCCCGTTTCCAATGCCAACGCTTGGCCAATACCTTCGCAGATAATCGCATTGGTCGACACTTCATAAATTCGGCCATAACCACCAGTGGCTATCGTAGTGGACTTAGCCACATAGGCTCTAAGTTCACCCGTAATCAAACAACGAGCAATCACGCCATGGCAACGCTTCCCATTGTGAATAAGTGCCAAGGCTTCGATACGTTCATGGACGGGAATATCCATGGAAATCGCTTTGTTATCCATAGCGTATAATAGCGAGTGACCTGTACCGTCGGCGGTATAACAAGTGCGCCATTTTTTAGTCCCGCCAAAGTCCCGCGCATTAATTAATCCATGGGCTTCCTGCGCCTCATGTAGCGTGACTTTTTGCGCATTGACTATCACTTCCCTCGGGCCAGCAGTCACCCGAGACCAAGGCACGCCCCAATTGGCCAGCTCACGTACTGCCTTAGGTGCACAGTGGGCAAACATTCGTGCGACATCTTGATCGCAGCCCCAGTCGGAACCTTTTACCGTATCTTGAAAATGCACATCCTCATCATCGCCCATTCCCTTAACGGCATTGCCTAAACTCGCCTGCATCCCTCCTTGAGCGGCAGCAGAGTGGGAACGTTTTGCAGGAATGAGTGACAGAACTAAAGTGTCAAGCCCACGCTCTTTCGAAGCGATAGCGACCCTTAAGCCCGCGAGCCCAGCTCCTACCACCAATGAATCGGTATAAATCAGTTTCACGCCTGCTCCTTAATGGGGTCTATTGTTTTGTGCTGTTTTTTATGTTCGACATTCTATTCACTGATTAACTTAATCATTGATTAAAAGCGGAATTAACTCGCGTAGGGTAAAAATGCCAGAAGTGAGGCGACACCAACAGTGACAAATAGCACGCTCACTATGGTCTTGATCTTACGTAATCGACTGCGGTTGTTGAGATCCCGCGCCGCGCCCCATTTCAAAGCCACACGGTAAATGCCAATTGCTGCATGTAACTCCACAGTGAGCAGCAAAGGCAGATAAACCATCCAGACACCTTGATTCCAAATACGATCGGCGCTTCCCTGAGGGCCAATCGTTTCGGGAGACGAGCCAATAAGCCACAAATGCACAGGCAACAGCAGTAAAATCACGACACCGGTAATGGCTTGCCAACGCCACAAGCGAGTATCGCTGTGGTTGATCACTTGCATTTGTTGGCGTAGAGCCCTTTGCTGACGCAGACTCATTGGTAATTTTTGCAATGCCACTAACACGTGCACTAACGCCAAAATGGCAATACCAATGGCAATACAAGTCACTACCCAAGGATAACCGTGTCCATCAGCGGACAGAAAACTCAGCTCCATGGTGCGTGCCACCCAACTCATGGCATCCGCACCCAATAAAATCGATGACACTAACACTAAGTGGGTCCACAAAAAGACTGCGAGTATTACCCCAGACAAGCTCTGGCTTAAATCCAGCCAAGCACTCCATTTTTTAATATTTAATTTGATCGCCATCCTATCGCCTCACGCCGTTGACCTTATCGAGCCAATCTCATTAAGTCTTATCGCAAACTAATATCGCTCACACATCCACACGAAAACGTGAGCCAGATCAATTGAGTGCTGAATAATTAACCTAATGCTTAATAATAGCAGTGAAACAAAATCCTGCTGCTAGCTTAAAGCCTACTCAGGTACGAAGGGCTGCACAGGAATATCGAGCTCGCTACCGATAAATAGATATGAAACAAGGCTCGCAGTCCCCAGACATAGCAGATATATAATCAACACCTTAGCGACTTTTCGTAGACCTGAACGTTTAGTGGTTAAGCCCCACTTTACCGCTACGCGATAGAGACCAATCATGGCGTGTACCACTACAGCGGGAAGTAACAACGCATACAGCAACCAAGCGTTATCGTGATAAACCCGCTCAGCCGATAAATGCGGGCCAATTTCAGGATTCAAAATCATAGTGAAGAGGTGAACAGGAACGAGGAAAAATAAGATAAAGCCAGTGATCAGTTGCCAAAACCACGCATGGGTATCCTTATGTTTGATATTCCCCATGTGCGAACGCAGGGCTCGCCATTGCCCTAGCTGCGCCGGAAAACGCCGTAGCGCCACCGCGGCATGTACTATCACCACCAATAGCATAAACACTGAAAACACTTTAGTGACTATAGGAAAGCCATGTCCTGTGCTGCTAAACATTCCACCTTCAAGCAACTGAACGACCCGATAAAAAGCCTCTTTACCCAGCAAAATACTCGATTCAAAATGCATGTGTAATAGTAAAAAGCTGCCAAGCATAATCCCTGTCGCACTCTGCAGCCTATCAGCCTTAGCCGACCAAGGGTGACCTAGCGGTGTACTCACCCTATTGTGAACTCGAGTTATGCTTGTCATCTTGAATTAACCTATGTCGTTTATCGTTGGCACCTCTTGGCAAACTACACCATAGCAGCAACTCAAATCAGGCTTCAGTGTCACAGATTTAAAGCGTGAGCCAACTCACCTGACGGAGTTAAACTCTTAGAAGATGATCACAAAAAACGTATCAAAACCAAACAAAGGTAAAACCAATTAACCAATACTTTTCATAGTGTTATATCAAATAATGAAACTGACAATTCGTTTTTTAACACCAATCCATACCCGCCAGCTAACCCCTTGTCTGTATAGACAAAAGCGTAATACCAGGATAGCCAGTCGTCGAACCTAAAGCCTAGTGATAACCAAACGACCTTACCTAAAGCGCTTTAAATTCCCCCTACATCCTGCATTTTGGGATAGTTTGGGTATACAATACCGCGATATTTTGAACCCTTAGTTTATGAACACTCAGTCACAGGATGCCCCCATGCCTTGGATCCAACTCCGTATAAACACCAATAGCGATGACGCTGAAACCATCAGCGACTTGCTCATGGAAGAAGGTTCAGTCTCTATCACCTTCGAAGACGGTAAAGATACCCCTATTTTTGAACCTAAATTAGGCGAAACCCCACTGTGGCGCGATACCGTGGTAGTGGCCTTATTCGATGCAGAAACCGATCTGACACCGACCATCGCCATGCTGAAAACCTTGCCTTTCCTCGGTGAGAACTTCAGCCATAAAGTCGAACAAATTGAAGATAAAGACTGGGTACGCGAATGGATGGATAACTTCCACCCCATCCAATTTGGCACACGTTTATGGATCTGCCCAAGCTGGCGCGAAATCCCTGATCCAACCGCAGTCAATGTGATCTTAGATCCGGGTCTTGCCTTCGGTACTGGCACTCATCCCACGACAGCACTGTGTTTAGAGTGGCTAGACAGCTTAGATTTAAGCGATGAAGAAGTGATCGATTTTGGCTGTGGTTCAGGCATCTTAGCCGTAGCCGCACTGAAACTGGGCGCGAAAAAAGTCACAGGTATCGATATCGACTATCAAGCCATCGATGCCTCACGTGCCAACGCCGAGCGCAATTATGTCGCTGACAAGCTGGCGTTGTACTTACCAGAAGACCAACCCGCCGATCTCAAAGCCGACGTACTGGTCGCTAACATTCTTGCAGGCCCTCTGCGAGAATTAGCGCCTTTGATCGCAGAACGCGTAAAAACCGGTGGCAAACTTGCCCTTTCCGGTCTCCTCAAAGAACAAGCCCAAGAAATCTCTGACTTTTATAGCCAATGGTTCGATATGGACGCAGCGGCTCACAAAGAAGATTGGAGCCGCTTGACAGGTAAGCGTAAATAGCGCTAAAGGGTGGCGCAACATGCGCCACCGCTGACTTCCAACAATTTAGCCTCTGACTTCTCGTCGATTAAAAGTCAAGAAAAAAAATTACACCTAGGTCATTTATTGACCTTTTCACGGCCAACAAAAAGGGCTACTATAGCGCCCCTTTGAAGAGCTAAGGTGAAACATAAAATGCAGATTGGACCCTATCAACTGAACAATCAGCTGATCGTGGCACCAATGGCAGGTGTCACCGATCAAGCCTTCCGCAATCTTTGTCTTCGTTATGGCGCAGCCTTAGCGGTTTCCGAGATGCTTTCATCCAATCCTGAAGTTTGGGATACAGATAAAAGCCGCCAGCGCATGACGCATTCTGGCGAGGAAGGCATCCGCTCAGTGCAAATTGCAGGAGCCGATCCTGATTTAATGGCGCAAGCCGCCTTGTTCAATGTTGAACAAGGTGCTCACATCATTGATATCAACATGGGTTGCCCGGCGAAAAAAGTGAATAAAAAGCTGGCAGGCTCGGCGCTAATGCAAAATCCACCGCTGGTAAAAGAGATTTTACAAGCCGTGGTCGCCGCAGTGAATGTGCCTGTCACGTTAAAGATTCGCACCGGCTGGGAGCCAGAGCACAAGAATGGTGTTCAAATCGCCCAGATTGCAGAGGATTGTGGCATCGCCTCGCTCGCCGTTCACGGCCGCACGAGACAATGTATGTACAGAGGCAACGCCGAGTACGACACGATCAAAGCAATCAAACAGAATGTCTCGATTCCTGTTGTCGCCAATGGGGACATCGACAGTCCGGAGAAAGCCCGCTTTGTGCTGGAATACACCGGTGCCGATGCCTTGATGATAGGACGGGGTGCTCAAGGACGGCCTTGGATTTTCAGAGAAATCCAGCACTACTTGGAAACGGGTAATAAGCTAGCGCCCATTGAGGTTGCCGAACAGCGTCAAGTGATGCTGGAACACCTCACTAAACTGTATGACTTATATGGTGAATACAAGGGTATCCGCTTCGCCAGAAAACATATGGGATGGTACCTAGACCAAGAAGCTCAGCGCCAATTTAGGGCTGACTTTAATCGGCTGGAAACCGCTGCAGAACAGTATTCCCTCGTGGAATGTTATTTTGATGAATTAGTACAGAATTAATAAAGAGCAGAATAGAATGTTTGATCAGACAACTAACACAGAAGTTCACCAGCTTACCGTTGGCAAAATCGAAACCGCAAACGGCACTATCAAGCCCCAGTTATTACGTGACGCCGTCAAGCGTGCCGTAACTAACTTCTTCGCACAGTTGGACGGTCAGGAAGCACAAGAAGTTTATGAAATGGTGCTAAGCGAAGTTGAAGCGCCTCTGCTTGACATCATCATGCAACACACTCGTGGCAACCAAACCCGCGCAGCAAACATGCTAGGTATCAACCGTGGTACTCTGCGTAAAAAATTGAAAAAATACGGCATGAATTAATCCGCAAGGATTAAGCTTTTGTATTGAAAAAGAAAAGGCCTGAAGAGATTCAGGCTTTTTTGCTTTCTGATACACCATTTTCTAATGTAAACCTTTCTAATGCGCGCCCTTCTTATGCACATAGTTACACAGTTACCATCATGCTTGGTTTGCCACGCCTCTCACGCCAACTAAGACATCATTCACCAATACAATGCACTTAGCTGCTCTAGCGACCAAAATTAATAAATAATCCATACAGCCCATAGCACAACCTTGACACGAGCCATCGTTTTTTAAGTTATAATGCATTTAAAAATCAGTCTGTTAATTCTAAAACTTTTTAGCCGTAGGTTTTACATTGTCATTGAATCACTCTGAACAAGATATCAAACACAGTTGGTTTGGCCGTTTCTTTATTGGCAAAGCTGATGCGGTAAAACTCACCACGAGTGGTATTAGCATTAATCGCACTAAAGGCGGCTTTTTTGCTCACTCTCGCAGCGCTAACAAAGTAGAAGCTGACGAATGTTTTACCTGGCAACAGCTCGATTCCCCACCATTTTTTACCTTAAGTCCACTAGGTTATCTACTCGGTTTCACGGTATTAGGCAAAGCCTATCAACTGCCGTTTCTCAGCTATTTTGCACAGCATCAATTTAGCAATCAAATCGCACAGTATTGGGCGAATGCCAATGGGCCGCGCGTTGCTGAGTTAATGGCGAAAGTGGATAAGACACTGACACACAATTATTTACGTGAATCACGGGTGGAAATGATACAAGCCAGAGTCGCGCGCGAATATCAGCGTTGGTTCCCTTGGGGTGAAAACCTGCCATTGGCGACACATTTACACACAGGGTTAGCGAGGCTTAAGCAAATCCACCGCTGGACTCGCGCCGATATAAAGCAACTGCGTGAAGATTACATTCAGTCGCAGCTCATTAAATTTGCTGACTATTTTGAGCATGTAGAATCTAATCCCTTAACCGAAAAACAGTGCCGAGCTTGTATTATCGATGATAACAATAACCTGTTATTGGCAGGCGCGGGCACGGGAAAGACCAGTGTGATGGTCGGTCGAGCAGGATATTTGCTTAAGAGTGGTCAAGCAAAAGCCGATGAAATATTGCTATTAGCCTATGGCCGTAAAGCGGCTGACGAGATGGATGCGCGGATTAAAAGCAGGCTTGGTACGGATGATATCAAGGCGAGCACCTTCCACAGTTTAGGCTCAAAAATTATCGCCGACGTTGAGCGCGCGAAACCGAGTTTGTCCCCTTTAGCGGAGGATGACAAAGCCAAAGAGCTGTGGGTGCACAATACCCTTGAGACTTTGATTGAAAATGAGGCTTACCGTAAACAACTTTTCGAGTACTTCAGTCGTTTCTATTATGTTGAAAAAAGCCCATTCGAGTTCGATATGGAAGGCGAGTATTTTCAATACTTAAATAATAACGATATTCGCAGTCTTAAAGGTGAGCGAGTCAAAAGCTTTGGTGAGCTCTACATTGCCAACTGGCTATTTAGTAATGGAATCGAATATGTCTATGAAGCTAAGTATGAGCATGATGTGCGCAGTATTGATTTTCGTCAGTATCAACCCGATTTCTATCTGCCTGAATACCAAATTTATCTTGAATACTATGGTATTGATGAACACCAGCATACCGCTCCTTATATCGATAACCAGAAATACTTGGAATCGATGGCATGGAAACGCCAGCTACATCAACAGCATGGCACTAAGTGTGTTGAGCTATTTTATTACCAACATAAAAAAGGGTTGTTAATCAGTAAGCTTGAGCAAGCTTTACAGGTCTTTAAAGTACAATATGCGCCCTTACCCGATGAAGCCATACTAGCAACCCTACATGAACTTGGCCGCGTGACCGAATTGGCAAAAATGTTTAGTCAGCTGATAGGGCTGTATAAAGCGGCTTGCCTTGATGAACATGGACTTGAGGGGGTATTTGCTCGCGCCGCCGATGCTCAGCAGACCCGCAAGGCATTCGAACTGCTTGAGCCCATACTAACGCGCTATGAGCAACATTTAGTGATAAATGGCGACATTGATTTTGAGGACATGATAGGCAAAGCGTTGACGTATTTACAACGCGGGCAATTTATTAGCCCGTGGCGTTTTATTATGGTGGATGAGTTCCAAGATATTTCAGAACCACGTGCCCGCTTAGTGCGTGCCTTGAGGGATTCCTGTGCACCCCATTCTAAAGCGTTGGCGTCTTTATTTTGTGTCGGGGATGACTGGCAGGCAATTTATCGTTTTAGCGGTGCGGATGTGAGTTTAACAACGCAATTTAGCCAATATTTTGGCCCAACAACCCAAAGCTACTTGGATCTGACTTTTAGGTTTAACAGTAGTATTGGGCAAGTCGCCACTCAGTTTGTCACCCAGAATCCCACGCAATTGAGGAAGGACATTCGCTCCCTCATGCAGGTCGCCTACCCTGCAGTCTCAATATTACGCCGCGGAGAAAACGAGCAGTCAAGCCTAAATGAACCAAGCCCAAATGCACTGGAACAAGCATTAACGGCCATTAGTGCAAGGATAAGCGCTAGAAGTGACAAACTTAACAGCGTAGCAAGCGTCTATTTACTGGCACGTTTTTGGTTTCAGTTACCCGATAACATCCAAGTTAACCAACTTAAAGCTAAATATCCCAACTTGAAGATTGAGTGCCAATCTTTTCATGCTTCGAAAGGGAAAGAAGCCGATTATGTAGTGATCATGGGGATGAAAACGGGAATGCATGGCTTCCCTTCAATGAAAATCACTCCTCCGATACTAGATGCATTTTTACCAAAAACGGAAGCGTTTGAATTTGCAGAAGAACGTCGACTGTTTTATGTCGCGTTAACGCGGGCAAAACACCGCGCCTATGTGATTGCCGATATGACAGACGTGAGCCCATTCGTCACCGAACTGCTTACAAAAGGCTACGCAATTGAACAAGATGAATTCAGCACCACTTTAGTACAAAGGTTATTTGAAGACATAAAATGCGTGCGTTGTAGCACGGGAACGCTTAAGCCTAGAACGGGAAAATTTAAATCGTTTTATTCCTGCTCACATTTTCCCCTTTGCGATCACAAGGAAGAAGGTTGTGAGCTCTGTGCTAGCCCAATGACCCGCACACGCTTTGCTGGCTTTAAGGTATGTTTGAATGAGGACTGTGGTCATATAGCGCCACTTTGTAGCCTCTGTGGTGGCGATATGCTGTTAAAGGATGGTCGATTTGGCCCCTTTTGGGCTTGCCGCAATTACCGCGGGCAAAACCTACCCAGCTGCATGAATATTCTAAACAAGGCCAAGTTGTCGCTTCCATGCGAGCGACCCACAAAGCATGTGAGCTAGATGCAAGAATGCTCAACAAAAGCCTATAACAATGAGTCGCAACTCATTTTTATAGGCAGGGGATTTAGAGTAAAAAGAAGAAATAAACAACGAGGAAAAAGGAGCTGAGTGCGCCAATAACCACTGGGTAAATAAGATAAGCATCTTGCGCTCTGGCAGCACGAATAAAACATAAATGAGCCAGAAAATAATTATAGATAAAAATCATAATTGAAATCATAACACCATGGCTAAAGCGTAATGTATTCATATTGAGTGCAACAATAATAAGCAATAGCCAATTCAGCAGAATAAGATACAGAAAGACCTTCTGTAATTTATCCGAGCCGTTTCGATGAAAAGATGCAGCCATTGCATATCCTATATTTTCGCCCGTAGTCTAATTGCATCAATCAAGTTCTGGACTTCAGCTTTATCACGATCAATCCAGCGAGCGCCTAAGAACTTCAATCGACCTTTAATCGTCTGTTCTCGAGTTACCTCACACAAGACTCGTGTTTGCTCAAGTTCAATATAGAATCTCCTCCCTACTGACAGTGGTTCATTGCACAAAATCCCAACACCGCCAATGCTAATATCTTTTATATTTGCAGTTCCAATCGGCGTAATAACAAACCAGCGAGTTGTTGATAAATTTACTGTCAGGCCATCGCATGCAAATGCGAGTGGCGCTCTTTTATTTCTTCTCAGGCTAAATCTTTGATGAGTTCGACGATTATCAAATTCAATAATCTGATACTCAGGAGTCGCTTCAACTTCATCCTCAGAATGTACAAACTCTTCATACAGATTCATAGTCATCCCTAACAAATGAGAGCAGGTATTAACACTAACGAGTGTTTGCTTGGCGCTTAATTTCGTTGATTGTAACGCCACTTGGGACTGTATCGATCGGAGCGCCAATCATGCCTCTTAATAACTGTTCAGCAGAGGAGGTTAAAATAAGCGCCTCAATCCGACGATTAGCCGCCGCAGCAGTATCCGAAGTGATGTAAGGAACCTGATCAGCCATACCCGTCACCTGAATAACCTGATCGCGTTTAACACCGCCACGCTCAAGCACTCTTCGTGCTAATAGTGCTCTTTCACTCGATAATTCCCAATTGGTAAATAAACTGCCCGCATAAGGTGTTGAATCCGTATGACCAGAAATAACCATGCTATTAGTTATATTTTTTAAAATAGGTCCTAAAGATAAAAGTAATTCTTCAAAATAGGGCTGCATCTGTGCACTGCCCCGCGTAAACATAAATTGATTCACATTATCGTGAATTAAGATGCGTATGCCTTGAGGCACAATTGTCACAGAAATGTTCTCAGCCATGCTCGAGCTTTGCACGACTCGATTCAATTCTCTGGCGAGCACAGTTAATTGCGCCTGAGTATCAAATTGCCCGGGGATGAGCGCACCCTCCTCTAATCCTTCTGACTCCGAACCTCTAGGCATAGAATTGGAAGGTATGATTGGAGGAGCAATAGACATATTTCCTTCTAAATCAATAATCGAAGATGACTGACTTAGCTCAAATGGATTCATTGGACCAGTGGGATTCATATCTCCACGTAAATACTGCACTATCATGGTTCGCTCTTTTTGATCAGCGATTTGCATGATCCACAGCACCATAAAGAGCGCCATCATAGCAAGCGTGAAATCGGCAAAAGCGACTTTCCACGCACCACCATGCCCATGATTACGCTTTCCTCGCTTTCGCCGCTTGATAATAATCGGCTCATTTTTATGGAGCATTAGCTTCTCTGCCCTTCCATCCAACGTTCTAACTCGATAAATGAAGGACGATTTTCACTTTGTATTTGTTTCCGTCCCGCATCAATAGCCATCATTGGTGGTTTACCTTTTGAAAAGGTCACTAAAATAGCGGCGATGCACCGAAGCTGTGCCGATTTGCGATCAACTAGATGTTCTAATGCCTTTGACATTGGGTCAAAGAAACAATAACACGCGAAAATACCAATAAATGTACCGACTAATGCCGCGGCAACTTTGACACCAATCATAGTAATTGGGCCATCAATATTAGACATAGTAATGATAATACCGAGTACAGCAGCTAAAATACCAAAGCCAGGCATAGCCTCTCCCACCTTACTAAAAGCTTCCGATGGCCGTAATCTGTCCTCTTCTATACGATGAATTTCTTCTTCTAGGATATGCTCTAAGTCATGGGGAGATATTTTCCCAATAGACTGCACTCGTAAGTTATCAATTAAAAACTGTAAAACATTTGGGTGATTGAGCACGGCTGGGTACATTAGAAAAATAGAGCTCTGATGAGGATTTTCTAAATGTTCATCGAGCACTTTTAAGCCTTGAGATTGGATCTGAGCCATTAAAGTGCCCATCAAAGGAAATAACTGAGGATATAATTCAGGATCTTCTTTGCCCTTATTAAATAATTCTTTTAACTGCTCAAACATCTCTTTTAATACTGATTGTGGGTTAGCAATAATGAGCGCTCCAACTCCGGCCCCCATAATGATTAAAATTTCAGCAGGCTGCCACAATGCAGACAAAGCTCCACCAGCCCAAACATATCCACCAAACACAGAAGCTAAAATGATTAACAGCCCAACTAGTTTACTCATTACGATCTTCTCACTTTTAAACTTTAGCGCTGCAATATTGTTTTTAACTGTGAAATTGCTGATTTATGCAGCTGGCAAATACGCGTTTCAGTCAATCCCAATGCCATAGCAATTTCTTTTAAATTCAGCTCATGATGATAGTAAAGCGACAAAATTAGCTGTTCTCTTTCATTTAATTTTGAAATAACTTTAATCAAGGTTTGCTTCAGCATTAACCGCTCAACATCATTGCTTCTATCTACTGGATGATCACCGCCCAATAGCAACTCATCTAAGCTTTTCATCGACTCTGCTTGCGTCGAGTATAAACGTTCCCGATAATCCTCCGCGCTAAGCCCAAGCGCACTGGCCACTTCAAGATCGCTTGGTTCACGTCCCATCTCTCGACTCAAACGTCTAACTACATCATTAAGCTCATGGGCCTGCTGTCTAACAGGCCTAGGGCGCCAATCCTGCCGCCTCAACTCGTCGAGTATGGCACCACGAATCCGTTGCCCAGCGAAGGAAATAAATCCATTATCCAGCTCGCCAGGATACCGACGTGATGACTCAAGCAAGGCCATCATGCCAATTTGCTCCATATCCTCGAGGGATAACATCACGCCGCAGTGACTGCGCATCTGCGAGACTATACGTTTGATTAATGGCAAGTATTGTCGAATAATCTGTTGTTCAGATTGACGCTCTTCGACTGGATAATCACAGGTTTGTTGATATGCGAGTTGGCCCGCTGCTGTCATGATAAGGCCTCTTACTGGATCACCATGCGAGTAAAGAGTACTTCATCAATATCTGACGGTAATTGGTTATCTGACAGCACTTTAACCATCAATATCAACGCCTCTGATTGTAAACTGTCAAGCTGATCTAAGTGGTTCAACTGCTCAAATGTTTTACGTGAGAACATCTTCATCATAGCGTTTCGTATAAGTGGATCTGACTCCAGCAACACCGTTTTCATATTGGGATTACGGCTTTTTAATGACATTTCAAGCAGCATGTAATGGGGATACTTATCCCCAGGAATCGATATCACAAACTTTTCTAAGGGGTAAAACTTGGCAACTGGTACAGGTTCGACTTCAGGTTCGGAAGCAAAGAATTCTGTTAGCTTCCAATCTCCACTACTTGTCCCAATCCAAAATGCACCTGCGGTCGAACTAATGAGCACAAGTAACGCTACGATAATCTTTACTAAACGAGATTTTAAAATTGCCATTAAACGACTCCGGCACTTAAGCCAATAAATCTAATTGGGATTTCTCTCTCGCCATCACATCGACTACATTATCCGTTGTAGTTTCAGCCGCTATCGACGAGGAGAATAATGCAGTTTCCTGTTGATGCTGTTGCGATTCTCCTTGGCCAATATCGACATCAATTTGACCGCCATGATCCATTGCCAAATCCACTCTCAAACGATCTAAACCATTGAGCAATGCATCTCGAATCGCAGGATTTACTGCGTGCATTTGCACCTGTAAACGATCGCCCTCTAAACGAATATTGAGCTCAATCTTGCCCAGTTCTGGCGGATCTAACCTTAATTCAGCCTTCTTAATATGTTGATCGACTTGGAAACGAAGATGCTCTCTTAAGGGAGTAAGGATCTCCTGAGAGTGCTGCGCTAAAGAAGCCATGGGAGTGAGGGATACAGGGCCCCATTGAGTAGCACTTGCAGCCTGCGTACCCGCAACCTGCTGAGATCCTATCGCATTAATATCTTTAACTTCATGCCCCCTAAGTTCTGCCAACACACGCTGAAA
Organism: Shewanella sp. SM73; assembly: GCF_025653795.1. NCBI lineage: Bacteria > Pseudomonadati > Pseudomonadota > Gammaproteobacteria > Alteromonadales > Shewanellaceae > Shewanella > Shewanella sp. SM73. The sequence goes on from NZ_JAKKRY010000017.1 coordinate 56,631, forward strand.
CACTGACGAGTCAGATTTCAAATGCTCAAAATCCCCAGAGAAAGTTGCCAGCGTTGAATCCTGCGTAAATACGCCGCTCATTTTCAAGGATTCGCCACTCATACCCGCAGGCTGAGTACGACTTCCTGCAAGAGCCATAGATGAGGTCATCCCTGAACTAAATAGCGTTCCTCTTTGATCTGTGGCTGAAAGCCCAATTAAAGACGCAGGAGTTCGACCTATCGGATCCGCTTTAACAGTTTCTGCGGGAAAAATCACAGGAACAAACGGCGCTACCGCAGTCGGTGAAACGAGACTAGCCTGAGGCGTGGCGGCTAAGCCATCTTGAATAATAGGCACTGAGTTAATCTCAGTATTTAACAGTGACGGAGATACTCCTGGTACAACAGGAGCAGCAACTGATACAACAGAAGAAGCAACGGGTGCAAAAGGCACTGAGTCGGAAAAATCACTATTAATATATTGATTTAAAAAGGTATCAGCATCACTACCTAGAGCTTTTTCTGCACTCGGAGTCCACATAGCACTCTCTAGCGGAAGAGATTCCGCAGGCAATCCTATAGGGAATGCCAACAAGGTAAATGACTCAGATTTATCTTTATCAACTGCACTTGTCACTTTAGTCGTCAAGCTGGTATTTGTGCCAACAGGACGAGTTGAAAGAAGATCAGAGATCATCCAAAGCTCCACTTACTTGTGTTAATTGATAGGCTGCTAAACCTGGTTGTTGCGCCTTAAAGCGGCCCATTTCAGCGGCTAATTCATCACGAGCCAAGATCAACTCTTGCAGCACTTGGGAATGAACCCGCTTTAATTCTGCACGTGCCAATTTCTGCTCAATATCATGAGTCTCACCTGCCTGTTGCAGGGCTTTGATCAAAGCGATGTTCACTTTTCGGACGCTTTCCCAATCCTGAGCATCTGCATATTGGCGTAAAGCATTCGCAAAACGCGCCCACTGCTTAATTGAGATTTGTCCATCCTTCTCTGACATTGGTAATCACCTGAGTCACTGGAACTAGCGCTTCAGCACTGTTTTCGACACTGGCGCTGACAAGCTGACGGCTACAAAAGTCATAGAGACGATGTAAGCTCACGGCAACCTCACCACCATTTTCAAGGTCAAGCATAGAGTCCAAGCCATGCACGATATTAAGGCACTTATGGATACTCATTCCTTTCGCCTCAAACCTTTGGTATTCCATATGGCCAGCGGTCCGCTCTAGTTCTTCCAATAAACCATCAAGTAACATACGCACCATGTCATGGGTTGTTGCTGCCGCTACTTGTGCATCTAAAGCGGTTTGCTTGTAGGCATTAAATGGATCGTACTCATTTAACATTTTTTACTGCTTCCTATGAAAACAACTGACTTGCGGAATTAAACTGATTAATGGTGGATTCCATTGCCGTAAACTGGGTTAAATAAATCTGATACTTTTGATTCATTTGATAATCATGGCGCGCCATACTGTCATTCACACTTTTAATCTGCTTATTTAGCGCTTCCTGCTTTTGATCGATATAGCCATTGAACTGTGTAAAAGGTTTTAGGGTCTTTTCTATGCTTTTGATATAACTGTCAGGACCAGTAAACATGGCTTGTACTTTTTCTGGATCACTTTTAAAGCTATCGGTCAGCTTAGCATCATCAATTTTTAGTTTTCCGTCTCGTCCAATCTCAATCCCGATATCAGACAAACGCATGCCATTAGCAGCCGTTGCAAATACAGAATCACGTAATTTAGACTGGAGAAGGCGAATAGAGGTATCCCCCTTCAACACACCAATTTGCGCTTCACTCACTGCAGTGCTTTTGTCTTCCTTATCTTTATCGGAAGAGCCAGAGTCAGAGGTTTTAACGCCCATAGAACGAGTTAATTGATTAATTTGCGTCATTAAAGAATTAAATGAATCGACAAAATCCTTAACCGCTTTCTTATTCGCTTCAAAATCGTCAGTGACTTTAATCATGCTGCTTTCACCAGCCGCATGCACCTTGACTAATTCGAGGCTGACACCATCAACAACATTTTCTAGATAGTTACTACTGCTGGTAATACTGATACCGTTTAATGTGAGTTCCGCATCTTGTGCTGCACGACGTTCTGTCATGCCCCAATCGGCACCGTTAAACTCTACCTTCACTTGATTCGCGACACCCGATTCCTTTGAAGACAGCATAAATTCGATTTGGTTACCTGTGCGCACTAATGACGCTTGTACACCAGGATTACCCACTTGTTTATTGATCACATCGCGTAACTGAGACACAGAAATAGCCGCACCGCCATTAACCGTTGCCAAATCAATGTCCATGCGCTTAGTCGGATCACTACCGACTTGAATACTGATAATGCCCGACGTTGGCAACAATTCACTTTCAGAGGAATAGGCTTTAGTCAGTTGATGCGCTTGCGCAAGTTTATGCACGCTCAAATCATAGTTGCCCTTTGGAGCATCAGATTTAACTGTCGCGGTCGCATTCTCGCCCGTAACCGTAGCAATTTTGCCTTTAGCTGCATCGCCACCCATTTCACTCAGCTTAGTGGCCATCTTCTTCATATTATTTTCGAGCAATGTATAAGCATCTAACTGTGTTTTGCTGGCAGTTAGCTTACCTTTGTAAAGCGTATCTTTACCTGCGCGGTCTGCGCCAATCAGTTGCTGAGCAAATTGTGCTGCATTCATACCTGAAATCATGACTACCTCCACTCGTTCTAGAGCAAAACGCATGCCAAAAACAAGTTACTGTTTTTAAAGAAATTTAAATAATTAACTGGCCCAAACACAGCTAAATACTTCCGCATGGACACTTAAACAGGAAAACCATCTTCCACTTTGTGTTATCGAAAATTACCCACTAAAACATGAACCTTATAGGTTTCAATCTCGGGTTTAGCGACTACCGACCAATACATAAACCGTGGCTAAAATAAAAATGCCAGTCAGCGCAACTAACTGGCATTTTAGCCGTGACCAATGACATCACTTGCTCAATAACATTAACGCAATAAACCCATGACTAAGCCCGTGTTCTGGTTAGCTGAAGACAGTACCGTTGTACCCGCCTGAACTAATAATTGATTACGTGTCATATTGGCAGATTCAACCGCGAAATCGGCATCCATAATACGGCCGGCAGCGGCTTTAGTATTTTCAGTTACACTGGCAAGGTTAGCCGCAGTATGGCCAAGACGGTTAATGTTGGCACCTAAGGTTGAACGTTCTGTCCCCACTTTAGCCAAGAAGGTATCAACAGCCCCGATAGCCGTATTGGCGGCTGCAGAAGTCAACAAATCACCAGTAACAGTCTTATCAATAGCACCTAAGGTAACTGACATTTGCTCTGCTCCATCCGAGCCAATCTGAAAGGTCACACCTTTGACGAGTACACCATCAGTAGCATCTTTAAATAAGTTATTACCCGCATAGGTTGTATTTTCTACAATCCGGGTAATTTCTGCATTTAATTGCTTAAACTCATCATCCAACGCTTTTAAATCTGCTGTAGAGTTAACGCCGTTTGATGCTTGAGTCGCCAATTCTTTCTGGCGGTTAGCAATGGTCGTTAATTCTTCTAACGCACCATCAGCGGTTTGCAGCATAGAGGTCGCATCAGAAATATTGCGTGAAGCCGTTTCCATGCCCTTTACGTTAGCGCTCATGCGGTTAGCAATTTGCAAACCCGCTGCATCATCAGATGCGCTATTGATACGTAAACCCGTCGACAAACGCTCCATAGCATTAGTTAATAGATTATTACTTTTATTAACAGCACCTTGTGCAACAATTGACGCGTAATTAGTGTGAACACCTAACATATCAGCTCTCCTAGAAAAAACAGTTATCTTGGCTATACCTGAATCCCGGTATAGCTCCATAACTAAGTAAGGCGACAGCAACAGCGCAAAACTAAAACTTATTTAAAAATAGATGGGATCACCTCTATAAAAACAGACTTAAATGGCATCCACAAAACGCCATAAAAAATGCCAGCAAGCTAAGCTTACTGGCACTTAAAACTAACTCAACTCGGCGTAATTAACGCAGTAGCCCCATCACTAAACCTGTATTTTGGTTAGCAGAAGACAGTACCGTTGTACCCGCTTGAACTAATAATTGATTGCGGGTCATATTGGCAGATTCAACCGCGAAATCGGCATCCATAATACGTCCAGCGGCAGCTTTGGTATTTTCAGTCACACTGGCAAGGTTAGCTGCAGTATGTCCAAGACGGTTAATGTTGGCGCCTAGTGTAGAACGTTCTGTACCGACTGCTGCGATGAACGTATCAACAAGGGCAATTGCCGCATTCGCGCCAGTAGTTAAATCACCAGCAGCCAGCGCAGCATCATCTATGGCTGTTGTTGTAACAACCAATTTTTCACCCGTTCCGGCACCAATTTGGAAGGTAACACCAGCCTCCAACTTGGTGAATAAGTTATTACCGGCATAAGTTGTATTATCGAGAATACGGGTAATTTCGGTGTTTAATTGAGTAAACTCATCATTCAGAGCCGTTAAATCATCAGCAGAGTTCACACCGTTTGCCGCTTGAGTGGCGAGTTCTTTCTGGCGATTAGCAATGGTCGTTAATTCTTCTAACGCACCATCAGCGGTTTGTAGCATAGAGGTCGCATCAGAAATATTACGTGAAGCGGTTTCCATACCTTTAACGTTAGCGCTCATGCGGTTAGCAATTTGCAAACCAGCAGCATCATCAGATGCGCTATTGATACGTAAACCTGTCGATAAACGCTCCATTGCATTAGTCAATAGGTTATTGCTTTTGTTAACAGCACCTTGAGCAACAATTGAAGCGTAATTAGTGTGAACACCTAACATATGTAGTTCTCCATTAAATAACGAGCATTTGGGTTAGACCTGAGTTCAGGCATAACTAACTAAAGCGACAACAACAGCACACAACTAAAATCGATATTTAAAAAATAGAGTGCATAGCACTGTAAAAACTAGACTGAAATGGCATGCGCAAACACCATAAAAAATGCCAGTAAGCTAAGCTTACTGGCATTAAAACTAACACTGACTAATTGAATAACATTAGCGCAGTAACCCCATCACTAAACCCGTATTTTGGTTAGCTGAAGACAGTACCGTTGTACCTGCTTGAACTAATAATTGATTGCGCGTCATATTGGCAGATTCAACCGCAAAATCGGCATCCATAATACGGCCAGCAGCGGCTTTGGTGTTTTCAGTTACGCTAGCTAAGTTAGCCGCAGTATGGCCAAGACGGTTAATGTTGGCACCTAAGGTAGAACGCTCAGTACCCACAGCGGCTAAGAAGGTATCCACAAGGGCAATCGCAGCATTGGCGGTACCACCTGTTAAAGTACCTGCGACAGTTTTAGGAATTGCGCCTAATTTAACATCCATTGTTTCCGTTGTTCCGGCGCCAATTTGAAATTTCACGCCCGTACCAGAGGTCAATACACCAGTATCGAATAATTTATTACCGGCATAAGTAGTATTTTCTACAATACGCGTTATTTCGGCGTTCAATTGCGTGAACTCATCATTTAATGCCGTTAAATCAGCCGCAGAGTTAACGCCGTTAGAGGCTTGAGTAGCCAATTCTTTCTGGCGATTAGCAATGGTCGTTAATTCTTCTAACGCACCATCAGCGGTTTGTAGCATAGAGGTCGCATCAGAAATATTGCGTGAAGCCGTTTCCATACCTTTTACGTTAGCGCTCATGCGGTTAGCAATTTGCAGACCAGCAGCATCATCAGATGCACTATTAATACGTAAACCAGTCGATAAACGCTCCATAGCATTAGTTAAAAGGTTATTGCTTTTATTTACAGCACCCTGCGCAACGATTGAAGCGTAATTAGTATGAACACCTAACATAGTAGTTCTCCAGAAAATAACGATTGTTTTGGTTAGGCCTGAATCCAGGCATAACTCATTAAGGCGACATGAAAAGCTCTTCACTGAAGCCAAATAGCTTATTTTCAAAAATTAAATAATCACACTTAGGGTTCGCTTCAAAAATTAGAGCAGCAGAGCGCTAACCTGTTCGCGGTTCGTATTTCCCTGCGCCATCAAAGATGTTACTTGATAGGCAAAAGGATAGGGTTGCATAAATTTATGCAAATGTTGGAGTTCAAATTTGGGCTGACTAGATGCGGTCAATTGCTTAACCTTCACCAGTAGTAAACGGTGGGATGCTTTAATATCATCAATTTGCACTGTGACTTTTTTATCTACCTTTGACACTTTAGCCAATGTCATTTTTAACTTTTCAGTATCCGTAAAATTCCATTCACGGGGATCCTGCCAACTAAATTTCTCTTCTAATGGTATATTCCTCGGCTCACCCGCTGGCAATCTTTGCCCTTCGCCAACCATTAAAATCGCCCCATTGAGCTTCATCCAAGTCTCATGCTGTACAGTAAACACTGTGTCATTGGTCGATAAGCGGTCGATACTTATCCCAATCGAAGCTAAAACAGGCTCTATGATATCTTGTAGCTCTAAGCGATTTTTATTGGCAGGCAAAAGCAAATGCAATGTTTGCTTCTCTGTAAAAAGCGTAATCCGCTCATCGCGGTTCTTAGGTGATGTGAGATCGACTCGTCGGAACCTAAAAAAATGTAATGCCGCAGGCTGGGATGCTGAAATCAAATTCAAGTGATGATCGAGTAAACGCTTTCCTTGGTAATAAGGCCTAATCTCGATTAATTGTCTTCGACACTCCTCCGCTTTATGTAATGCATCTTCAACAACTGTGTTTTTACTGAACAAGCAGGTTTGTAGCTGTTTGTTTAGTTGACCTAGGATACTTTTGGCTGAAATCAAGCTCTGTAACACCACTTGCGATGCACTAATATTATGTTGCTCTTGAGTCACCTTGGCCCAACGTCCATAGGCTTCCAATCTATGCTTAGGTATGGGCCTCGCTTTCGGTGCACTGCGGGGCGCACCTGATATCGGAGCAACATAATGAGACGTTACCGTCTGACTTTGACGTAACTGACTAAGTGACTCACCTATCCCTTTGATCATTTAACTCATTACCTACATATGATTGAAAAGGGACAGCTGGCTTATCTGTACAAAAGTTTGCTGGGTAATTTTTAATGCGGTTAATTTGACATTGAACTCGGCAGTGGCAGCGGCATAATCGAGCTCCTGCGTTTCACCTATCACTTGTTTACTAAACAACACCATTTCTTCATGGGAGCTTTTAACTAACGCGAGATTATTTTGCTTGCCACCGAAATCGGTAATAGCTGCACCTATGCTATCTAAGGTTTCACTTAACGCTGTTTGTATTCCACTCGCAGCCGCACTAAAAGCAGGATCGCTTGGTGATAAGCTTGGATCATTTAATACGTTAATGTAGTCCATTGCTTGATTCAAAATATCTTGACCAGCATTGGAGAACAAGACTTTTTCGGCGGTGACATTAGCCGTAGTCCATGAAGAGCTAGACGTTTGTACCGTTCTCTCGCTAGCATCACCTTGATAGACGTATCGCCCAGCCGCATCCTTAACTACCGCAGCTTTCTCAATCGCATTACCGGAAAAGAGATAATTACCCGACTCATCGGTGGCGTTAATATTATCCACTAATCCCTTTAAGAGTTCTTCCATTTCAGAAGCATAGGATGCTCTATCCTCTTTCGAGAGATTTGAGCTATTAGTGGCGATACTGATTTCCTTCATCCGCTGCTGCGTCTCAACCATACTCGATAAATAGGTTTCAGCACGGCTCATATTGGTACTTAAGGAATCGATATTTTTAATGTATTGCTGTACTAGTGCTAAATCGCGTTGGTTATCCATTACCCGAACAACACCAATAGGATCATCCGAAGGCGATAGTATTGAAACACCTTTAGAGAGCATTTGATTCAAACGTGCCACATCATAGGTCGTGTTCTGCAAACTGTTTAAATTGTTAGTGTATAAATTTTGCATTGTTACACGCATGAATAAAGTCCTTAAAAGCTACTAAGCATAGTTTGAAACAGTTGATCTGCGGTGGAAATCACCTTCGCATTCGCCATATATGACTGCTGATAGATGATCAAATTAATCCCTTCTTCATCGGGATTTACACCACTGGTACTCGCCCATTGGGACTGCGCATCTTTTTGCAAATCTACACTGGTTTTAGCAAATGAAATCGCTTGGCGAGAAGCAGAACCTAACTGGCCAACCTTGCTGGAGAAGGATTCCGCTAAGCTTGTATTACTGCCAAGGCTAGTAAAACTCAGTTCTTTATTCGCTAGCTGTACTAAAGCTTTTAAATTTGCGTTATCACCTTGGGTACCATCTTTACCAAAGGCAAGTTTATCAGGCGTAAAACCGGCCGTTAGAGATAAGCTTCCTCCTGGGTTATTAGCTTGATAAGTAAATAAATCCTGTGACGGTGTCGCACCATTTAAGTCAGTGCCAGAAGCAAGAATAGAATTAAACTCGGTCGCTAACATTACCGCTAATTCATCTATGTACTGTTGCGAATCCGCAAGCTGCACATCACGGTAAGTAAGCAAGGCACCTAAACTGCCACCAGCGGTTTCATCAACATTAAACTGGCTAGCACCAAATTGGATAGTCACCAAATCGTTCTTAGGATTGGTGGGATCGGGATTACTCGTTAACTTAGCGGCAGTATTTCCCGTCAATAGCGGCTCACCTCGTGCCAGCGAGATATTGACCATGCCTTGGCTATCTTCAACAACCCGAATATCTAAAATCGCAGCTAAGTCATCAATCGCAGCATCTCGACTATCTTGCAGTGCAGGGGGAATCGTTCCTGTCACACTCGCCGCCTGAATGTCGCGGTTGAAACTGGCAATAATATTTAGTTGTGAGTTGATCTCTTTTACGGATGAACCAAGCTGTCCATTGATCTGATTACGTTGCGAATCAATATTGTCGTTGATTGCATTCACTCTTTGGGCAACGGCTTTAGCCTCATTAAGTACACCTTGTCGGTAGGCAATGAGATTAGGTTGTTCCATAGATGAATTGAGGGCGGCGAATAATTGATCTAGGCCTTTTGAGATATTATTCCCTTCGGCACCAAATACTTGTTCAGCCTGACGCAAATAACTACTTTGCACTTTAGAAAAACCAACTGCACTCGTGGTTTGCCATAACTGCGCGACTTCGTATTGATCAGAGATCCGTCTAACACCATCAACAAACACGCCCGCGCCGGAGCCATAAGCACCGCCACCAACCGAACTTAACATCACCTGCTGACGTGAATAGCCTGCAACCATAGCATTAGCAACGTTATTTGAGGTTGCATTCAATGCGGCCATGCTTGCCAATAAGCCAGACTTACCAATGTTCAACATGCTCATTTAAAATCCTTCACAACGGGCCGCATAATAAGTGCAGGCTGCATCGCTGTTGTTGTCATCTGTTGAGGATCAAAGGCGACCGGATCTTTCTCAGACTGAAATGAACGTGATAGCTGCTTGGTCATCACGTCAGCCAAGCCCATACCATTGACTTGGCTTAAACGACTTGCCAATTCCGCATCATGTAAATCTTGATAAAGGCCATTATTGCTTTTGGAGGTTAAAGGATTATCTTCATCGGCCATAGCGTCGGTGGCTGAGCGCATTTGCTTAAGTACCGTTTGCAGGAACTGCGCCTCAAATTGTTGACTGACTAATTTAAGTGCACCTTGCTCGCCATTCGCCTTAATCAAATCATCGGCATTCAGCTTATTTAAGTAACCGCCCGTATTTTCAACTTTCATTAAATCACCACCAAATCAGCTTCTAAAGAGCCCGCTTCCGCCAAAGCTTCTAAAATTGCCATCAAGTCCATTGGTGTCGCACCTAAGCTATTTACGGCACGCACGATTTCTTCAATTGCCGTGCCCTCGGGCCAAACAAACATACGTTTGTTACCTTGCTCGACTAATACTTGGCTATCATTAGTCACCACGGTTTCCCCTGCGGCATTACCAAGATAAGCGCCATTAGGCTGGCTCACGTTTTCCCGTTCAACAATAGTCACTGTCAGATTGCCATGGCTCACAGCGGCTTTACGAACCACAACATCTCCCCCTAATACCACAGTGCCAGTACGACTATTAAACACGATTCGAGGTGAACGTCGGCCTTGGTCAATCTTGAGTTCTTCAAGCATTGACATAAAAGTCACACGCTCTCGATTCGACTTAGGCGCGTGTATCAGAACCTTGGCATGATCTTGCGCACGCGCAACATCAGGTCCAAATAGTTCGTTAACAGCCCGTTCGATATTTCGGGCGGTTTTAAAGTTGGGATCCTTAAGGTTTAATATGATGTCTTCATTATCACTAAAGTTACTTTTGATTGGTGCCTCAAGTAAGGCACCATTGGGGATAGTGCCAACAGTTGGCACATTCACAGTCACAGATGATCCATTACGACCGGCGGCAGAAATACCGCCAACCACTAAGTTGCCCTGCGCTACCGCGTAAACCTCACCATCGACAGCCCTAAGAGGCGTCATTAATAAGGTTCCGCCCTGAAGACTTTTTGCATCACCAAGGGATGAAACCGTCACATCTAAGGATTGTCCTGGGCTCGCCAGAGAAGTAATAGTCGCATGCACAGCAACGGCGGCGACGTTCTTTAACTTAGGATCGGTTTTATCATCAATCTGTACACCAAACTGCTTAAGCATATTGACGACAGATTGACTGGTAAATTTAACTTGAGAGCGGTCACCCGTCCCATTTAACCCGACGACTAAGCCATAACCCACGAGTTGGTTATCACGCAGACCTTGCACATCGACAATATCCATCAAGTAGCGGCTTTGCTCTTCCGCTTGCAGTGTACCAGTAGCCAAAAGTAACAATAATAAACAACGTAGCATCAAAATATCCTTTGCTAGAGCGGGAACCATGGACTATTGAAATAGCGAGAAGCCCATCCCATAGCATTACTGTCGGCAATGGCACCTTGACCACCATAAATAATTCGAGCATCGGCAATGCGTTGCGACGATATCGTATTGTCATTACCTATATCATCAGCACGTATAATGCCAAGTAAGCGTAAATACTCATCGCCCTGATTCAATCGCAGCCATTTTTCACCACGTATCAACAAGGTACCATTAGGTAAAACCTTAGAAACAGTTACAGTGATTGAACCTGATAACTGGTTTTGCTGTGTACTTGAGCCTGCACCATTAAACCCTCTCGAAAAAGAGGTTTTACCGTCAGCATTGGCCGTTTTATCACCAATATTGCCCGCAAGTCCCATACCCATATCTTGTTCTTTGTTGGTCTTGGTATCCGCTTTCTTACTCGAATAGGTTTTTTCATCTAACGCGACGGTTAAAATATCGCCCTCACGGAAAGCACGTTTATCCTTAAAAAGTGTCAACATGAAACCGGGACGATAAAGACTGCCATCCTTTGCATCTGGCAGGCTGTAGTCAATCTCAGGCGGTGCCCACTCTTTAGTGCCAGGTTTAGTCTCCTTATCTGGAATATGCGACATACAACCCGATAACAGTGCAAACCATAAAAACCATAACCAACGCATGATCGCCTCTCTAAACCGATTGATTGAGGAACTTGAGCATATCGTCTGAGGCTGACACAACTTTGGCATTCATCTCATATGCTCTCTGCGTGGAAATCATTTCGACCATTTCCTCCACCACGTTGACGTTTGCGCCCTCTAGCGCCCCCTGTCTTAAAGCACCTAAAGCTTGATCACCCGCCACACCTTCAACCGCCACACCCGATGCAGCCGTTTCACGGTAAAGGTTGTCACCTCGAGCTTCTAACCCTGCTGGATTAGTAAAGTTAACAAGCGTGATTTGACCTAAATCTTGAGGTTCAGCTTCACCCGCCATTTTCGCTGTGACTACACCATCGTTAGCAATGGTAACGGTTAGCGCATCTTCAGGGATCACGATATTGGGCACTAAAGGTAAACCTTGTGACGTGACCATCATGCCTTCGCTGCTGCGATAAAACTGACCGTCACGGGTATAAGCAAGATCGCCATTTGGCTCTTCTACTTGGAAAAAACCATGGCCTTCAATCGCTAAATCCAACTGCTGACTGGTATTTTGCATATCCCCAGTAGTGAATATTTTTTGAGTACCAACGACTCTCGTTCCTGCACCTAATTGCAGACCCGATGGCAGATTATTCAGTGCATCAACCTGTCCACCTGGCTGACGTTGAACCTGATAAAACAGATCATTAAACGCAACACGGTCACGCTTAAAACCAGTGGTATTCACGTTTGCCAAGTTGTTGGCAATCGCAGTCATTTTCGTATCTTGTGCTGTTAGGCCGGTTTTACTTACCCATAACGCTGATTGCATACCAATAATCCTTAAACATTGCCCAGCAGACGATTACCAGCCTCGGCCAGCTTTTCTGCACTTTTCATTAACTTAACTTGAATCTCAAATTGACGACTCAAATCCATAGATGCAATAAGCTCTGACACGGCCTGCACGTTACTCGACTCAAGGAAGCCACTATCCACTAACACACCTTCATCTTGTGGCACTGCTTGGCCATCACGACGATAGAGCAACCCATCTTGCCCCTTTTGCATTAAGGCAAAGTCAGGATTCACTAGCTTTAATCGGCCCACTTCCTCAATGATCCCGCCTTCAGAGGGTAAAACACTGACTGTGCCGTCTTCACCCACAAAGACATCTTTATGCTCAGGCAGCGCTATCGGCCCATCAACGCCTAATACAGGTCGGCCATCAATAGTCAGTTGCCCCTCGGCATTTGTCTCAATTGCACCTGAACGGGTGTATGCTTCAACACCGTCAACAGCCACACTGAACAAGCCACGATCGCGGATCGCTAAATCCAATGAACGGCCCGTAGGATTGATCACCCCACTTTGCAGGCTAAAACCACTACTCTCAGTCTGTGCCATGACCCTTGTGTTCAAACTATTACCTTGAACAGCTAAAGGCACGGCATTAACGCGCTCAAGGTCGGCTTTAAATCCTGCAGTTTCAGCGTTAGCCAAGTTATTCGCGCGAATACTTTGCGCCTCAAGAATACGAACTGCACCACTGGCTGCGGTATAAAGCATCTTCTCCATGTCAGTGTCTCTTCTTAAATGGCATTAAGTAATGCTTGTTGCATAGTCGAGTTCACATCGAGAACTTTGGCGTTGGACTGATAGTTACGCTGAGCCGACATGAGGTTAACCATTTCAGCAGTGGTATCCACATTCGAGCCCTCTAAATACCCCCCCGTTACAGTGCCCATAGTGCCTGTAGATGGCGCCCCCATAATCGCTTGCCCAGCGGTATTTGTAGCCACCCAAGCATTGTTACTCACGGCCGATAAACCGTTGGGATTACTAAAGTTTGCGAGGACGACCTGACCCTGTAATTGATCTTGGCCGTTAGTATAAGTGCCATACAACATGCCATTGTCATCCAGACGCACACCTTTCAATTCACCAGAGGTGTAACCGTCTTGAGATAAACTCGAGTTGTTATATTTGGCGGCATACTGAGTGCTTTTATCAAAATTGATATCAAATTTAAGCGGTGATGCCCCATTACCCAATGTAAGGTCGAAGGTATCCTTTGTCGTAGTTGGATCTAAAATGCCTTTTGAATCAAATTTTAATGTTGTTTGGTCTGGCAGAAGAGTCCCATCCAGAGTGTAATTAACCGTCCACTCATTCGGCGCTGTTTTTACATAATACTGAGTCACCACATGCTCAGTACCCAAAGAGTCGTAGACACTGGTGGTACCAATAGAGTGATAACTATCAATATTTTTAGGATCAAATGGCACGGCTGGGACAGCTGGAGGAATTACATCGACTCTCGCATCGAGATTTGAAACCATGCTGACATTCGTTGTGGCTTTGGCCGCTAAAGAAGCCGTTTGTACCTGTAAATCACCCGCATTACCTGTTTGTAATCTTCCCGTCGCATTCACAGAATATCCCTGTAAACGATTACCGACTGGATCGGTTATAAAGCCTTGATTGTCCTTATGGAACATCCCAGCTCTAGCATACATAGCGCCGCCATCATTCCCCTTGAGAACAAAAAAGCCTTCGCCTTGGATCCCCATATCAAGCTGACGCCCGGTATAAGTTAAGCTGCCACCTTTAGAGAAGTTTTGGCTCGTTGACATCACGCCAACGCCACCCGCCTGACCACCATTATAAATTGATGCAAATTCACTACGGCCACCGCGAAAACCACTCGTTGATGCGTTAGCAATGTTATTACTGATAGTGTTGAGGTCTTGAGTCGTCGCCTGTAAACCACTTAAAGCTATGTTAAATGACATCTTAATATCCTATAAAAATAATTTAAGAAACTTCAGAAATATTGAGCACAGAAACAACCCCAACACCATGGCCCATTTCAGCCATCATCATGCCGGATGCACTGGAGAAATGGATTCTCTCGATCGGTGCCTTAATATACGTTGGCGCAACTAAACTATTTTCACCTAGTGTCGCCTTAGCTTTGATTTCATATTGGCCTGCAGACAACCCCAGCTCAGCAGGATCGATAGAGAACCGAACATCACCAACATCCTGAGCACCGAGTTGAATAGTGCTAACGACCTGACCTTGTGCATCGATAATTTCAAGATCTAAGCCTTCAGCTGCATTCTCTAAATACACTTTGCCTTCAACCGCTTCACCATCGAGCTGAAACTCAGACACAGGCACCATGGCATTCTTACCAATCAAAGATGCCGACTGTACTATGCCCAAATTTTCCATCATGACCATTTGGCTTGATTGATTCTTCCTCATTCCCTCTAAGCTTTCGACCTGCGAAAACTGCGCTAATTGAGAGATATACTCAGCACTGTTAAGCGGTTTAGTGGGATCTTGATTCTTGATTTGCGCGATCATTAAGGTCATAAATTCATTCTTTAATGACGCAGCATCATTCCCTGGTGCCGCTAATGCACCTGCAGGATTCTGAATCGAGTTGTTACCAGAGCGAGTCAATTCCATTGCTATTTATTCCCTAGTTGCAATAAACCTTGCTGCATAGAACGCGCACGATTCATGATTTCAACACTGGTTTCAAATGAACGACTTGCCGCCATCATGTCGGCCATTTCTTCAATCGTGTTCACATTAGAGTAAGCGACATAACCTTGTTCATTGGCAAAGGGATGATTCGGCTCATAACGCATATCCAATGGAGCATCCGCTTGGACTATATCGCTCACTTCAATCGAAGCACCAATCGCACCTTGTTGAGTCGCATCATAAATAGTCGCAAATACGGGTTTTAATGCTCGATAGGCCGACTCAGGGTTTTCGGCGGCAGTACCAGCGTTAGCTAAGTTACTCGCGACTGTATTTAAACGTATGGTCTGAGCATTCATGCCAGCACCCGCTATTTGATAAATATCGCCAAATGACATACAGGCTCCTAACGACCTTCAATAGCAGACTTTAGACCGGCTATTTTCATGTTTAAAAATGTCAAACTCGTTTGATAATCCATCGCATTCTGTGAATATCTTGCCTGTTCCTTACCGAGTTCCACGGTATTATCATCGGCAGAATTTTGATAAGGCATGCGATAAGCGAGGTTGTACTCTTGATTCATCTGCATGCCTGCTTCAACTTGCTTCATGGCCGCTTTGAAATCCAAATCTCTCGCTTTGTACCCCGGAGTTTCGGCATTGATTAAATTACTCGCTAATACCTTGCTTCTCTCCACTCTAAAATCGAGTGTCTGAGGATGTATTCCTAATGCTTTATCAAGGTTGATAGCCATCTCAACTCCTAGTACTGTATGCGTAATTAATTTAGATGGTCGAGCAGCTTACAATTAGCATGCCAATATACTTATTCATATAAAACAGTTGGTTAAATGAAATCGCTATCGATATACGGAAAGTTCTTTTCCCTCACTTTCTTACTGAGCATAGGGTTACTTCCGCTCAATGTGTACGCGAAAGGGAAGATCACAGCGACAGAACAAATATCTCAGCAAATGACAAACTCCGTAGCCGCAGAGATAGCTAAGTGGCAACAATCGCAAGAGATAAAAAAAGTCAGCAAAAAAATCACACTGCACATTCCTTCCAGCACTGCCAAGCTAAAAACGTGTAGCACGGCGCTCCAAGTCGAGGCTGCTAAAGGGCTCCCATTCGGTCGGATCCAACGAAAAATAAGCTGTGCCTCTGAAGGCTGGTCACTCTATGTTCGGGCCAAGGTTGCTCTCAGCGCCTACATTCCTGTTGCCAACAAAACGCTTAAGAGAGATGAAGTTGTCACATCAGAAAATCTACAATGGCAAATGTTGCCCTTAACTGCGTCAGATCAAGACATTATTACTGATGAAAAACACATTTTAGGGCAAGCGGTTGCCAGAAAAATAATCAAAAACAAACCCATAAGAGCAAGCAATTTAAGTGCACCAGAACTCGTGAGCATAGGGGATGAAGTGATTATTGAAGCAGTCAGTGCCACCTTTTATGCCAATATGATTGGGATTGCTATGGATGCGGGTAAACAAGGTGATGCCATTAGAGTGAGGAATAGTAGTTCAGGGAAAATCATTACCGCTTACCCCATAGCTAAGGGGAGAGTTGAAACCCGTTTTTAACATTTAAGCCACCTTAGGATAAATTTAAAAATTTATTTTAGATTTATCCTATTTAGGTCGCCTATATCTAATATCTAGCCATTTATGACGATGAACATCTATGGAAATTAATAAAATTAGCAGTGCCTTGAGCACTGAGTTCAGCACGAGTAAGAGCGCTAATACGCCCAGAAAGCCCGTTGAATCAGAAAATCTATCAACGCCAACACGACAAGATATTAGTCACGACTGGCAATTGTTAGAACAAACCCAGAAAGAGTTACATACCATCTCCGACGTTGACACAGATAAAGTTGCTGCTATACGTCAGGCTTTAAGTAATGGAAACTTTGAGCTGAGCTTAGATAAAATTGCAGATAAGATATTGATACAGCATGGATAATAGTCAAGTAAATAAGCGCGAACTTGTTCAAAGTTTAATTCGCGATATTCGTCAAGATCTTGAGGGATATAGTCAACTAAAATCAATGCTTAAGCACCAACGTGAATTAATGCAACGCAGGGATAATGATGCGCTCTTAGCCCATAACGAGCGTCAAACTGCACTGTGTAACAAGTTAGCTTTGAGAGCCAAACAGCGAAGCGAAAATCTCGCGACACTAGGTTTTAATAGTGACAATAGTGGCATGAGACGCTTAATCACGGCGCTACCTGATCACCTAAGACCGCAAATAAAAATGTCATGGGACAACTTGCAGCTCTTAGTTAAAGATAGCCAAACAGCCAATGAAACCAACGGCAGATTGCTCGTAATACAGCAAGAAACGATTAACCGTATCCTGAATCAAGATGGCCAACACCATGAAATTGATTACGGTGCCAAACGCTAATCAAACTGAATTATTGAGAGTTACCAGGGTGTTCTGCAGATAGTGGCATAGTTTACAAAGGTGGCTCTCAGCTGTAATGACACAGCGCTTATTGGCCTTTATTCTTGTAATAGAAACCCGCCATATCATCAACAACAGCCTGTTCACGGCGCGCCACTTGTGCTTGCTCTTGTATATGTGTTTGTTTTTCAAGCCACTTCAAACCTTGCTGACGCCCTAATTGCTTACGCCATAGGCGATCAATGCGCAGTTGTTCCTGTTGTAGAAAAACCTCCTTTTGAGCTAACTTCACCCGCATAGGCTCTAACACTTGCGCCATACTTGCGGAATTTTGCCAGAGCAAAACATTTGAGCCCTCTTTCGCACCACGATAAGTCAATATCATTTGGGTTAAGGCTTGATGTTGTTGTTGATTTAGTTGGACGCTTAGGCTGGAATCATCGCGTTTTTGCCCTAGCTGCGCTAATTTCTTTTCAGCTTGAACACGTAACTTAGAGAGATGACGCTGGCTCATATCCCATAACTCCCATCAACTGTTCCAATTGCACTAAACTTTCAGCCAAATTGACTTTACTGTGTGTAGTCTGGCGTAAAAATCGTGCCATTTCTGGATACACTCGCACAGCAAGATCCATTTCAGGATCTTGGCCCGCTTGGTAGCCACCTAAAGGTAATAAGTCTCTGACCTCATTGTAACGACTCAAAAGATGTCTAAAGATCTGACTCTGTTCAATACTGCTAGAGGTCGCTATGTGCATGGCTAAGCGACTCACAGACGCATTAAGATCAATCGCAGGGAAATGTCCTTGCTCGGCTAATTTACGACTTAGCACTATATGGCCATCTAAAATGGCTCTCGCTGCATCTGCAACGGGATCCTGCTGATCATCGCCCTCGGCCAATACGGTATAAAACGCGGTTAGCGTTCCCGTCGGATGCTCACCATTGCCCGCCATTTCCACCAGTCTAGGTAACTGTGCAAATGCCGATGGCGGATAGCCTTTGGTTGCTGGAGGCTCACCTAAACTCAAGGCGATTTCACGCTGTGCCTGAGCATAACGAGTCAATGAATCTACTAATAACAGTACTTGCTTGCCCTGATCCCTAAAAGCACAGGCAATGGAGTGGGATAACCGCATTGCACGTAATCGCATCAGCGGTGTGGTATCTGCAGGGGCTGCAATAATCACAGCCCGTTTACGCCCTTCTTCACCGAGTGTTTCTTCAATAAACTCCCTGACCTCTCGGCCACGCTCACCAATTAAGCCAACCACCACAACATCTGCTTCAGTAAAACGAGTCATCATGCCTAATAACACACTCTTACCCACACCAGAGCCCGCAAAGAGCCCGAGTCGCTGGCCTCTACCAATGGGCAACAAACTATTGATGGCGCGAATACCGACATCTAGCGGCTGCCGAATAGGCTGGCGCAGCAAAGGATTGTAACTCGTGTGAGATTGCGGGACTTGTGAAACACCGGTTAAATCGCCCAGTAAGTCGAGTGGTTGTCCAAGTCCATCAAGCACCCTGCCAAGCAAACCATCACCAATAGCAATTGTTTGCTCATCCGTAATAGGCAGCACTCTAGCACCTGGCATCAAGCCCTGTGTGGGCTCAATCGGCATAAGGCACAATACGTCCCGATGAAAGCCAACGACTTCAGCCTCAATTAAACGACCATTTCGCCCTTCAATCTGGCAACGATCCCCCATACCAAGCTGACAGCCAACAGCCTCAAGCAATAGACCATTGACTCGAATGAGACGTCCATAAACCCTTGCAACTGGAACCTGAGGCCAATCGTCATGAAATACATCAGACTCCAATCTCAGCCTCATTCAACTTGGTTTCAACCTGCTTCATGCAAGCATCGAGTCGTGTCTCGACTGAAGCATCTGCATCGGATTTATCACTCACAATTCGACAACTGCCCGCTGAAATACTGCTATCAGCGATGAGATTCCAGCCACGGATTTTATCTTCCGAGAGCTCTTTTAATTTAGTCACGGCACTCGGCTCTAAATGGATTTTGATATCCGCTTGATCATCGGGCAACGCACTCAAGGTTTCTTCAACGAGTTTAAGTATTTGTTGTGGCTGCAGGGTTAGCTCGCAGCGAATCACTTGTTGTGACACTCGGCGTACTAATTCAAGGATCAAATTTTGCTGTTCACGAACCTGCTTTGCATGACCGTCTTCGAGTAGTTCTCTCAAGGCACCTAGCGGCACAAGTAAGCTGTTGAGCTGCTCATCGATGGATGCCCTACCCGCTGACTGCCCATCTAACCGACCTTGATGAAAACCAGCTGCATGTCCAGCAATGCGTCCTTCTTCTATGCCAGCCTCATAACCCGCACTCTTACCTTGAATAACACCTTCGTCATAACCCTCATCAAATGCTTGTTGATAACTTTGAAAATCACTGCCCGCATCGGAATTTGATTCCACCGCATCGTGTAATGCAGGAAAACGATAACGACGAGCGAGATTGGTATTTAGACGCCAACGAGAATGCTTGTTTTCCATTAAACAACGACCTGTTCTTCAAATAGCTGCAATTCAATTTCACCTTCTTGCATTAATTGCTTCGCCAGTTCCATTATCTCTTTACGCGCCCCACTCGCTCGGCTAACAGGTACACCACCTAACGCTTCTATTTGCGTTTCAATCGCTGACGACATACGTTTAGGCAAGGCATTGAGCAAGGCATCTTTTAATTCAAAATCAATGCCTTTTAATGCTAACGATAAGGTTTCAGAAGGTACCTGTCCTAATAAGGTCTGCAACGTTTCTTGCTTTTGTCGCCCAAGAATAATGAAGTCAAACATATTATCGGTGACATCGATCGCCATCTGCTTATCATGGAGTTTGATCATTTCCATCAGTTGTTCTCTGTCGCCTTCGAAGCGATTGAGGATATCGGCAACCTGTTTGACGCCCGCCACTTGCGTGTGACTTTTCTCCATTGCCATCAACATACAACGCTCAACCAGTTCTCGCAGTTCCTCAACAACGTTGCGGTCTAATTCGCCAAGTTGCGCGATACGAACGAGCACCTCATCTTGGCTATCAGTGGGCAACATTTTCAGAATTTTAGCGGCACTTTCTGGTGGTAATAATCCCAACAATACCGCTTGCAACTGGCAGTGCTCATGGGTGATTTCACGGGCAAGTAATTGTGGGTCAACCCATTCGAGACGCTTAACGAGCACTTTAATCTCATCACCATAAATGCTATCGATAAGACTTTTAGAGACTCTGTCTCCCAAAGCGATATCGAGAGTCTTTTGTAAATAGGACCGTGAGGCTCTGGCGATACCCGATTGTTCTTTATAGCGTTGGAAAAAACGGCTGAGTACTGCCTCGGCTTCTTGCTGGGTAATACTCGATAACCGCGCCATTTTATGGCTTAAGTGTTGCACATCGTTACGATCCAAATGCGCCATGACCATGGCGGCACCTTCTTCTCCCATACTCAGTAATAACATGGCCGCTTGGGCGTAATTGTCCATCTTAATTTCGATTGAATTATTCACCGTCTTTATCGCCTATCCAATGAGCTATCACTTCTGCAACACGCGCGGGTTCTTTGTTTGCGAGCAAGGCTAAATGCTCCATTTTAACGGTCAAAGGTGAGCCGGGCTCGGGTAAACCTTGACTGCCTAGCCAGTCGGCACTCGGTAACTGATGTGCTTGATTTGGTAAAGTATCGGCGGAATGCCCATCGAGTGTAGCAGCGGAAGCGGCACTTAATGCAACGGGCTCAATTCTAGGCGCGGTAATTTGAGCGGTTCGGGTCAAGTGCTTAACCAGCGGCCTTAATACGAACAAAATAAGTCCAAAGCCAAGGATGCCGCCTATGATGTAGCGTAAATAAGCTTGGTAATTCTCTGATTGCCACCAAGGTGACGGCGTAAATTCGGCAGCGACGGTTGGGGTAAACTCAAAGGCATTAATGGTAAAACTATCACCTCTCGCCGCCGAAAAGCCGATGGCATCCTTGACCATATTGCCAAACTTAACCAGTTGAGCCTCTTCATTGAATGCTCCTTGACCCGTAGCACTATTAATAAGCACTGAAACTGAGAGGTTTTCGAGCTGCATTTGTTGATAACGAACATGACGCACAGAACGACCAACGTCATATTGACGACTTTCTTCCTGCTTCAAATTACGGGTCTTATCATTCGTCGCCTCTTTCCCTGCTTGGGGTGGCTTATTACTTAAAGCTCCAGGAATTCCCGCGGCAATAGTATTACTTGAATCATCGACACTCGTGCGCTCTTGAGTCACGACATTTTGCGGATCGAGTGACTCCTTAGTTTCTTCAACCTGATTGAAGTTTACTTTTGCAGTCACCCGCACTTGGAAATTATCTTGACCAAGCACAGGCTCGAGCATAGAGGCGGCATTAGCCACTAAGCTATTCTCAAGTTCACGCGTGTACTGTAACTGCTTGTTTCTAGACTGACTAAGATCTTGATTGCCTGAAATATTCTCACTTAAATATCGACCATCTTGATCGACAACTTTGATATTACTGGCCGTTAGTCCAGTCACACTGCCAGCAACCAAATTAACAATAGCCTCAACTTGTGTTTCAGAGAGTCGAGTATTCGGGTCTAGCTGCAGCATGACGGAAGCCGTCGGCAGTTCAGGCTCCTGGCGGATAAACAGAGTTTGTTTAGGTATCGCCAAATGAACTCTTGCGGCACGGACCAACTTTAACGACATGATAGTGCGAGCTAATTCACCTTCTAAACTATGGCGATACTTAGCTTGTTCCATAAATTGACTCGTGCCGAGCGCGGTATTGTCGAGTGCCTCCATACCCGAAGGTACTTTCGCTTTTACCCCTTTTGCGGCCAAAAGCATACGCGCATTACCGACTTGCTCTTCTGCAACGAGGACTGCCCCAGTATTAGCCTCGAGGCGATAATCAATGCCTTCTGCATCCAAGACATTTAACACTTGAGAGGTATCGACATTTTCTTGGCTGCCATATAAAGGTCGATACCCTGCAGTAGCAGTCCATAACATCAACACTATGACACTGGCGACAACCACCGCAAGTAAAGCTAAGGCGATAACTTGACGATCACCACGGTTAAAACGATGCCATTTTTGGGTCATGCCAGCAATGAATCCTGACGAAGATTCAGTCCCGGTAATATCCTGACCTGATTGAACAAAAGTGGTAGACATTCACACAATTCCTTAAATAGGCATCTTCATTACATCGTCAAATGCTTGCACAAGACGATTACGAATTTGGAGCATAGTCGCAAAGGACAAACTGGCCTTTTGCGAAGCCACCATAGCACCGACGAGATCATCGCTTTTTCCACTATCGACAGCCGCCATCGCCATAGAGGATTGGTTCTGATCTTGGTTAACGGCAGAAACTTTACTCTTAATCAAGTCAGTGAATGACCCATAAGCCATACCATTATCGGCAGGGTTTGAAGTGATGTTGATCGCCCCTTTAGCCACTTCACGATGAATGTTTAAGGTTTCCATTAACATATTTGAGCTAACAATCGCTCCACTAGACATATTCCATTCCTATTACTTTTTGATTGCTCTAAGCTGCTCGACCCGCTTGCTCTAATAACATTTCGATATCTATACCCGCTTCCCGCATTTGTACGAGGCGATATCTTAAGGCTCTAGTCGTCATCCCTAGCGCCTCTGCACTTAACGTGCGTTGCCCATTAAAACGTTTAAGTACATCAATAATATATTGAAACTCTGCCTGTTGTTTTGACGCTTTAAGTCCATCTGAGGCGCCTAAAGGCTCCAACTCAAGCATCTCTTCTTGAATGTTTAACCCGAGTTCCGCAACTTGAATCGCCTGACCTCTACGCATCACTAATGCACGTTGAATACAATTTTCTAGCTCTCTTACATTTCCGGGCCAATCATAGTTAACGAGCACTTGTCTTGCGTGCTCACTGAAATAACAGCGACTTGAGCAATCAGATTGGCCATATAAATTTAAGAAATGTTCAGCTAGAGGCAGGATGTCAGCCTTTCGTTCTCTTAAAGGCTTAATTTTCAGAGGTAAAACATCTAATCGATAGAACAAGTCCTCCCTAAAATGTCCAAACTCCACGGCTTGTCTTAAGTCGCGATTGGTAGAGGCAATGACTCTGATATCCAGTGGTATAACATGCTGGCCACCGA
Source organism: Shewanella sp. SM73 (assembly GCF_025653795.1). NCBI lineage: Bacteria > Pseudomonadati > Pseudomonadota > Gammaproteobacteria > Alteromonadales > Shewanellaceae > Shewanella > Shewanella sp. SM73. The sequence goes on from NZ_JAKKRY010000017.1 coordinate 80,252, forward strand.
GTCTTTCGACCTCACGCTCCTGTAGCACCCGAAGTAACTTCGCCTGTAACGGCAAGGGCATTTCACCAATTTCATCGAGTAATAAAGTACCGCCATTGGCCTGCTCAAATTTTCCTGCCTTATCACAAATGGCACCAGTGAAGGCACCTTTGACATGCCCAAAGAGAACGGACTCTAGAATACTTTCAGGGATGGCAGCGCAGTTAATCGCAACGAAAGGCTTATGTGAACGGGAGGAGTGGCGATGAATATAACGAGCAAGCGGTTCTTTACCAGTACCACTTTCACCCAATAATAAAACACTGGCCTCAGTGGTTGCGGCGCGATGGGCCAACATCAACAATTGTCGACTAACAGAAGCCGCGACAACCAAACTAGAATCAGGTAACTCTAAACGGTGTAATCGTTGAATGGAGGCAAGTAACTGCTCAGTTTCTACGGGAATTAATAGATAATCCTGTACGCCAGCTCGCATTGCTGCGGCTGCCAACTCACCTTGCTCTGGTGCTAATAAGGCGACGATATTACGGCCAGGAAAACGGGCAAGATAGGACTTCACATCACAAGGACTACAATCCGATAAGTTAACGATAGTGAGCCAAGGTAATTCCATTGCATCACTCCACAGATAAAAATCCTCATGTGTTATTTTGCATGCAAGTTCCGCAGATATGTTTAACCCTTCAATCCGTATACTTAGGCCACCCACTCACTAACTCCCTTTCGTTTACAGTACATTAAATAACACCTTAATTTAGACCTATAAGTCTTTGTGTTTGAGTGTATATAAAATCTATTACTACTTACTTATCCATCTAGATGAATGAGCAATAAATAACTCAAGCCATTAAGAACAGTAAAAACAAATGCGGAAGCTGAATGCGGAAGATATATTTCCGCATGTAATATCAAAGCCAGCGATAGAGAACTACACACAATGAGTATCCACATTGACAATGGCTAAGGATATGCCCTCAACTAAATAAGGTTAAAACGTGTTCTAGTGCAATCATCGATAAGAAATGTGACCAGCAACAAAGTTTAAGGTATCACCGAATTATATGAATCAATTGCTATCAACCATGAAAGGTCTAAAAGAAAAACCGCAAAAAAGTGATGCATATAACTTAGGACTGACTTATACCAAATATATTTGTAAAATAATATATGACAATGATAAAAATGCACCATCGATACTTTTAAAATAGTGACAAAATTTAACCGCCAATGTTTAATATTAAATAAATCACAAACCATAGCGCACAAAAAACAATGAAAATCAAAGACAAACAGATTTGCAACACAATATCATCATTAATAATCAATATGTAAATGCTGACATAAATATTGCCCGCCAAAATATCGACAAATGTCAAAATAATATCTAACCGCCTTTTTATTGACGCGAAAATGCAAAACCTAAAGCATTAATATCTTCTTACACAATCTCAAAACAAACATTTTGTTCACAACCAACTTTACCCTACAATTCTATTCACATATATTTCAGCATTTCTTATAATTATTATTGAATACTTAAGCCTTATTAACTTATCATCCTCGTCGTTTAAAACAGAGTCGAACCTAAAGTTCAACGCTTAACTGTTTTAAGAAATTCATTAATCCTTAACGATAAAGAAATAAATATTTAGGCACTCTGTTTGTGTATGTTTTTTATGCGCCAACTGAATCACGGAGGTAGCCAAGCAGCATTCTAGTAGTAAAAACACGTTTAATAGGAAGAACAATGAAGACGACGGCGAAAGCTAGGCTTATAAAATCAAATTCCAATGAAATAATTAGACCTATTATGCTAGTTCAAGAAAAGCTAGCGAGAACGCGATTATTGCAACAGCTAGAAAAGCTACATCGTCCACTTATCGATGCCATAAATAATATCCTATCTCCGCTACTAAGACAGGGTCATCCCGCTGTTTCGGGGTCAACGTTAACAGAACCTAGAACACCTGTCGTTCCAGAACATTGCTATTCATGGTTTGTATTAAAACATCATCAAAATACCCTCGGTTATTGGAGAATTGATCGCTGCACGCTCGATCAATTGGCAAGTAATTATTACGGTAATACCTCAACACCATTAAGTTCTCCTTTGAGAAACCCCAGCCAATCTGAATTTAGGTTAGCCAAAAAGTTGCTACTTTCCGTAGTGGAGGAGCTACCTAATAGCACGATCGAAACCAATAATCTTGAAGTTGAGCTCATAAAAGGCCATATGCCACTCGCAGTATCGGCAGTATGGTCGTTCAATTTTACCAATGGCCCACTAACCCCTCCAATGCTCTTTTGCTTAACTGAGCATTTACTGGGGCATCTGGCCGAACAGCCTAAGAAATCTGAAGTATCTGCGGATTTACCCGCAAAACTAGCCGTCTGGCTAAAAAGTCTCCCCATAAAAATGCAGCTGACATTAGGGCAACATAGCATCCCGGTGCAATCACTCAGCCAATTAAAAACTGGGGATATTTTACCTATTAATCTCTATCCAAAAACCTTGTTATCAATCGGAAACACACCGCTATTTCATGCCTCTGTGCATAGTCATGAAGGACAGATGGTAGCGAAATTGACCCAAGATATTTATCAGCATGAGGAGCATGACATTGGCTGAACAATCTATTTTATCGGATGATGATTTTCTATTAGAGGACGATATTTTCTCTGAGAGAGCATTTTCAAAGCCGGACACCCATAACCGTAAATTGAAAAATAATAATTTTTTTCAACAACTTCCTGTTCAAGTTACTCTCGAACTGGCCAGTGCTGAAATGTCTTTAGGCGAACTAAATCGTATGGGAGAAGGTGATGTTATCGCACTCGACCGTATGGTAGGTGAGCCGCTGGATATCAGAGTAAATGGTGCACTATTAGGAAGAGGCGAAGTCGTAGAAGTGGCAGGCAGATATGGCGTACGTTTGCTGGAAATAGAGAGCATTACTCTCGATGGGACAAGTAACGAATGATAGTTCGGGTATTGTTACTGGCGATTCTATTGTTTGCTCCCCAAGCCCTCGCATCGGAAGGACTGACCTTATTCACACTGGATAGCGCTCAAGACAGTCAAGCAGTTAACATTAAACTCGAAATTTTAGCGCTCATGACGGCCATTAGTTTCTTGCCCATCATGCTGATGATGCTAACCAGTTTTACTCGTATTATCATTGTATTAGCAATCCTCCGACAAGCTCTCGGACTACAACAAAGTCCCCCTAACCGAGTGCTTGTTGGGATAGCATTAGTACTCACTATCTTTATTATGCGCCCAGTGGGAGACAAAATTTATAAGGAAGCTTATTTGCCCTATGACCAAGGTAAGATCGAATTGATGGAGGCTGTCTCAATAGCCAAAATCCCTTTAACTCGATTTATGCTGGCGCAGACAAGAGAAACTGATCTTGAGCAAATGCTGAAAATAGCTAACGAACCCACACACATGAAAGCAGCAGAGGAAGTCCCCTTTTTTGTCCTTATGCCCGCATTTGTACTGAGTGAACTCAAAACAGCTTTCCAAATTGGCTTCTTACTTTTCTTACCTTTCTTAGTTATCGACTTGGTTGTCGCAAGTGTCCTCATGTCTATGGGGATGATGATGTTGTCACCGTTAATTATTTCTCTCCCATTTAAACTGATGGTTTTTGTATTAGTCGATGGTTGGGCTATGACGGTAAGCACCTTAACCGCAAGTTTTGGGTAGCTAGATGGACATCAATGAACTGACCTCGCTCTTTGCTGACTCAATGTTTCTCGTCATCATCATGGTTTCTGTGTTGGTGACACCGGGACTCATTTTAGGCTTAATCGTTGCGGTATTTCAGGCTGCGACACAGGTCAATGAACAAACCTTGAGTTTTCTGCCAAGGCTTATCATTACTCTACTTATGGTTCTGTTTTCAGGCCATTGGCTCATACAACAGCTAAGTGATTTATTTGACAGGCTGTTTATGAATATTCCTCATATTATCGGTTGATATGCTTTCACTCACCTCAACCGAACTCAGCATGTTAATCGGCAGCCTTTGGTGGCCATTCTGCCGGATCATGGGGGCATTTATGATAATGCCCTTGTTAGGTAATTCCTATGTGCCTGCAACAGTAAGAATTTTTCTTGCCTTAAGTATTGCAGCGCTTATTGCACCTATGCTGCCACCCGTTCCCGCTGTCGATGCGCTCTCGCTTGGATCATTGTTTTTAGCCATAGAGCAACTACTGACTGGATTTATGCTCGCGCTATTTTTAACCATTTTAATCCATGTGATGACCATGCTTGGCACTATTATGTCGATGCAGATGGGTCTAGCGATGGCGGTGATGAACGATCCTGCTAATGGCGACACCAACCCCATTCTCAGTGAATGGTTACAAATCTTTGGTACATTGATTTTTCTGGCTCTTGACGGTCATTTAGTCGGGCTCAACATCATTGTTGATAGCTTTCGTTTATGGCCAATTGGAAATGGGATTTTTGACTTACCGCTAATGGGATTGGTTAGTCGAATGGGCTGGCTATTTGCTGCATCGCTGATGCTCGCCATACCCGCAGTACTCGCCATGTTAATGGTTAACATCACTTTTGGTGTATTAAGCCGCGCTGCGCCGTCATTAAACATCTTCTCGCTCGGGTTTCCCATGACCTTGTTGATGGGCTTGATTTGCGTCTTCCTTTCGTTAAGCGGCATTCCAACTCGTTACAGTGATCTGTGCTTAGACGCATTAACTGCCATGTACCAATTTATCGGAGGGATCTCATGAGTAAAACGCCCCAACAAGATAAAACAGAAGAAGCTACACCGCAGAAAAAGCGTAAAGCGAGAGAAGAAGGCCAAGTTCCACGCTCTAAAGATCTTGCCTCCGCAGCACTGGTTGTTGGTTGCTCTGTCATGCTGACCAGTAATGCGGATTGGTTTGCGACGAGAGTCAGTGGATTAGCTAAATACAATATGCTGCTCACCCGAGCAGAGTTAGATCAACCAGACATCATGATGCGCCATCTTGGCGCCAGCCTAGTCGAAATGCTAAGCATCTTAGGTCCACTATTCATCATGGTTGCTCTGTTGGCCGCAGTTGCAGGAGCCTTGCCTGGGGGGCCAATATTTAATTTTGGAAATGCTAATTTTAAGTACAGTCGAATCGATCCTCTTGCCGGTGTCGGAAGAATATTTTCCGCTCAATCTCTTGTTGAGTTACTCAAGTCATGCCTAAAGATTGTGTTACTGATCGGAATTATGTTGGTTTTCTTGAATGGTCACTTACAAGAACTACTTAGCTACAATCAACGTCCTATTGATGAAGCGGTTCGTGATGGCATCAATCTACTGTCGCAAGGCATGTTTTATCTTGGTACTGGACTGCTCGTGATCGCCTTTATTGATGTGCCTTACCAATATTGGCATAACAGCAAAGAATTACGTATGTCACGTCAAGAAGTAAAAGACGAGCATACCCAGCAAGAAGGTAAGCCAGAGATTAAAGCTAAAATCCGCCAAATACAGCAACGAATGGCTCGCTCTCGGGCAGATACCACCATTCCAAAAGCGGATGTTCTCTTGGTTAATCCTACTCACTATGCCGTGGCATTAAAATACAATCCTGACTTAGCGGATGCGCCTTACGTCATCACTAAAGGCACCGAAGAACTCGCCCTCTATATGCGAGAACTCGCTAAAAAACATGATATTGAAATTATTGATATCCCACCGCTCACGCGGGCTATTTATCATTCAACGCAAGTAGATCAACAGATACCCAGTGCCCTTTTTATCGCCATAGCGCACGTATTAAGTTATGTCATGCAAATAAAAGCATCTCGTAAGGGCTTACAGCAGAAACCTGACCCTTTACCACATTTTTTTATTCCCCCTAATTTACGTCACGATTAAAGGATTGCTTAACCTATGAATTGGCTTTCTCGCACCTTTTCAGGAAATTACAGCTATATCGGCATTCCCGTCATGCTGCTCGCTATTCTGGCAATGGTGATTTTACCGCTGCCTGCATGGCTACTGGACATTTTGTTTACATTTAACATCGTCCTTGCCGTCATGGTGCTGCTGGTGAGCGTATCGATCAGACGACCGTTAGAGTTTTCTGTATTCCCAACCTTATTGCTCCTTGCGACCTTAATGCGTTTAACCTTAAACGTTGCATCGACGCGCGTAGTACTCATTGAAGGTCATGAAGGAGGCGATGCTGCGGGTAAAGTGATCCAAGCCTTCGGTGAAGTCGTCATTGGCGGAAACTATGTCGTCGGTGCTGTTATCTTCTTAATTCTAATGATTATTAACTTTGTTGTAATCACTAAGGGTGGCGAGCGGATTTCTGAAGTATCGGCGCGATTTACATTGGATGCCCTACCGGGTAAACAGATGGCGATCGATGCCGATCTCAATGCTGGCACACTCACACACGAACAAGCCAGCCTACGTCGCCAAGATGTCGCCAGAGAAGCAGACTTTTATGGTTCCATGGATGGAGCCTCAAAATTTGTGAGAGGGGATGCCATCGCAGGACTCTTGATCTTAGCAATCAACATTATTGGCGGGATCAGCATAGGCATCTTTATGCATGATCTGAGTACAACAGAAGCCTTTAAAACCTATGCACTATTAACCATTGGTGATGGCCTAGTTGCACAAATTCCATCATTACTACTCGCCACTGCTGCCGCAATTATTGTGACTAGGGTATCCGATGCAGAAGAAATGCCGACCCAATTGAGTCGACAGTTACTGGCTAACCCTAGAACCTTAGCCACTGCAGCCATTGTGATGGCGATTCTCGGTATCACCCCGGGCATGCCAGCACTGGTATTTTTATCTTTTGCAATACTACTAGGCTTTGCAGCGTGGAAACAAAACCAGAATAAAGCCTCCTTTACTGAAGAGAAAACAGAAGAACTCATAGAAACCAGCCTGACAGAACCTTCAGCGCCAAGCTGGGAATCCCTGCCTTTTACCGACATCATCGAAGTACGATTAGGCTATAGATTGGTTCATCTAGTCGAAAAAACGAAAGGAGCAGAATTACAAAAACGCCTAACAGGGATCAGACGTACCCTTTCAGAACAAATCGGATTTCTGCTATCGGAAGTGAGAGTGCGCGACAATTTAGCCTTGGCACCACATGCATACCAAATTAACTTTATGGGCACTCAAGTGGCTATCGCCGAATTAGAGCCTGATCTACTGTTAGCAATAAAAAGTGGTCCTGTGTACGGCAAAATTGATGGGATTTTAACTAAGGAACCCGCTTACCAAATGGATGCGATTTGGATTACGCCTGAACTAAAAGCCAAAGCACTCAATTTAGGTTATTCGGTCGTCGATAATGCCACGATCATTGCCACTCATGTCAGTAAGTTATTGCGCGAATCACTGCCTGAATTATTGCAACATGATGATATTATGCAATTAACTGACAGGCTCAGTAAGCAAGCCCCAAAACTGGCGGAATCACTCAGTACCTGTTTAACCCCCATACAGTTACTCAAAGTTTTCCGCTTGTTACTCAAAGAACAAGTGCCCCTTAAAGACATACGCACCATAGCAACAACTTTGCTGGAATGCAGCGAGCAAACCAAAGATCCCGTCCTACTCGCCGCCGATGTGCGCTGCGCTTTGCGCAACAGTATTTTGCATCAAATCGCAGGCAGCAGTCCGCAGTTGAATGTACTTACGCTGACCGCAGAATTAGAACAAACCTTAATGACAGCGTTAAATCAATCGCAGCAACAGGGCCGAGTTGCATTGGATAGTTTCCCTATCGAACCTAATCTACTGGCGCAGCTACAACAAAGAATGCCCCAATTACTCGCGGAGACAAAAGAGAAAGGCTATAACCCTATCCTACTTGTTTCTCCACAACTCAGGCCTTTCCTCGCGCGATACGCATTAGCCTTCGCCCGCGGACTTCATGTTTTATCCTATAATGAAGTCCCTGAAACAAAAGAACTTATGATTGCGGGACAACTCGGGTAATCAAACGCATTAAGCCCTATCGCTTTATTAAGTTTTCATCGTGCAAAAAGCATCAATGACAGAATGCTAACCAGCGTTCGACATTGGTGCCACATGCAATGTGCACTATTTCATGCAGTCAGGATGAACAGATTAGGAGCAGAGCTGAGCGCTTAATAAACGTTAGCATTTCGGTATGACCCGACATTGCGCTTATCACTTCATTCATTTTTACATCGATATGTTAATCAAATTTTCACAATAGTATGAGCTGCATCAGGTGCTAGGAGACAAATGTCCTCTTGTATTCACCCTTCCCTCCCTATAATCCACGCCATGACTTCGTAACTCGGTGCTTGAGCCTCTGGTTTTGGCTGCATGGCGGCACCGTTTCCTCTCAGGAGCTAGCTAATGAACATACTCGTGCTAAACGGGCACCCCAACTTAACCCAGTCTGTGGCCAATGCCTGCATACTTGCCCTTGAGGCTGAGCAACCGAGCTGGCGTATCAATTCAGTGGCTCAGTTTGATGGGGATACCGCCACGGAGCAGCAACAGTTGCTCGATGCCGATGTGATTGTGGTGCAATTCCCGCTCTATTGGAGCACCTACCCCGCCGTGCTCAAATATTGGATTGATGAGGTATTTACCTATGGTTTTGCCTTTGGCCCTAATGGTAGCCAGCTCCAAGGTAAACCTGTCCTGTTTTCTATCACTGCGGGGGCGACTGAGGACTCCTACAGCGAAACAGGCTTTAACTTTTTACCCTTTAACGTATACCAACAAGCTTACGAACACCCATTTCGTGCAGCCGCTGTCGAGATTATCGATACCATTATTAGCTTTGAGATGAACTCCACTGCCGCCGAAGGTGGCAATAAGTCCAACACCCTTTCCCTTGCAAAGGCCCACGCCGAGCGTGTGATTGCAGCCGTTAATTCATATAAGGACCACTCAGTATGATCCAGTCCATCCTTGGTATTTTTGTACTCTTAGGCGTAGGTTTGCTGTTTTCTGAGAACCGCCGTTTGATCAGCTGGCGCGCCGTTATCGGTGCATTTGGCATTATCATCGCGCTCGGTTTTTTTGTGCTGGCAACCGAGATCGGTGCCGATGTACTGCTGGCCGTATCAAATACTGTAGGCAAAGTCTTTGGTTATGGTACTGAAGGGATCAAATTTGCCTTTGGCAGCTTAGTCAATTTCAGCGTTGAAGGCATAGGTTTTGTCTGGGCGTTACAGGTATTACCGCAAATCATCTTTACTGCCGCACTCACCTCTTTGCTGTACTACTTAGGCATTATGCAGTGGTTTGTGTTAATTATTGGCGGCAGCTTGCAAAAGGTACTCGGCACATCACGGGCGGAGTCAATGAATGCGGCGGGCAATATTATTCTCGGCCAAACCGAAGCACCGTTACTGATCAAGCCCTACCACCGCGTCCTCACCCGCGCACAAATTTTTGCGGTGATGGTCGGTGGATTGTCTTCAATTGCTGGCTCCATTTTAGCGGGCCTTGCGGGGATGGGCGTTGCGCTTAACTATCTGATTATGGCTTGCTTTATGTCAGCTCCAGCGGGGTTGATGTTCGCTAAGTTGCTTATCCCAGAAACCGAGCCAACCGTTAACGAAGTGCCAGAATTACCCGATGATGAAAAGCCCAGTAGCTTTATTGATGCCATAGCCAAAGGCGCTATTGCTGGTATGGGAATCGCTGCCATCGTCGGCGCAGTCATTATTGCCTGTATTGGTCTCATGGCCTTGTTGAACGGCGGATTGGGTGCGATTGGTGAACTGTTTGGCATGCCAACCTTAACCGTGGATATGATCCTCGGCACCTTGTTTGCGCCAGTAGCATGGTTGATTGGTATTCCATGGGCTGAAGCAAACACAGCAGGCGCCTTCCTAGGCCAAAAAATCGCCATGAATGAGTTTGTTGCCTTCGCCAATATGGGCAATGTGGAACTCTCTGCACGTAGCAATGCCATTATGACTATTGCCCTTTGCGGCTTTGCCAATATCGGCTCAGTGGCCATGGTGTGTGGCGCCCTGAGTCAAATGATACCGCAACGCGCGGGGCTGATTGGTCAGCTCGGGATGAAAGTACTGCTAGCGGCGACGTTAGCAAACTTGATGAATGCTGCAATTGTCAGTTTGTTTATCTAAGTTTTCCCTTCGCGGTAGCCCGATACAATTCGGGGCTACCGCCAAGCTAAGTAATTGATAAAGGTCAACAATGAGTATTCAACCCCATATTCTCGTCGCGCCCCATCAAGTCAGTGAAAAAGCCGTCGTCTGCGGCGAACCCAATCGAGTCAACCGCATCGCGGCGCATCTAACGGATGTCGAATCCTTGGCGGATAACCGCGAGTTTCGGTTAATGCGTGGCCGTTATGGCGACACTATAATCACCGTCTGCAGCACAGGTATTGGTGCTCCCTCAGCGATCATTGCCCTTGAGGAACTGTATCAATGCGGTGTTAAACAACTTATCCGCATCGGCTCCGCCGGTGCGCTACAACCGCAGATAGCGATAGGTGATGTGATTATTGCCGAGGCTGCAGTGCGTGATGATGGCGGCTCTGCCAGCTATGTAAAGCACGGTTTTCCGGCCTGTGCCAATCATCGTTTGGTCGGCAAACTGCAAGCATACTGCGCGCAGTATCATATTATTGCCCATAGCGGCGTAGTGCGCTCCCACGACAGTTTTTATACCGATCAAGAACAGGAGCTCTGCCACTATTGGCATCGCCAAGGCGTGCTCGGGGCCGATATGGAAACCGCTGCGTTATTCACCGTCGGCCGACTGCGCCAACTTGAAGTGGCGGCGATACTAACCAACGTAGTGCTATTTGAGCAGGATGTTAAAGCAGGAGTTAATGACTATGTTGCATCGTCCAAAGCAAGCGCCCAAGGTGAGCAACATGCCATTTTAGCCGCACTCAACGCACTGTGTGATTAGAGCTTGTTGAGGTTAATAGCAGTAAGCCTTGCCGATAAATGCATCCAGATAACGACCAAGTCATCCTCTTAATGGCGCAGCCAATGCGCCATCATTCTCACTAAAGCTCACATTCACACCGACCTGTCATAACACACGTTTGCAGCGTCACAACAACGGCGACACACAATGCGAACGACCATCTACCGCCGCCAAAGTGCCAGCCCTCACGCAGGGATTTACATATTTTATGATCGAATGAGTATCAATCTTGCAGCGAAATGCGTACCTTAATCGCATCAATATCCACAACTATCATCAACATGCAGTTACATCCTGAACTCTCTAGCCGCTTTGGCGACACATTAAGCGAGCAGCGCGAACTCTTTAAGCAGGCCTTATTTCAGTGCCAAACGGCCAGCCGCCAATTTGCCCCCGGTGATATCATGTTGCAACAGGGGCAAAATGTGCGTGAGCTTTATGTCGTGTCCGTAGGAAAAGTCGCCATGTATACTAGCGCCCATAATGGTCGGCGCTTTCAGTTAGGTGAGCTAAATTGTGATCAGCATATTTTTGGCGAAATTGAGTTTTTTACCAAACTGCCCTGCCAGTGGACAGTGATGGCCGAAGATCAGATGGAAGCCGAGGTAATTTGTGCCGCCAAACTGCAGCAATGCATAGTCACTCAACCGCAACTAGCGCTCTTTTTTGCCTCAGCGCTGGCATGGGATTATCAAGACTCAATGGCAATCTACACCAACCGCCTATTGCACCCCATCGCCGTCAATATCGCCCTCGATCTGCTACAACGCAGTCAAAACAATATCGCCCTCGGAGCCTTTAACAAAGTCGAGCAAGAAGCCGAACGCTTTGGCACCAGCAGTCGCGTCTACCGCCGCGCACTCAACTCCCTCATTGAACTCGGCCTTGTCGAAAAACGCGATCAGCAGCTGCATATTATCGACCCAAAGGCGCTAGTAACTTTTATTGCGGAGTAGATCAAAAGAATGCTGCATCAAGCATCAGGTTATGCAAGGGATTCATAGGCAAACCACCCAATTTGCATCAGCTTTGCCATCGACAAACTGCATCAATCAGCACATTTATCGTTAAGAGCGATAAATCCAATCCTAAATATGGAGAGCCATAATCCAATCTGATGGATCTAAAAAGTGTTAGATTTTGTAATGAGTGAATCAGACTTGCCTAGTCTGGTTCACGCATCAAACCCATTCATTGTGCGGTATGCTGACTTTGTGTCACGTTTACATATAATGACTCTTGTAGAGTTATTATTAATCATAATCTTTGATTTAGTCAGGCTGAAAGGATGCGAATATGAACAGGAAACCTCCAGAAGACGTCAAAAGAACACTGCGGGAAGAGGTCGGATTTGGTTGTCCTGTTCTGGATTGTGGTCGACCATATCTTGAATGGCATCATTTCGAGCCTCCATGGCGCGAAAATAATCATCATAATCCTGAGGGCATGATCGCTCTTTGCAGAGAACATCATATACAAGCTGATCATGGAGCATTTACCAAAGAACAACTTCATAGCCTAAAACAAACTGGAAAGGACAACTGGAAACAAGTTAGCGGAAAATTCAATTGGATGAGAAATCGCCTCTTAGCTGTTGTCGGCGGTAATTTCTATTACGAGACACCAGTTATTTTCAAATTTAGGGAGCAGCCAGTTATTTGGTTCGAGCGAGACGAAAATAATTATCTCTTACTAAACCTACACATACTATCAACAAGTAATTTGCCAAGGGCTTACATTCAAAATAATGAATGGTTCAACGTTGGCGGTGAAGAGGACATTGAATGTCCGCCTTCAGCTAAAAAAGTAAAAATTAGTTACCCGAATGGTGACATGGTATCAATCGAGTATTTTGAGATAAATACTATCGACGACGCCAACAAGCGTTATCACGACGCTAGGCCGAACGGATGGCCCATTGAGTTTCCTATTACAGCAGTAGAAGTTACGTACATTGTTGCCAATTCCGGCCTTGAGTTTAATGCCAAAGAAACGAAATTCGGCATGGGAAATATAATGAAAAATTGCTTTGTTTCAAATTGTGGCGCAGGTTTGGCAATTAGCTAAAAATTGGGTCAACAGAACATTAACCATAAATTTACTCATGGTCGTTTTACTTTAAATTGTGCCCGTGAATCACTCTACCCCAGACTGATTCACGTCAACCGCTAAAACCCGCCCTCGCGCCTCGTTTTTGGCTCTTTGAGGGCGGTTTTTCCCCCTTAAGATGAATCAAATCTCCAGAGAATTGATTCAACGCCAACTTGATAAGGTTACAAGGCCAAAATAACGGGCTAGATATCTGGGCTTCCTGTTGCTTGTAGCTCAGAACAATCAGATAGCCTTCCTTCTATTTGACTCCATTTATGTGACTGGTACTGCAAAACCTGACTATTTCAGTCAGGATTAGTTGCCACAAAATAAAGCTGCAAATAATATGAATGTAACTTTATTGCTGCTCTGGAGCTACTCATGTCTGCTACTTCTGTCTCAAAAGATGCACAACTCCCACCCCATGGGTTTAATTCTCAACACAATCATTGGCTAGAACGAAAAATAGGTGAACTAGTGGCAGAAGACTTTCGCCGCGCACATGTGTTTAGTCAATTTGGTATCGATTTTTGTTGTGGCGGGGGTAAATCACTGGAAGTCGCCTGTGAGCGTGCAGATGTAGATCCCGCAAAAGTGGTTGCTGCGCTGAATGCCGCAACACTTACCGGTAGCAAAGAAGATGAATTAAATCAATTACCCTTAGATCAACTTATCGAATATATAGAATCAACGCACCATCAATACGTGCGCGAAAAAGCCCCTTTATTAGTCGAATATTCCGAAAAGATGATTCGCGCTCACGGTGAGCACTATGCCGAAATCGTTCCCTTTGCGGGTTGGGTACGAGCCTTAGTTGAAGACTTAATGCCACATTTAATGAAGGAAGAAAAAATACTGTTTCCGGCGATCCGCGCCATGAGTCATGGAGAGCAGGTTGAGGCTTGCTTTGGCCATATTGGCAACCCCATCAATGCGATGCAACATGAGCATGAAGAAGTCGGTTTGATTTTGCAAAAATTACACGAGCTCACTAACGACTTCACACCACCTGAATATGCGTGCACTACATGGCGTGTTTGTTATGCCACTCTGGCGGAATTTGAGGCGGACTTACATCAGCATATTCACTTAGAAAACAATATTCTTTTTCCTAAGGCATTGGTTCTGACTCAATAATTGATTAAATGTTTATCCCGTAGCGGCTCCAAATTACAGATTTTCCGCTTAACCTTGAGGCCAGACCTAAGTCTGGCCTTTCAATTGTTGACGTGCTACAACAAGTCATGTGTCGCTGACGGATAAGCTGCCATGACATTTCAATCATTTGCACTCGATGATATTGCCAATTTGCACGAATCGGCCCAAGTAGAATTTAAACTCGCAGGTGGCCGCGATGGCCAAGGTCAATTACCCGAAGACATTTGGGCGACTTATAGCTCTTTTGCCAACACTTTGGGTGGCGAGATCATCCTAGGTGTGCGGGAAGAGCGTGGCCATTTCAGTATTGAAGGCATTCCCAACCCCCTTCCCGTCTTGCAAGAATTTTGGGAAATCCTCGATGACCCGAGTCGCACGAGTCACAATCTTTTAGCGATCTCGGATGTACAGATTATTGAAATTATGAACAAAAAACTCATTCGTATCCGCGTACCGCTGGCGCCTGAGCAGCTAAAACCTATCTACGTAGGCAGCGATCCTTACACTGGGAGTTATTTTAGGGTGGGAGATGCCGACATGCACGCGAGCCGTCGGCAAGTCAATCTACTGCTACGCCGCGCCCATCTTTGCATGAAGCAACTCAAGGCACGTTAATCCAGTAAATCTAACATCCTGTTATTACGTTAAAAACCTGCTAATAGATAGCCGCCCATGGCCGCAATCGCTACGCCAGTAACGCGCATTAAATTGCGTTGCCCTGTCATCCGCTGCATTCCAAGGCCTATCATTACGCCGCCTAAATGGATGACTGCTGTACCAAATAAAAATCCTAGGGCATACAGGACTGGGCTAGCCAATTCCGGCATTTCAGCGCCGTGGGCGTGACCATGAAAAATCGCGAATACGCCCACAAAGGCCATAGCGAATAACAACGGGATTTGACGGTCGAAGGCGATAGCAAGACCGAGCAACAACACAGAGAGGGCAATACCTATTTCAACAAAGGGAACAGCAATCACATATAAACCTAAAATCCCACCCACTAACATAAAGGTGACAAATGCTAAGGGGACAGTCCAAATCGCGCGGCCACCGAGCTGGGTGCTCAACATGCCCACACTCAACATAGCCAGCAAGTGATCGAAGCCCAATACGGGATGGTTAAAACCCGACATGAAACCGCCACCTGAATGGATCTCATGGGCCGATACCGGCGCGATCCAACATAAAGTGAGCAGTAATAACAACCCGATACGCGCCATAAAATAGCCTTAGTCAGTGACTTTAGTGATATAAAACTTAACTTTAGTGCAAATTTGGCTGGCAAACCTTGATCTCAATCACCCAAAGATACAGATTAAAAATGCACGCTAAGTTAGTTTACGTCGATAGCCAATACTTTTGTCAAAGCGTCGAGGGAGGCTATTTCTAAATGGGGCAACAAGGCGGCTATCGGTAAGGAATCGACTCGACCAAAACTGGGATTTAGCCACACAGACTGACACCCCGCCAATCGAGCACCACGAACGTCGGCATTCATACTGTCGCCAACATGCAGTAAATGTTGCGGTGCAATGTTTAATCGCGAGCAGGCCAATTCGAACATGTCTTTAGCGGGTTTCATATGCACGCCATTACCTGGATGCAACACAAACTCGAAGGCATCACCTAAACCAATCCGCTCGGCATCCACATTGCCATTGGTGATCCCGACTAATCTAAAATGCTGCGATAAGCGCTTGAGTAATAAGAGCACTTCGTCAGACACTTGAAAATGGCTGCGATAAAAATAAAAGCATGCTAATCCTTGCTCGGCGCCGCGTTCGGCTTCAGTCGACGAATACCCTAATTGTATTAGACCTTGGCGAAGCGTAGCTAAACGTGCTGCGCTGGTGTCGTGGGCGAGCTCACGATTTTGTTGCAAAAGTTGCAGTTTTAGCCTGCGCCAATCATGGGGTTGCCACGCCTGCGATAATGGATAAGTCTGCAACAGAAACGTCGCCAGCTCAGCCTCGGCATTTAAAATATGCGGCAGATTGTCGTACAAGGTATCGTCGAGATCGAAACTGATCGCTTGAATATGTTGAGGCCTAAGATAGCAACGCATTATTTATCCTGTGTTTTTTTCGCTCTAGGATGGGCGTTATCATACACCTTAGCTAAGTGTTGGAAATCCAAACTGGTATAAATTTGTGTGGTCGCCAGGTTCGCATGACCCAATAATTCTTGTACCGCCCGCAAGTCGGCGCTCGCTTCTAACATGTGAGTGGCAAAGGAATGACGCAGCTTATGGGGATGTACTCGCACCGATAATGCCTGCTCTTGACCCCATTTAGCCATGCGCGCCTGAATACTGCGATGGGAGAGTCGCTTGCCTTTTTCAGTCACAAATAAGGCGTTATCTTCACAGGGGATCTGCTTTCGGCAATTGAGCCAATTCTGCAGCGCAGTAATCGCTAAACGACCGACAGGGACGATACGCTCCTTATTACCTTTACCTAAGACTCGCACTTCTTTCAAATCATATTGCACACTGGATAAATTAAGCGCGGCAAGTTCCGCTAAACGTAAGCCACTGGAATAAAACAATTCCATCATGGCTTTATCCCGCAGACTCAGCGGATCTGTACCTTCAATGTCCAGCAAGTGACTGATGGCATCGACATCGATATTCTTCGGCAGAGGTTTGGTCTGTTTGGGGGCACTTAAGCCTTTGGCGGGATTAAGTTCAATCACGCCTTCGCGCAGCAAAAATTCACCCCATTGTTTTACCGCCGATAAACACAGAGAAAGCGATCGTGGGCTTAAACCTTTGCGGTGCAATTTGGCTAACACTTGCTGCCAATGCTCGCGGCTTACATTGAGCAAATGCACGCCTTCGGGCAAAAGATCGCTACTGCGATTAAGCTCGTAAAGGTAATTCCGTACTGTATGGGCAGACAACTGTCGCTCGGTACTCAGATAACGTTCAAAGGTGTGTAACCATTGAGTATTTAATGCCGACACTTCGCCTGTTTGCGTACTCATATCGGTTTCCTCGTGGGTTTTGCTAAGCCTTGGGTGAGCACTATAGCTCAACGGCCGTTACAGCTTGGCAAGCATATGCGCCAGTAAACGCCGCAACTGTTCCAGCAGCATGTTATCCATATCTGGATGAAAATGGGTGACATCTTGGCTAGCAATGGCAAAAATCACTGGGTTGTCTTCCGACAATTTAGTCAGTGCCACCGAACCCACTTCGCTACCAAATAACCGTTTGGCTTCTTGTTGCGTTAGCCGACCAAAATAGTGACCTTTATGCAGCCTTTGATCCCATATTGCCTTCATATCGGCATCGAGAACGCTGATCAAACGCACATGACTGAAATTAAACTGTAATTTTAAACTGTCGGCTAAGATTTCTTTGAGTGACACTAGATCGGCACAATTCAGTAGCTGGAAGGATAACTCAGTATTGAATTGGTAAATTTTCTCGTTGCGCGCCGCCATCGTTAACAGACTGGTGATCTCTTCTTCCAACTGGCTGACTCGCTGGCGCAGCATTTCTTGACGACGTTCCACCAAAGAGATGGCGCCGCGCTCCATGTGGGGTAGACGCATTGCCAGCAATAGTTCGGGATAGCGATTGAAAAAATCAGGATTATCCAGCAGATACTCGCGAATAATCAACTCATCAAAGGGCACATTCGTCTGCGGCATCAAAGGCTCTGTCATAACTGAATTTGTCCATCGTAAACATGCTGCGCTGGGCCCGTCATCCACAAAGGTTTCCCCTCGCCTTCCCAGTTGATGGTTAAAGTACCGCCGGGTAAATCCACCCGCACTTGCTGGCCAAGCTTCCCTTGCACTTGGCCTACAACCACGGCCGCACACGCGCCAGTGCCACAGGCCAAAGTTTCGGCCGCGCCACGTTCATACACCCGCAGCTTAATGTGGCCCGAATCTACTACTTGCATAAATCCCACATTCACACCACGGGGAAAGCGCTCATGCTTAGTGAGCATGGCACCAATTTCAGCAACAGCGGCGCTCGCCACATCTTCAACGTCGAGCACACAATGGGGATTGCCCATAGAAGCCGCGCCACATAAAAACGTTTGCAGTGGTGTTTGCAGTAAATAGGTTTTTTCGGCTTTCTTGGCTTTAAAGGGGATCAGACTTGGTTCAAGAATAGGCACGCCCATATTCACGGTAACTGTGCCATCTCGCTCTAAACGCAGAGTCATCTTACCTGATGAAGTGCTAACACGGATTTTACTCTTATTGGTCAATCCTTTATTGCGCACAAAACGGGCAAAACAGCGGGCGCCATTACCGCATTGTTCGACTTCAGTACCATCGGCATTGAAGATGCGATAATGAAAATCTAAATCGGGATCATAGGGCGGCTCAACCAACAGTAATTGATCGAAACCTATGCCAAAGTTACGGTCGGCTAAACGGCGGATCTGCTCAGGCGAAAAGAACACGTTCTGCGTGACCCCATCGACCACCATAAAATCGTTACCCAGTCCGTGCATCTTAGTGAATTGGATCAAGATACTTATCCTTTAAGCCGAGGCGCCGCTCATTAAGTATGAAACCAAGCGCCTGAATCAATATAATTTTTCTAGTTTACGGCAGGAGTTGCTCACCTTGCCAGAGCTGAGACAATTTTTCTCGCTCACGCACTAAGAAAGCGTGCTCACCATCGACCATGACTTCGGCCGCACGAGGACGCGTGTTGTAGTTAGAGGCCATCGCAAAACCATAGGCACCACTCGAACGCACAGCAAGTAAATCCCCAGCCACTAAAGCCAGCTTGCGATCTTTACCTAAAAAGTCACCGGTTTCGCACACTGGACCAACAATATCAAACTCATAGGCCTCAGAGTCCCTTGGCACTACTGGGATAATATTTTGCCATGCACTGTAAAGTGCTGGGCGAATTAAGTCATTCATCGCGCCATCGACAATCGCAAAACGCTTGTCGCTGTTTTCTTTCAGATACAGCACCTGAGTAACAAAAATCCCCGCATTAGCGGCAATCGCACGGCCCGGTTCGAAGATTAGCTTAAGTTGACGGTCGCCCATACGCGCTAATATGGCGGCGGCATACACATCAGGATGCGGCGGAGTTTCAGCATCATAGGTCACACCTAAACCGCCACCCACATCAAAATGCTCAATGACGATACCTTGTTCAGCCAGACGATCGATCAACGCTAGCATACGATCCATTGCATCGAGGAAAGGTTGAATTTCGGTTAATTGCGAGCCGATATGGCAATCGACACCTTTCACTTTTAAATGTGGCAAAGCATGGGCACGGGCGAAGACGGTTTCGGCCTCATCCATAGCGATACCGAATTTATTTTCTTTAAGACCAGTCGAAATATAGGGGTGAGTCCCCGCATCCACATCGGGATTGACTCGCAAGGAAACTGGCGCCACTTTACCTAAACGACCTGCGACCAAATTTAACTGCTCAAGCTCGGCGCTCGACTCGACGTTAAAGCAGTAAATGCCCAGATTAAGTGCCTGTTCCATTTCGGCCGCAGTTTTACCCACGCCTGAGAACACCACTTTGGCGGGATCGCCGCCCGCTTCAATCACTCTTGCTAACTCACCACCCGAAACGATATCAAAACCACTGCCTAAACGTGCCAGCACATTCAGTACGGCCAAGTTCGAATTAGCTTTAACCGCGTAACAAATCAAATGTGGATGATCTGCCACGGCATTATTAAAGGCATGCCAATGGCGCTCTAGCGTGGCGCGGGAATAGATATACAGCGGTGTGCCATAGGTTTGAGCTAAGTCGGCGACCTGGCAGCCTTCGGCGTGCAGGGCATTTTGTTGGTAGAGAAAGTGATCCAATGTCTGATTCCTTACTGCGCTTTATCGCTGCGATAGTGATGATAGTTATAGCTGCTATTATTGTTGTGTTTTTTGTACTTCGATGGCTCGAATTTCAGTTTTAATCTCTTCAACTTCAGGCTCTGGTTTAGACGCCTCAACCTTTTTAGGCTGATTCACCTCTGTGGCCGGAGATCGATAGAGGGGGCCCTTCTGGCCGCACGCAGTAATGAATAGGCTACCAAGCAATAACAATAAAAACAGTCTCATTTTTCTCAACATCTGTGCATCTGGTGACTAATGGCCTTATAATCGCACCCATCTTGACGAAAGCAAAGGACAGAAATGCATGGCCATGACAGATACAGAATTTCACCAGCTCGCCGATGACATGTTCCAAGCCATAGAAAATGCGATTGAAACTGCGATTGATGAGCAAGATGCCGATCTTGATATCGATGCCAGTGGCAACGTATTGCAATTAGAATTT
Source organism: Shewanella sp. SM73 (assembly GCF_025653795.1). Classification (NCBI taxonomy): domain Bacteria; kingdom Pseudomonadati; phylum Pseudomonadota; class Gammaproteobacteria; order Alteromonadales; family Shewanellaceae; genus Shewanella; species Shewanella sp. SM73. Next base: position 100,742 of record NZ_JAKKRY010000017.1, read on the forward strand.
GTTGATGGCTCTAAGATAGTGATCAACAAGCAAGAACCTTTGCATGAGATTTGGGTCGCCACACGCTTTGGTGGATATCACTTTGGTTTTGTTGAAGGTAAATGGATGGACGGACGAAATGGCGGCGAGTTTATGCCATTCGTGCAAGAGTCTATCGAGCGCCAAGGCGGCATTAAGCTTAGCTTTTAATCTAAGCCTGTCGTAGTGCAAAACCGTAATAGTACAAAACAATAATGGGAGCCTTGGCTCCCATTATTTATGTTAAAAACCAGCTAAAACTCAGTGTCTTGATCGCTAACATCGATACCGAAAGGCGCCACCGTTAACTCTCCGGCTACCCGCACTAAATGGAAAAATTGCGGAATATTAAACCGGGCCCGTGAAGCATAATGCTCATCGAACACATAGTGATGGCTCACTTTATTTACCAACTCGGCCATGTTTGATCCCGCCTGCACGTAATGGCTTAGTTGATTTTCCTCATCGAGGATAAATACATCCAAGTTATCGACCCGTTGGCGTAGAAAATACTGAATCGCGCCTTTAGCCGCATAGTTTTGCACCACTTTCGGCATACTCGAAAAGGGATCGTCACCTAATTCAGGCCGCGGCAATAGTACAAGATGACTGCGGGATAACTGTTGATAAAATGACTTGGCATCGCTCAAGTCCTGATAAGCCATGCCTAAAGGATTAAAAAAGATCCCATAGCGAGTACGACTTATCTGCAGTGGCTGCACTAAGGTGCTGGATTGCTGCACTTGTTGGCACAAACGCATGGTTTGTTTTAGTAGATTTTTCACTGCTAATTTAAGCTGTGGGCGTAACTTCTGTGAACAGCTGATCACATCCATATCCACAGGTAAACTGGCTCGTCTTAGCCCCGGCGTCACAAAGGCTAAGGCTTGCAATACCGCGGTATCGCCTTCGAAGCGATGACACTGCCATTCACCCCAACTATTCAAGCAAATTGCATCTAACACACCAAGCATATTGGCTTTTTTACGCCCGAGTGAGAACACGTTCGCATTCATCACATCGACCATCATTTCCTGTCCTTGCCATTCAATGGTGGGATCGCAATCCAGATTGAGCACGAAAATCAGCTTACGAAAATGCCATGGCTGGCATAAGTCACGTTTAGATACACGCCAATCGTGGTCGATAAAATTCAGTAACCGCTTAGAAGCTTCGGTAAGCCGTTTCGACTTTGCCTTACTCTGACCATATTCATGCCATTGAGTACTCGGCGTCGAGATCCCATTTAAACATGCCCAAATCATTAAAGCTGAAGGGGTTTTTCCCTTACATATTGCCGACTCGCCTAACAAATTTTGTGGCTGAGGCCCTTGTCGATACAGATAATATTGGCGCTCGCGGGAGCTTGAGACCATAGTCACTTCGGACTCAGCGACTGAAGCACTCCACAGCAGATTCAGCTTAGCGATTTGGTCTTCATCTTGACTAAAATAGGTATGCAACTTGCGTGTCAGCATTCCCAAATCTTCGATCCGCAAACCTTCATTTAACTCATGTGTCGATGCGAAGCGTAATAAGGTTTGGTAGCTCGCTAATAACAATTCATTCAGTTGCTCGTTAAACCAATTGAGCTGGCCACTATGCCAATGTTCACAATTGTCTAAAGTGCTAATCAGACTATCTGGCCATTGCCAATCCTGCACCAGCTTTTGCAATTTAGGATAACGCCAATCTTTGCCCTCTTGAGTTCGACTCAAGTGCACGCCACATTTTAAATAGAAGCAGCGCCGCACTATCTCTAGTCGGCGAGTATCATTCTGCTTAAGTAAATAGGTTTCGATAATCTCATAGATAGAGTAATAGGCATCATTCGACGTCGAAAAATCACCGGCGAGCGTTTTCTGCCATAAGTGATCACAAAGCAGAGTTGAATGGGGATAATCACTGGCATAAGCCTCGAGTAGCAATACTTTAATCAGCGCCTTATGGGGCTTTTCTAAGCCCTTGTAGAGCTGCCATAACGAAGCACCAAAGTACTCACTCGCAGGTAATTCATGTACATCGCCTAAGGACAAGAGCGCAGGATTGAGTTTAGCGTCTGGCCACCATGCAATCGTTTTACCTGCCAAACGAATTTGGCTGCGATAAAACTCTTCAAGTAATAACCAATGTTGCATACTACCACTATGCTCATGGGCCATCGCTGATTGACATCCGCGAACGGCTTTACCGCCACAAAACTGCTGCGGATGAACTAAGTAAAAATTCACCTCAAACTGATACTCGGCAAACCAAGCAGTCAATCGAGTCGCTTTAATCTTGATTAGCGCCAAATCCTCAGAACACAGATCAGCCCTATGTACTAACCAAACATCGACATCGCTCTTGGCATTTTGGCCAAAACTGCCAGTACTCCCCATCGCATAAACGCCTTCAAAGGCATTGATATCCGCTTCTTGAGTAGTAAAAGGCAGCGAGAACACATCGCAGGCCTGGGACTCAGTCTCACCAACCTGATACTCGTTGATTCCACAGGGCGTATTGGCGGCATGATAGCCAGGATACTGAACACCGTTCTGGTGAATTAAAAAGGGGATCAAATGGAATAAGTGTTTTTGTAACGGCGATAGCAAAGCTAGGGCGCGTGCAATACGTACCTTATTAAGTCTTTCTGCTATATCAGGAAACTGTATTTGCCGATCCATTCAAAAACACAACACTTAAGCACTTATGGGAAATGTGCTCATGTTAACACTTTTACAAACTCGAGCAACTAAACGTGAAGCCCGTCACACTTTCACGGTATCTAGAACATCGCCAACTTCAAAGAATCGATACGGCTTCCTTACATAAACGATTTGCCAATGTTAGCATTGGCGCAACTAAGATCTTTGATGGAAACTAGGCATGTCTGAGAACCGCATACGTATCGCAACCCGCAAGAGTCCGCTGGCCATGTGGCAAGCTGAATTTGTTAAAGCCGAATTAGAACGCATTCACCCCGGTATTGTGGTGGAATTGCTGCCAATGAGCACTAAGGGTGACGTTATCTTAGATACGCCGCTAGCCAAAGTGGGCGGTAAAGGTTTGTTCGTCAAAGAGCTTGAAGTCGCCATGTTAGACGATCTTGCCGATATCGCGGTGCACTCAATGAAAGACGTGCCCGTCGACTTCCCCGAAGGCTTAGGCCTTGAAGTTATTTGCGAGCGCGAAGATCCCCGCGATGCCTTTGTATCGAATTTATATAAAACGATCAGCGAATTACCATTAGGCGCAACTGTGGGCACCTCGAGCCTACGTCGTCAATGCCAACTGCGCGCATCACGCCCTGACCTTATTATCAAAGATTTACGCGGTAACGTAGGCACTCGTTTAGCTAAACTTGATAACGGCGAATACGATGCCATTATTCTTGCCGCTGCAGGCTTAATTCGCCTGAAATTGTCTGAGCGGATTGCCAGCTTTATTTCTGCCGAAGAATCCTTGCCCGCCAACGGCCAAGGCGCTGTGGGTATCGAATGTCGCACCAACGACGAACGCGTTAAGGCCCTACTGGCACCATTAGAACATTTAGAAACGCGCTACCGTGTGATTGCCGAGCGCGCGATGAACACGCGCCTAGAAGGTGGATGCCAAGTGCCGATTGGCGCATTTGCCGAAATCAATGGTGATGAGATGACATTACGCGGCCTAGTCGGTAACCCTGATGGTAGTGAAATCATCGAAAGCGTGATCACAGGTCCAAAAACCGACGCCACGCAATTAGGGGTTGCCCTTGCCGAAGAGCTATTGAGCAAAGGCGCAAAAAGCATACTCGACGCTGTTTACGCTAAAGCATAAGTCGATGAAAGTCTTACTGACGCGCCCTGAAGGGCGCAATCAGTCCATGATCGATGCCTTGAATCAACAAGGCATTAGCCATTGGGTTACACCTCTACTGTGTGTCGAAGCAACGCCGCCCATCACAACGAATAACTCGCACCCACTGGCATACGCCGATATGATTATCTGTATCAGCGCCAATGCAGTCAGCTTTGCCGACTATGCCTTAACAACCGCTCATTCTCGAATAAAAGGCTGGCCTCAAGCTCAATATTTCGCCGTTGGTCATGCGACTTGGGAAGCATTAAATCAGCTCTGCATTGAAGCCCTCGAAGCCCCAGATGATTGTCAACAGACCGAAGGTCTACTCACGCTCGCGCCTTTGCAAGATATTAAAGGTAAACAGATTACGATCATACGTGGCGTTGGCGGCCGTGAAGCCTTAGCTGAACGACTGGCTGAGCGCGGTGCAAGAGTGCGCTATTGGGAAGTATATCAACGGGCTTGTCCACCACTCAATGGACAACAGATCGCACAACAATGGCAAGAGTTTGGCATCGACACTATTGTCGTCACCAGCGGTGAAGTACTGGATAACCTGATTAATCTAGTGCCAAAAGAGTTATTTGCATGGCTGCGCTCATGTCATATCATAGTCCCAAGTAACCGAGTAGAAGCTCAAGCTCACGCCTTTGGTATAACCCAAGTCACCAATGCCAATGCCGCCAACAGCAAAGCCGTGCTAAACGCCCTTAAACTCTAAGCGCTATTTAGCCCGATTTAACTCGAATTTCGGCAGTAGCATGTTTTCAAGGACTGTTAAATGGATAACAACAAGCACGACGCAAAGAGCCCTGAATTACAGGCTACCTCTATTATTGAACCATCAATAACGACTGATGACACGCCCGTAACTTCAGCGCCATCTTCTGAATCCCAAACAGCCAAAGCCACACCTTCAAGCACGCCGAGTCAAACAGCAGTACCCAATAGAAGTTCATGGGCGATTCGCTTTGGAGTGTTATTAGCGCTGGGTTTAACCGCTTGCACCCTTGGCGGTGGTTTTATGCTGTACCAACAGATGCAACAGCAACTGCTAGCGCAGGATGCGAAAAATATCGCCCTGCAGGATCAATTACAGCAAGCCCTGCTACAACCCAATCAACGTATTGGCCAGCTTGAACAGCAACAACTGAATGATGCTAAGACCTATCAAGAATTAACAAAATTGGCAGAAGACCAAAATCAACTGCAGGACAGGATCAATAAACTTGCCCAGCGCAGTCCAACGCATTGGATGGCGTCAGAAGCCGAATATCTAGTAAACATGGCGGGCCGTAAACTTTGGTTAGAAAAAGATCCCCGCACCGCCACCGATCTATTAAAGTCGGCGGATGAAACCATCGCTGCCATGAACAATCCCGCTTTGCTACCTATTCGTAAGGCTCTGGCAAAAGATATCGCCGCGACTGCAAGTATTAAAACCACAGATATTGATGGTAGTGTATTAGCACTCGATGCCTTAATTGAGCAACTCGATAAACTACCCCTTAATCGCACCGATGCAGAAACCGATGCCCCTGAAGATACAAACATTACTGGCGATTTAAATGACTGGCAGAGCAACTTAGGGAAGACGTGGAAAGCGTTAACCCAAGACTTTATCACCATACGCCATAGAACAGCCGATGCACCCGCTTTACTCGCTCCTGAGCAACAGTGGTATCTGGTTGAAAACATTCGTCATAAACTGCTGCAATCTCAACTTGCGTTATACCGCTACGACAGGGCCGCTTATCACCAATCATTAATGATGGTGCGTAAGTGGATTCAAACCTATTTCGATACTCAAGATCACAGCACTGCTGAAGCCATCGCCAAAATCGATAAATTGGCGACATTAGAACTTGATCCTATTACTCTGAAATCCTTTGCCGCAAAACCTCTGCTATTACAGCTGACAAGCTATGGTGAGCTGACCTCATCAGAGGATGTGCCATTATGATCAAGATATTAATTTTCTTAGGGATAATATTGATAGGGCTCTGCATTAGCCCTTGGTTGGTGGGCAACACAGGTTATGTATACATTGCGGCAGGTGACTACCAGGTTGAGACCAGTTTAGTCTTTGGGATCATTGCCTTAATTGTATTTTATGCCATGTTCCAAGTACTAGAATGGTTGGTGATTAGCGCCATTAATCTCATGCTGCGTAGCCGTTTTATTCCTCGCCACTGGCGCCGTCGCTCCGCGAAAAAGCATACCTTAATGGGTGCACTGGCTCTGGCAGAAGAAGATTGGCCAGCAGCAGAACGCGCTATGATAAAAGGCGCCGACAATGGCGAACTCCCTGCACTTAATTTACTTGCAGCGGCTCGTGCTGCCCAGTACCAACAGAAAATAGCAGAGCGTGATCAATATCTTGACCGTGCAGCAACACAACCGCTGGCCGCGAACGCCGTCGCAACCACGCGTACTCGATATCTGTTAAAACAAGGTGAGTTAGCTTTAGCCCGCACCGAGCTCGATAAATTAGCCCCCACAAGTAAGAGCAAAGCACCGGTACTCAAACTCGCCCTCGAGTTATATCGAGCGCAAGAGGATTGGGATGCGCTCAAGCTATTATTACCTATTTTGAAGAAACGCCAGATCCTAGATGACACCCAGCTAAATGAACTCAATGTAATCACTCACTGCGCTTTACTCAAAGCCGCAACCATTAAAGGCGAAGAAGCCTTAGAACAATGCTGGCAGTGGTTATCTCGCAGTGAGCGCAATCAGTCTGAGTTTTTGGCGATTTATGCTGTGGGTTTATGCCGCTTTAATCGCAAAGAGCAAGCGCTGAAGCTACTCTCGAAAAAATTACGCACTTCTCCTGAATCAGCGCTTTTAGAAGTCATTCCAGAAATAACGACAGCCCAAGATACAGAAATCCGTAAGCAGTTACTCAAACATGAAATCACCCATGAGAATAATGCCGACTACCAGATGTGCTTAGCTAAACTTTATCAGCAAACACGGGATATGAAAGAAGCCAGAACCTGCTGGCAAAATGTTTGCCGACTCGAACCCACAAAAGCCTCTTGGTTGGCGCTTGCACGGATTCAAGAACAGTTAGGTGAACAAGGTAACGCACATCAAAGTTATCGTCAGGCGGTTAATCTGTAGTTCTACAATGCCTGCAACCTAGTCGCCGTGATTTGAGTAACGAAAGATCACGGCACTTGCCAATGCTGGCATATTAAAACCCACTTAACTTGCCAAAAATGTTAAAAACTAGATCGTGTCGCTTCTTTTCCGTAAAAACCACTCTCCCAATCCAGATTAATTTCTTATAACTATGCTTAATCTTAGAGTTAAAAAGTACTAAATACGGCCCTTTTTATAGATATAGCTACTACATCTAGTTACAGGTCTAAAAATTGTCACTTTTGCGTATTAAGATCCGTAAAACCGCATAAGAACAGGCGACACAAGCGCGTCAAAAAATTGACTTAAGTCGTTTCGTTAGCTAAAATTCCACCACTTGTATCACAGTGCGACATATTTGTTGGACTTGTGCGTCTATGGATTAACACACTTTGGCTGTTGGGAGCTTACTATGGGATCGGTAATTACATCAAAGAAAGGTTTGCTTAAGTTAGTAAAAGGGCAAATCAATGTCGAAGTTGATGGTTCAAATCAACCCGCTAAGGATGGCGAACAACTCCCTAAAGGTGCTGTGCTCCATATTGGCGAAAACGCAACCTATGAAATTACCTTCGATGATGGCACTAAGCTATCAAATGAAGTCGCGCCCAGCGAAACTACTGCAGCAGCCTCTGGCACGGCTAACGAAGCAGCCCTAGATGAAATTCAAGCATTACAAGATCTTATTGCATCCGGTGAAGACCCAACTCAGAACCTACCAGAAACCGCAGCAGGTAACACACCAGGCAGTGATGGTAACTCGGGCTATGTCACTCTAGCCCGTAGCGGCACAGAAACCATTGCAGCTTCAGGCTACTCAACAAGCGGCCAAGCACTGACTGGAACGACGGTTAATATTCCACAATTCACCATTGCAGCAGACTCACCTTCAGCACTTGCTAATGACAGCAACACTTCCAATGAAGATACTGTAGCGACTGGCAATGTGCTCGATAACGACACTGATGTGGATTCCACTCTAAGTGTTGTGAGCTTCGAAATCAGCGGCACCACCTACGCAGCAGGCACAGAAGTGACTCTCGAAGGTGGTGTTTTAGTTTTAAATATCGATGGTTCTTACACCTTCACGCCGAATGAAAACTGGAATGGCCAAGTACCTGTCATTACCTACACAACCAACACGGGCTCAACTGCAACGCTAACCATTAATATCAGCCCTGTCGATGATCCTTCCATCCTTGTAAATGACAGCGCCACAGTTGCAGAAGACACTGCAGCAACAGGCAATGTGCTTGATAATGATTCCGATATCGACAGCACCCTGTCCGTTGTAAGCTTCACTGTGAATGGCGATACTGTTACCGCTGGCACCACCGTTTCCTTAGAAGGCGGCGACTTAGTCATCAATGCCGATGGCTCTTACACCTTCACGCCGAATGCAAACTGGAATGGCCAAGTACCTGTCATTACCTACACCACTAACACTGGTTCAACGGCCACATTAACCATTAATGTTACCCCTGTTGATGATGCCTCTGCGTTAGCCAACGATACTAATACCGTTGATGAAGATACCGTTGCCACCGGTAACGTGCTCACCAATGACAGCGATGTGGATAACACCTTATCGGTCGTTAGCTTCACCGTGAACGGCGATACTGTTACTGCGGGCACCACCGTTTCCCTAGAAGGCGGCGACTTAGTCATCAATGCCGATGGCTCTTACACCTTCACGCCCAATGAAAACTGGAATGGCCAAGTACCAGTCATCACCTACACCACTAACACAGGCTCAACTGCCACATTAACCATTAATGTTAACCCTGTCGACGATCCTTCCATCCTTGAAAATGACAGCACTACAGTTGCAGAAGACACTGTAGCAACAGGCAATGTGCTTGATAATGATTCCGATATCGACAGCACCCTGTCCGTTGTCAGCTTCACTGTCAACGGCGATATTGTTACTGCGGGCACCACAGTTTCCCTAGAAGGCGGCAGCTTAGTCATTAATACCGATGGCTCTTACACCTTCACGCCTAATGCAAACTGGAATGGCCAAGTACCTGTCATTACCTACACCACTAACACTGGTTCAACGGCCACATTAACCATTAATGTGACCCCTGTCACCGATGGCTTCACCGATGCCGATGAAACCCTGACCGTGGCTGAAGACAGTGGCGTCACCAATGGCTCCTTGCTCACCGGCACCACCAGTGTCGATGGCCCGCTCAGCATTCAGAGCTTCAGCGTCGCCGGACAAACCGGTCCGTTCACCCTGGGCACCGCCTACGTGATCGCCGGCCAAGGCACCCTGACGGTCAATGCCAACGGCACCTACAGCTTTGAGCCCGCCGCCAACTG
>NZ_JAKKRY010000018.1:0-106254 GCF_025653795.1 Shewanella sp. SM73
CTTCAGCGGCTCAATGAATTCTGATTTTTTGTTTCTAACTAAAGAAACAAACTGTACATATTACTATGAACACTCATTGTTACATTGATTTAAATTTTTGACTGCCAACCCGAAGGTTAAGCAGTTTCGATTAACTCAACACCTGTGAGTGTCCACACAGATTTCTTGTTTTATCTTGTTAAAGAGCGTTGACCACATACCGTTGCCGGCGGGTCGTGCTGATGCTTCATCAGCTCAGGGTCGTGCATTTTACGCATTTCCCGTTTCGCGTCAAGGAGTATTTTTCAACTTCTTGCTGCGCTTGAATTAAGTGCTTAAAAGCGACTCAATTCAACCTAACTCGTCAGCTGGCTTTCGCTGTCTGCCGTGTCAGTGGATGCGCATTATAGGGAGCAGGAGATTTTGTGCAAGGGCTTTTTGTAGGAAAATAACGATTAATGGTTTAGACGTTTACTTATCAAACGATACGTATAAAAAAGGGGCTAAAAAGCCCCTTTATCTCGATTAAGTCTGGCAATCTATATGAGTCACGCTCAGCTAGATCATCATAAATACTGTTATCTATGGACTAAAGAAGCGAGATTCTTGCTCAACTTCGACTTCTTCACCGTTGATATGAGTTTTCACTTTTATCTCGATATTAGTAACTGAACGAGACAGCTCTACCGGATCGATACCGACACTAATAGGGAGAGTTAACACTTCACCACCTGCAATAGTGACCGAAGTTGGACCGTACCATTTATAGTTATCTAATCCTTCGACACTCATAGTGTATTCGTGGGATTGCTCTGTCTTATTAAGAATCTTCAAGGTGAAGGTGTTTTCAATCAAACCTTGATTGTTCTCTCTATAGAGCTGGTTGCGGTCACGAATGATGTCCATACGCACAGGCGCTATGGTCGCACTGGAGTATATAAAGACTAATATCATCGCTACCAGTACCACGCCATAACCGACAAGTTTAGGTCGCAGCACTTTTTGCTTAATTCCTTCTAATTTGTTCTCGGTGGTATAACTGATAAGCCCTTTCTCATAACCCATACGATCCATGGTTTGATCGCAGGCATCGATACAAGCGCCGCAGTTAATACACTCATATTGCAGACCATTACGAATGTCGATTCCCGTAGGACATACCTGCACACACAAGTCACAGTCGATACAGTCGCCAAGCCCTAGCTCTTTAGGGTCATCTTTGCGTGACCGCGGACCACGGGTCTCACCACGTTTAGTATCGTAACCCACGATAAAAGTATTCTTATCGAACATGGCCGCTTGGAAACGAGCATAAGGGCACATGTGGATACACATGATTTCACGCATCCAACCCGCATTGCCGTATGTGGCGAGTGTAAAGAACACGACCCAGAAGTAGATACCGCCAGAAGCATTAAGCGTAAATACATCGACATAGACTTCACGACTTGGCACAAAATAGGACACAAAGGTCATCGCCGTCATCAGTGAGAGCAATAGCCAGGCCGTATGTTTTGCCGTTTTACGCCAGAGTTTGTCAAAGCTCCATGGCATTTGATCGAGCTTAATGCGTTTATTGCGTGCGCCTTCAAGTTTTTCCTCGAACCAGATGAACATAAAGGTCCATACTGTTTGGGGGCAAGTGTATCCACACCAAACACGGCCAAGATAGGTGGTCACAAAAAACAGAGCGAAGGCAGCGATCATAAACAACGCTGCAAGCAAGGTGAGGTCCTGCGGCCAAATCGTTAAACCGAAGACGTGAAACTTTTGTTCGCCCAAGTTAAACCATACGGCTTGACGGTCGCCCCAAGGGATCCAAGGTAAAAGCAGGAAAAATAACATGGCGATCCAGCCCATGCGGCGACGTACGCTACTCCACAAACCGTCTATGGCTCGGACATAAATCCGATTACGAGGATTAAAGCGATCAGCTTTACTCGCATCTGGCTGGTGAATCTTAATTCGATTGGTTTTCGAATAGTCCTTGTTGTTAGATTCTGAGTTCATCGTTACAGCCTTTTACTGCTTTAATATTGGACGAAAACTAGCTTATTATACCCATATTCTTAATGGTTATTCACTTATGTTGGACTAAAAGATGAAAGGTTGGATCATATTGGCGCTACTCGCGGGTGCTTTATATTACTTATACACAGAAACAGATAAATTAGATGTTCCTATTGCAAAGACTGAGGCGATGATCAAAGAAATAGAGAATAAAGTTGACTCTATGACAGGAACAAAAATTATTAAAATCGACCATAAACTGGCTAAGGTAAGAACCGACATAATAGAACGTTTATCCACATTAGAACTCGAAGCCTTCAATCAAATTCCAATGACACCCGAGTCTATTGCCGACTTTAAGGCTAACTATTGCGGTACTATGGCACCTCAACATCCAGTGTTTAGCAAAGATAATCAGCTTTATCTATGTGATCACCTTTAATCATTACAGACTCATAGGCAAACGGGATTTTGCTATATAGCGCTAAGGTTTAGACTTAGGTGATTGACCTTATATATGATTCCGCCTAGCCTTTGAGGCATTACAGCATAAAGGCCTATGAATCATGACCCAACAAGTATCAGACATTTTTGATCCCACCCTATGGGATGAAGTCAGTGGATTTCATTTCGACGATATTACTTACCACAGAGCCAAAGCGCACGGCACAGTACGCATTGCCATTAATCGCCCAGAGTGCCGTAACGCCTTCCGACCTAAAACCGTTGATGAATTATTTATCGCACTCGACCATGCACGCCAATGGTCTGATGTGGGTTGCGTACTGCTTACGGGGAACGGCCCTTCGGCAAAAGATGGTGGCTGGGCGTTCTGTTCAGGTGGCGATCAACGTATTCGCGGCAAAGATGGCTATAAATATGAAGGCGCTGAAGAAGGCAAAGCCGATCAAGCCAGAATGGGCCGCTTACATATATTAGAAGTACAACGCCTTATCCGCTTTATGCCTAAAGTGGTCATCGCCGTTGTGCCGGGCTGGGCGGTGGGTGGCGGCCATAGTTTACACGTAGTGTGCGACTTAACCTTAGCCTCGAAAGAACACGCAATATTTAAACAAACCGATCCCGATGTTGCAAGCTTCGACTCAGGTTATGGCAGTGCTTATCTCGCCAAAATGATAGGTCAAAAACGTGCCCGCGAAATCTTCTTCTGCGGATTTAACTACAGCGCTGATGAAGCCTTCGACATGGGTATGGTTAATAAATCCGTTCCCCATGCAGAGCTAGAAACCGAAGCATTAATGTGGGCGAAAGAGATTAACTCTAAATCACCTACAGCTATGCGTATGCTTAAATACGGCTTCAACATGACTGATGATGGTATGGTCGGTCAGCAATTATTTGCTGGTGAAGCGACGCGTTTAGCCTATGCGAGCGCCGAAGCACAGGAAGGACGCGATGCCTTCCTCGAAAAACGCGATCAAGATTTTTCAGCCTTCCCTTGGCACTACTAATTTTAGAATCGTATTAATTTACGTTTAAATGCTCAAAGCCCTCCATCGTGAGGGCTTTATGTTTTTTACAACGGATAAATAGATAAAACCGTTTAAACTAATCTGAAAACACGGCTTTTAATTTTAATGAGAATTGTTATCATCTAAGTATTCCCGCTGGGAGCCTATTTAGAGGACAAGATCATGACTAAGACACTCACTTTTGCTGTACTACATTTTAGCGTCGCTTTTACCGTAACCTATTTATTAACTGGCAGTGTGGTCGTAGGTGGCGCAGTAGCCTTAGTAGAACCCGCGATTAACACTGTAGTGTTTTACTTCCATGACAAAGTGTGGAAACGCATTGAGGCAAAAAAGCAGCACGAGCTAGATGCCATTCCAGCATAGAAAGTTAAGCCACCAGCATTTGCTATTACTGTAAGTTAATCGTCATTTTGTCGTGAATCTAAATGAAAAAACCGCCAATAAAGGCGGTTGTGGGAGAGGAATAAAGTTTCATACTAACCCATTCTGCAGACACTAATTTTTAGCCGTGAAAATCGATACTGAAAAAATAAAGTATCATACTAAATCTGAAATAAGCTCCATTTCGAAGCCTTCATTAAGTAATAAAGTGTCATACCGATATAAATCTAACTACAAAGACAAAGCAGAGAGCAAATAACTATCATCAAACTGTCTGCTCCACTTCAATATTCAGTCCTAGCTTAACTTCTTCGTAAATTGGAAGGTCGCTTCCCGGAGTGTCAAGAGTTACAACCAATGCATAAGGTACATCTATTCCTTCATACCCAGCACGTCCGTTGCAATGAACTTGAATCGCGAGGAAATCCCCCTCGGTAAAGCTGGCAGCCTTGTCACCCTTTCTGACTTCATGGAATATCGTTCCATTTTTCAAGTGATGATGATAATAGTCTCCATTATCCGCATTTATAACTTTATGGGCTGGCGTAGCCCATAATTGAGCACCTCTGTAATCTTGATGGCCATGATTAACGGGTGAAAACCAAGCAACTGTTACAATTAAGCGTCTATTTACTGTTTCAGCGGCTAAACATGGAGGTAAAGGTAAACGGTACTCATGTGCCGCACCATCTCTTATTACTCCAGTGTAAATCAATGTCGCTTGATTGTTTTGGCATGCATGTATCCGGCTCTCATTTACCACTCCAAAGCCTAAGTACTGATTTAATTCAGACTTAAATGTACGATTATTCTCTTTGGTCTTTAACAATTGCTCTATGACTTCTGTCGCTTGCTCCATGTGCTCCGCACCATGCGCGAGCAGAGCCTTGAGAATCAAGGCGTCTGAAGCATATGATAACGCTTGCTGATCCCCAAACTCTTTAATGCTGATAAGTGTTTCATAGAGAAATGCAAGGCGTCGTGTAGCGAGTGCCGCAGCATTGCTTGTGCCAGTTATAAATCCATATGTATTTAACGCACCTGGTGAAGATGCAGGTAGGGCTGTTTTTACTCCTGGTCCAAAACGAACACTCCTGGCAACGTCAAGGACTACATCCTCATTCACTAGCATCGTTTTGTTAATATATGTCTGACGCCCACCTGGCATTAACAGTTCTGGCTTTACCGAATTCTTCTTACCTAATGTGACAGGGCTTATTGGACTAAATAAGCCAGGCGTAGTAAACACATCAACCTGATTAACTGGTATAGCTCCTTCAAATCGATCTTGGTGGGAGGATTTCACTGTTATTGCATTTATAGCTTCGGCAGGCGACATCATCCTCCGTTCATGCTTTTGCTTTGCAATTGCTTTGAGCGTCCTCTCTTCCAATTCTTCAGGCGTTAAAGATTTAAAATCATGTTCTTTGATACCGTCCAAGCATATGCGCTGAGTCATATTACCCGCACTAACAACAAACAAAACGCCATATCGAATAGAAAGCCAATCCAGCATTCTCGCCCAAGGGCTCATCTGAGTATCAAATAACCTATATGGATCGCCAACGGAAAGATTTATTATGACGACATTTGGTGCAGTAGGTGGAAGGCCCCCTTCTCCTTCTTTCATACGAATGACAGCTCTATGTACTAAATCAATAGGCAAGTATGCAGATGGAATTTGCTCAAGTCTGGTTCCATCCATTTGAGTATGCTCAGGCGCAAGTATAGGCCGTACATACAACGGGAGCTCTAATGGTCTTTCTTGGCGATTATTTAAATCACCATGAATGATTATAGAAGCCATTGCTGTACCATGAACCTGCTCTGAAGGAGATTGATAAAACTGTTCTAAATCATCAGCATCATCAATTATCAGCATGCCTTTCAAAGCGTTATGATTTGATAGAGGTAGGCCATCCAGAAGGGCCACTACTGGTTGTTGATATCCCGGTGATGGGCCTTCAAAACGTTCTGAATCAGTAATGAGTTGCTCTTCTGCAGTGATAATCTTTGGAGTAATACATTGACCTAAAGGCCTAAAAAACATAACCTCATCACATCTCATTAATTCCAGTGCGGCGCCACTCGATTCGACAACATCCCTCACTTTACTTAGAGGTAATAAACCGAGTAAACCATGATAACCTATCCCATCATGGACAAAGCTTTTCGAAATACTTCCACCACACCCTAAGACGACACTTCGAATATGTCCTTCAGCTTGCCCTCTTAAAAATCCAGTTGGTCGATACCAAAGTTCTATTTCAAAAGGAATAGACTCATCAAATCCTAGCTCTGCATCCTGTAATTTATGTTGCCAATCTTCAAGAATATAGGTGCTTTCCAGCCTATCCTTGGTATCCCAAAATCTTATATCTGCGAGTTGTAAGAATGCATCTCTTAATGGTGTAAACCCTGCGTCAATTTGGCCTGTTGCAACATAACGCTTCCACATAGCAAGGAGTTTATGTAACCCAGCTTGATTACTCATCGCCAAGTAAGCATTTTTGACAACTGACTTAATTTTACCATTCTTCTCAATGTAAAAATTATCATCCTTAAAGTCTCTGTCGACTATGTGTTGAGCTAAAAGCTCAAAACCTTGAACTTTAGCTAAAGCATCAGCCAAGTTCTGTACATCGCCAGCGACCTCAAGAACGAGAACTCTTTCAGGCTGCATACCTTCAGGTGAATAAGAAAGTTGAATATGTTCTGCGAAGTGCTTCTCTAAACGTTCTACTTTTGGAATAATGCGCGCAGCTTGTGCACCCACTCCCGGAGTTATTGGAGCACCGCCCCTCCCTTGCAATTTCCCTCTTATTCCATCCGTTTTGGGTTTGTTAAAGGTAAGAATCGGCTTCATATCCATATGCAACGTCCTTTACTACTAATAAGTTATTATTTGTTTTCAGTCTTATAACGGTTGACCCAAAAGGATAGGCAATGAGAAGTAATTTCTTTTAGATTGTTTTCACTGTCCGGAAGCCCGAGCACGTACTTTCTTTGAACATCTAATGCAAACTCTTCCAACTCAGCAAAGCTCAGTCCTGATAATTTGCGCGCCAATGTGCTTGGAGCCAACCCTAAACTATGGCCAATTCGTTTTTCAAACTCTTCAAACCACTTTGTCGCCATCCGTTGAGTTGGGCTAGGTATATTAACTTGAACCTGAAAGCGTCTCCAGATAGCTCTATCAAGCATTGACTCATGGTTGGTTGCACCCACGACAACAACATGGCTTGGCAGCATATCAATTTGTTTCAGAAGTGAATTAACCACACGTTTCATTTCGCCATTGTCATTTGCATCTTCGCGTTCCTTACCGATCGCATCAAACTCATCAAAGAAAAGCACACAACGTTGGGTTTTTATATGCTCAAATAGCTTATCGATTTGCTGTGCTGTTTCACCAAGGAAACGATTAATAATGCCCTCATACTTAACAGTAAAGAAAGGGACTGACAAATGATTGGCTAAGGCTTCTGCCAAGGTTGTTTTGCCATTGCCAGGAGGACCTGACAACAATAACTTATGACGAGGCTCTAGATTATAGGAACGAAGTAGATCTCTGCGAGCATGCTCTTCAACTACCTCTTGGAATACAGAGATCACATGATCGGGAAGCGTTAGATCTGATAGAGTTTTTTGGGCGTGAATTTCATAGAATGCATTTTGAAGGTCTGCATTATGAGTAAATTTTCTAGTCTCAACTGTCGCGGTGCTTGTAAGAATATTTCTTAGCCTATCCGCTAAATGATAATGATGACGAGCCTTGGCTTCAGCCGCAATTGCTTCTGCTGTTTTTTTAAAACGAGGAAGGTCACCCTTTATTCCCGTTTCAACCAAATTTAAAACCAAATCAGCTCTAGCCATGATACACCCCAAGTTACTACGTCCTGTAGTCTATCAGTAAGAATATGAAGAAAATACATATATATCAACTAGACATTTTAATTCATTTAAAGAATAATTTCCATAATTTCCACAAACCCTATAAACACATGTTTTTACTAAGTGAACCTGAAGTCATAAAGCTTGCCATGAAAAAATCAGGCTTGAAACAGGCTGGTTTTGCGAAAAAAATAGGCAAGAGTCAGGCTCAAGTATCAAAATACATATCAGGTGATAGCAAACCATCCACAGAAATATATATTCACTGCATGAATATAATCAATTCTAGTGAACAAGGAGATGAAAGCTTGTTGGATCTGATTAATGAGGTATCAAGATTAGACGGAGATAAGCATAAACATATACGCAATGCTTTAGTTGAAATGATAAAAGCCTACAAATCAGCACGTTAAACAATTGATACGTATATTCGACTTGCCCATTTTTCAATGTCCTCTGGGGTCAACGCTCCCGCTTTATTTGACTTCTGGTGCGGTATCCATGAGTGGTTTCCCGCCCCTACAAGCTTGTCTAAATGCTCCTTAGGCCAAGACAAGGAAGCCTTTAGCAATTGCTTTTCTATCTCATATAGGTGTGACTCTATGTCACCAATTGCGCTGGCACGGATTACTTTTGTCGACAACGCCTTACTGGAATCAGATGTATCAACCTCCAATAGGTAATAACCAGTTGTTTCTACAGTGATATGAGTGACCGACAAGCATCTAGGGTTACCGTCCGTTTCCAGAATATGCCTTTTGCATTTACCAATGGCAGGCAGTTTTCTAAGTGGATATTTTACGACCTCACAGCCATGCTTTTTCTCCAGAAGATCCAACATCGCAAAGTAGCTAGTAAATTTGTCTAAATACAGATGAGCATCGTCCGTTTGCTCTTTCAAATTATCCCATTCAGCACTCGGTAGATCACCGTTTGGCCCCTGCTCTTCAGTACTGACATCGCTAGAAGCTTCACTTGGTTCCTCCGCGTCTTTTTTACCGCGGCCCACAGACTTTCTTTTCTTACTGACCTTAGATGTTTGCACTGCTCGGTCAAACTCAAACTCCGTAGTATTTTCACTTATCATGACCGGCTTATTATCACGACTTCCCTCTGCGGTTTCGTCGATATCATGATTAGGTGGGCGATCAGCTCCTGTTCTGGCTGCTCGGCCCTGTCCGTTTACTTGGGAATAAAATTTGGGGCTGAAAAATTCGATATATTCCGGCAGATCGGTAGGTATATTTAAAATGCTGGATATTTCATAGACAAACAGGGTATTAGTCTTGAGATCAAAATGCCCCTTCAGTTTCAACTTAGCTCCTTTTAGCGCAGGAGGGTTAAACCTAAAGGCCCAACGCCGGTATTGCCCCACATCGTATCCATCGTTCAATTGGTAATTGCCGATACTCTCATATGAAGGCCTAGCATCTTTGTCCATCAGCAACCAAGCGATTAATCGACGATAACCATAATCATTGAATAACTCCCAGTTTCCAGAAAAAGTTTCCAGTACATTGATGATGGTCTTATCACCATCTTGCTCAAGGGAAAACTCATTACTCAATAGATCGTGAACTACCGAAGAACGGGCTAAATAGGCATTATGGAAGAATAATGCTCGCGCCAACTCAAACTGAGGTAGGTACACCCTAGTTCCGTCAGTCAGTTGAAACACAAAACAGTATTGACCTAATTCCTTGGGTAATCGTCTTTCAAGAGCAGGACAATTTTCGAGCTTATCAACTTGCCAATTACTGGTTGTAGAGATTTTAATCGTCTTTTCAAAATCTTTACGATAATAGTCTTTGGTCGGATTAATGATGTGCTTACGTATAAGGATAGGTGCATTAGAAAGGATAATTGCATCAGGGCCGTTATCTTTACTTGGATAAATACTGAGGTTAATTCCCCATTGTTTACTATCCTTTTTACGGAATAGATCACCGATACCATTGATCCAAGTATCGTCTTTAAATCCCTTAAGATGCGTTGTACCGTTCAAATCCCAATAATTTCCTTTAGAAATAGACTTGCTTGTTCGGTGAGGCGTTCTTCGCTAAGTCCTGATTTTCTCAAAACTTGCCAGCGTTTGAGCGGCTCGTCATCCAACATAAGAGATATAACTGTTCCGGTTATTCTTCTTATTTGATATTCAAAGATATTTTCACAATAACGATCAAAAAACAATCTGCACAACGGAAGTAGTTTCAAGTGTTTTTCAATACTAGCCTTATGCTCAAGCTGGTTTAGATACCAGTTTATTGAACGTCTGGGCATATCCTGCAGTAACTCGCTCAATTCACGAATGCGTATCAGCTTTTTAACTGTATCTCGATCTCGTCTCTGCCAGTCAACTTTTGCTTTATGTTTTGGTTGCGGCATTTGATTAACCTGATTTGTTTTGAGTAACCAATCTCTGTCACGACGATAAAGCCAAGCGTAAAGATCATCAAAACCATTGAGGCGTGCTTGCTTGGTTCCTTGTATTTCTATGGCTTTTCGCCATCGATTGCGACATTCATTCAGTAAATGTTTATCTGTTCCACTCAGTATCTTGCTCGATTTTTTCTTATCTGGCTTGAGCCGCATAACAGTATCGATGACACTTGCCAGCTTCCATCTAGGTTCTAAGAAGGCATGAAGTACAACTAAATGCTCTAAGTAGCTAAAAGCCTTACGGTGTTTACGAAATATACTTTTAAGCCAATTAGCTTCGTCATCATTTGGCATTAGCCCATATCGGGAAAGCCAGTTTGTGCCCCAAAAACTGAGGACTTTGTCACGGATAAGGTCATGACGTATAAAAGAGCCACGAGTGCATAAATGGTTAGCTGCTAGATTGGCGTACCAAAGACTCCATTGTGAGAACTCTGGTGCAAGCACAACACCTAGGTTCAATAAGTCATTAATACTTTCAGCAAGCAAGTTGTATTGCCATTCACCTTGAAGCTGTTCAACCTGAGGGCAGATAGTCAAATCAGCGACTAAAAACTCATGCCTATGCACATCGTGGCGAAATATTTGTGAATCTATGAGCTTGCCATGAACAAGGCAAATTTCGGAACCAGCAACTTGCCAATCGCGCCGCCAATAGCATTCTCCATGTTTGCTTAACTGCTCGAGCATACAAGCTGGACAATATCTTAGGTATTTAGGCTGTCTTATACGCGAAGCCGCCACCCCGACCGAGAGATGAACAGAACTTTTACTGTTTGCCGTAAGCTCCTTAACTAGAGCTATCCGTTTTATTTCGCCTACGAAAGATGCATACAAAGGAAAAAGAGTATTTCGATAGAGCAAATCGAGCGGTGTAATCTCAAGTTCTTTAGGATAGAGTGCTGCGATATGTTGTAGGTGCGATGGCAAATCTGACGAAGCAATGATCTTAGTATCACTGAATACTTCAAATAACAGCTCCTTCGGCGAAGCTATGCCACAGTGGCTCCCATGCCTCGCAATAGTGCTGTATAGCAGTTCATCGCGATAAGGCAAAGGAAAGCCCAACATATCAGCCTACTTTCTTCAGCCACTTAGGCACGTCGAACAATTCTTTACCGTATTTCAACTCTTCGTAAAGCCGCCCTTTGCCAGCCTGAGAGAATTTGAACCTCAAATCTTCGGAAGGCAGTGTATGCCAATCCGAGGGCTTAATAGTCTGAGTTTTGACCTTTTTAGGAGGTTCGGAAGGCTTCGAATACCAGTCCAGAATAATTCTGCTTAGCTCAGGAAGAGACAAATTGGGATGCTGCTTGAAAGCATTAATAATCAGTGGCTGCAACAATGCAGAGTCGCATCCCATAGCCTGTAACATGGTATTCAGCCGCATAGCTTTCTCATCACCGGCAAAGGCCGCTTCATTTTCTTTTTCGCCCTGCCGCTCTTCAATTAATCTCCTTAGCTCAATAAGGCGCTTATCAATCCCAGGTAACTGTAAATCTGAATATTTAACGATAAGCTGAGGATCATCTCTACGTAAAGCGTCCAACATGGGATGTACTGGCTTTAACTCTTGCTCATATACGGTCCGCAACAATTTAGTGGTGATCCGCTCCAACCCTGTAGAAATAGCTCGCATCTGTGCAAGCACAAATATTTTCACGACTATATCAATTACACCCTGTGACAAATCAAACCAACAATCGCGAATTTCGTCACTCAACACCTCATCACGATTACTCAACCACTGGTATTGCCAAAGCTTGTCAGTAAATGCCTGCCATTCGGTTCTTCTCGATTTTCCTGTAGTCGGATCTGTTTTAACTAAACCTTGTTGCATAGGCTCCCAAAACAGCGAACCGAACCCAGCACTGCGTCGACCAGCCTGAAGTTCCATTTCAAATATAGGCCTAGCTTTAGGCGTACCCACCATCACAACTGGCACCCCAACCACGTTTACAAGCGCAACAAAAAACTCCAGCATCGCTTCTTTGCTTATCGAACGCTTCAACGTTAATCGTTGAATTTCATCTATGACCAAAACACCTATTGCCCGCTGTGTTGCCACCTGTCCCATAAGAGAAAGCAGGACTTCTGTACTATGGCGTTTGCGTGCATACTTTTCCTCATACCCAGTATGGAGGGTACGATCAACTTCGCGGAAAAAATTTAGGCATAAACTCTTCAACGAGCCATCTGACGGGCATTCGATTCTCAGATAGGGCATCTGAATGAAGTTATATTTTTTGTGATAAATGACTTGCGGATAAGTCGCGAGAATACGATTAATAGTCGAACTCTTTCCGCTACCAGAACAGCCAATCAATGACATGCTCTTTGCCGTCGAGTTCGATTGTGTAAAACGAAAATCGTTCGTAGCTCCTGACATAATCCTTTGGTAGCCTTCCTGCATCTTCTGATTCAGGGAACCGTCCGCTATATTACGCCCCACATAACCACCGCGGATCATGACCGATATTTTCTCTTCTAACTGCTTGTGAATTGACAGTGGCTGAAAAAAATCATCGAGTAGAGCACTAATCTCGTGAGCACGTATATGTCCCTTTACATAACAGTCCTTAGGGTTGAACTCCACCTTACCTGTTAGCTTGACCTTAAGGTCTTGTAAATCCATTATCGGCGGCAGAGCCTCTATCAGCGGATTGCCCCGATAGCGTTCGAGACCAGGATCGATGTAAACGGCCTCGACAAAGTTATCTGGTAATGACATCAGTCATCCTCCCCAAACAGTTCATCGATATAATCGGGATAATCCAAGTCCGGCTCAGGGTTTACAAGGTGGATCACCTTACCTGGCTTTCTATTATCCTTTGTAACGGGATTGTGCGCCTTCTCAGCTCTCTCCCTGGCCTTTTCTTCCCGCTTATTCTCGTTGATAGCACGTATCCGCTCCGCATTGGAGATCCCCGAAGTATCAGGTGCAGTCTTCTCCGCTTGAGCTATCTTATCGATGACAAATTGCTCATGTTGCCGTTTCTTTGCCTTAGACTGCACACGAGCTTGCCCAGTCGTCATTTTCTGCTCATCACGAAGTTGCCATACATCCCAAAACGAAGCGCCTTGAAACTCTCTTGATCGGTCAGCCAAGTTGCATACCCAATACTTGTTATTACCCTTTTCAGGAAAAAGGTAAATTCTATCGGCAACAAGTGGATCGTAAGCAGCTTCCATATTGGCTGGACGCTTCACATCCTTCCCTCTATGCGTCCAACCCAACTGCAGCAATTCAGAAGACGTATAGTAAATACCGAATAGGCAAACTCCCAACTCAGATAAAGTGGCCGTTTTTCTTGGAAAAAGGGCGATACGAAGCGCATCTTCATCAGCTTGGTGCAAGCGTCCGGTTCGATGCTGTAAACCCCAGTTCCACAAGTGAATAGGGGTTGTAGACAGATCAGTCGGCATATCTGAATCTCTGTCATACTTTTCAAGTATTGCGTACTGATTATGATAAAGCACTGATGAGATAATGATCTGAGAAAACTCTTTTACCGTTAGCTTCGCGTCTAGCCGATAGTCGTTTCCACCTCGTTTTTTTACCATAGTACCCGAGACATAACCTGGTACAAACGGACCAAAGGAAGCCTGAATAGTTTTGAAATTACGTTCAACAATACCTTTTGCATCACCTCGGTAGGGCGGCGTATTTTCTATTCTGACTGCAAAATTGCTCTCTAAATTCTCAATCTGATGACCTAGTAGCTCACCCCTATCAGCTAGAATGGCATCCGGTAGGCCTACACTAGGCCAATCCTCCGATGCAATATCAAAACCCAACGCTTTGCAGTATGACGTTTTATCGGTAGCAGCCATAAACAAAGCCTGCATAGCTGCAGCATAGGAGGCATTTTCAAAACCAATATAGAAACCAACAATCATTCGGCTGAACACATCAATAACCATATAAACAACGGGACGGCCGACGATGTTTGCCCTCTCACTATCTGATACAAGATAAAGATCAGCTATGGTGGCATCTATCTCGTAACGAGATCCTGGTCCAAGCACTTGAGTATTGGCAGTACTATGAAGGGGCCTGATATCTTTATTATATTCAACGTTCGACACACGCTTTCTTAGCTTTTCAGGTTGAGAATACTCGCGCTTGTAGAAGTGCATCATCTGCCAGTTACTGGGCAATTCTTCTTGAGGCGTATCAGGAAAATAATTTAAATACAGAGTCTCGAAACGACGATGAGCATAAGGGAACGAATGGCCCTTATCTTTCAAGAGATAACGGTCAATTGCGATACGAAAAAGACGTTCAATAAATTCATCAATTTTAGCCCCGGTTCCTGGCTCATATTTACGCGGACGCCCAAGCTTTTTATCCTTGGCCACCCGGCGTTTGCCCTTGCCACCGGAATTTTTATAATCAGGTAATAGAGCGTTCGGCGTCTGCCCACGCTGCCAGTAACGACGTGCCAGCCGATATAGCGTCTGTTTAGTTGAACCATGCTCAGCAAGGATGCCTTTGATAACCGCCCCGCGGCTTTGAGGCCTATAAAAGTCTGGTAGAGCAAGCAATGGTTTAATTAATGCGTAGTTTGTATCGCGCTTGGTTCTAGCAACACCACCTTCAATAGGTGTTTCGAAGGAAAGTTCTTTATACGGATCATTTATACGTTCAAGATTTTCCTGATCAATTGCCCTTATCAGTTCGCTCGTCAATATTAATTCAGGAAAAGCAGATGCGTCATCGATATCTATCCATACCAAATACTCGCCGAGTTGCTGCAGAACTCGATATCTGCGCTCACCAAACTTAAGAACCTCATTGATTCGAAACAAGGTATGCCTCCCTGATAAAACCTAGCTCTCCAGCGTTCAAATCACACGCCTTGAGTTTGGTGGTCGGAATGAAGATATCGAAGGAGAAATAGCGCTTGGCCAGCAAGCACCTTACTTCGTAAAGCGATTCGCCGAGCGGCAGATCGTAAGCCGCATCCAATTCCTTGCACAAGGCGAGTACCGTCTTATTAGGATTCTTTTTGAAATGATGAGCATAGAATTCGATCTGCTGCAGTGCCAACTCTACGTCCTCAGTTTCTTCCCTTTGTGCCGAATAGAGCCATTTGATGTTTCTAGTCACCACATCAGGCACGTTTTGTTCTGTTATCAGATACCAAGGCAAGGTTTTCTCCTGCCAATAGAGACGCTCGAGTTCAACTTTTTCGACAGTTCTCACATCACTCAAAGCCGAGGAATGCTTTGCCTGCAATACAAACCTTGACTCTTCTTCATCGGTAGAATCGACCAAAAAATCCGACGACATGTACTGATCAATACCCGCGATATTTGGATGTTTGATCCCAGCGTCGCTCGCCAGTTGGCGGGTGATATCGCGCTCAAGCGGAAATTGCTCGCGGATCTGGGTGACTTCGCAGTGCCACTCCAGCATAAGGAATACTGAAAGCTCGAGATCGGAAAACAGGTGATGGGTTCTTTGTGATTTGTGGCCAAATACACGATGAACACGCCCTAAAGATGGAAAATCCCTAACAGTTAACCAAGGTTTGTAGTCTGCATGCAGGCCACTACCTCGACCTTCCTTTATCCATTTGGCAAATTGCTGCTCTGAGCAGCCCTTTAATCGTGAAGCCATAAAAAAACCACCGATATTAGCTCGTTAATCGAGCATAATGACGATGGTTTTAGTATGCAACTTTATTACCTCTCTTTTTTAGGGCTGATGACCTTATAGTACTATCAACCTAAACGGTAATATTGGTGCTTTCTTTTTGAGTTATGCTTCCAACTTTTTGCTACATCAAAGACATGTGAAGGGTAATCATCCCAAGAATCTGCTAGCAGTTTCCCACGAGCAGCACGAAGTTTAACTGGATACCCCTTGCATTCAATCAAATGCATAAAGTAAAAACTTTTCTCTTGTTTAGTACTAAAATATTTATGTAAACCGCTACGAATAGTGGGATATCGCCACCATAAATATTTTGAATGTTCCTCATTTATAGTCTGTATGTAATGTGATTTTAGCTTTTTCATACACCCTCCAGGTTTACGTTACCTAGAAGGGGTCCTCTTCAAAATAGTTCATAAATTCACTCTTGCTTATATAATATATAAATCAGGCCCAATGACGGCCTGGACTCCCAGGCTCCAAACCAACTGGACCACCTAAAGCACCTTGCAACTTTCTCTTTCTCTTTCTCTTTCTCTTTCTCTTTCTCTTTCTCTTTCTGCACCATGCTATCGCAATTTTATCAAACACATCTGCTGGAATTTCAGCGTCCAGCCTTCCGAAAAATTTACCCTCAGCATTTGTAGTGGCCAACTAAATTTGACCACTACATTCTTATGTCATTGCAGGGAAACGATAAGGTGGACTACATTACAATTTCAACGATTCACCATCTTCAGGAATTAATACTTGTTTTTCTATGCCTTTTTCTTCCACGAACTCCCTGAGCTCTTTACGAGTCAATGCTGCGTGATTAACCGTATCCATATGCACAGCAATAATGTTCGCTTGAGGAGCATGTTTAATAGCCCTTACCGTATCTTCTTTCCCCATGATAATTGAGCCTTTAAGATTTTCCATTCGAGCATCACCAGTGTTAAGCACAACGAATTCAGGCTTAAATTTATGTAACGCATCCTCCACTTCATCGCGCCAAATAGTATCACCGACAAAATAAACAGTGTTGTAGTTGTCAGCCTCTAATATGACGCCCATAGCCTCTCCTAGTGCTTTAGCTAACGCTGGGATTGCATACATTTCATCCGTGCCATGCTGCCCACCCGTTTTGGTTAAACTAATGCCATTGAACTGAGTTTTAATTCCTAACACGCGCACATCTTTAAAGCCTTGAGCGCGAATAGTATTTGCATCCTCTTCATTTTGAACAAATAAAGGCATCGTTTTAGGTATTACACTTTGTGCTGCATCATCCCAATGATCAAGATGTGTGTGAGTGACAATAACAGCGTCTACATTGTCAATTACAACTTTAGCTGACATGGGTAAATCGATCATTGGTATACGTATTTCACTACGGTAAGTACCGGCAAAACCAGGATAAGTATCTTTCTCTGCCAGCATAGGGTCGATTAAGAATGTTGTGTCACCATAAGTGAGTTTAGATGTTGCATTTCGAATATGCTGAAAGTGAATCTGCTGTGGTTCTGCATGCAGCGTTGGAGCCGATTCAGCTAGTGCATTGGTGCTATTTATTATGGTTGCAAGCCCTAAGGTAAGTAGGATGGTGATAGCTTTGTTTTTCATAATGTATCTCTTTGGCGGTTGATTAATATGAGACATTATCTTCGGTATTTACGAGAGGGAATATTGACCCAAGTGACAAATGTCGAAACAATTGGGCCAAATAATGATATGACGATCCACTTGGGAGCACTTTGCACATGCAAGTACCAACTGTCGCTTTGATTCTCTACCCTCACTTCAGCGTGTTTCATGTCGCTGTGCCTCAAGCTGTTTTTTCGATGCAGCCAGATGGCAAACCCATTTTTGACTTAAAGATAGTGTCAATTGATGGTAAGCCACAACACTCTGACAATTGGATGACAGTTCAGCCTGATGGTGGATTAGAACTCGTTGAGTTGGCAGATATAGTTGTCATCCCTGGGTGGCATGACCTAGACAGTACGCCTGCTTCTAATATTTCTGAAGCATTGGTTAGAGCTCATGAAAGAGGATCTACTGTCGTGGGGCTTTGCTATGGTGCTTACGCATTAGCCTACTCAGGGTTATTAGATGAAAAAGAAGCTGCTACTCATTGGATGGCAGAGGATGATTTTACTGTTCGTTTTCCAAATATAAAGCTAAATACGAATGCACTTTATGTTGAAAGCGACCGTGTAGTCACGTCTGCAGGTACAGCCGCTGCTTTAGACTGCTGCTTGTATATTGTGAGGTCTTTTTATGGGACAAAAACAGCGAATAAAGTTGCGCGCATCTTGGTTGTACCGCCACACAGAGAAGGCGGTCAGGCACAATTTATTGCACAACCTATCCCAAAATCAACTCAAGATGCAGAGGTCAATCGGTTACTGGATTATTTACGTGAAAACCTCGACAAACAATATTCCATTGCTGATTTAGCAGACCAATTATTTATGAGTCGCCGTACCTTTACTCGGCATTTCAACAACGCTACCGGTATGTCATTTGGAAAATGGCTTGTAAGCACTCGTCTGCAACGTAGCCTTGAGCTTCTTGAAAGTACAAGACTTTCTGTAGAAAAAGTGTCTGAAATGGTTGGTTTTCAGACTGCAACGTCATTTAGGCAACATTTTAATCAACGTTTTCACGTTAGCCCAAGTGCTTGGCGTAAAACATTCGCAGGAAGTTAATGGTGTTCAGAAAATTAACAAGCACTAAATGAAATAGCTTTTCCCCAGCTGGCATCCGTTAACATAAGTCTTTGCATGGCTTGAGGTTATAGTTACTTTTGGCGAAGCAAATTATAACGTCTTGCCATACTGTCTGAAAATCACCGGCCAAAGATCAACAGACCCTAGCTACTTCACTTTATAATTTATTGCGTTGGATAAGTTGGTCTGGAATGGTTTCACCCCATTTTCCCATTGCTTCAAGAACATCTCGTAGATTTTCGCCTAAAGTAGTTAATTCATATACCACTCGTGGCGGCGTTTCGGCATACACAGTGCGAGTAACAAGTCCGTTAGCTTCAAATTGCTTTAATCTGTGGGTTAGGGTATGTGCACTAATTCCATTCAGGTTATTTTTCAGTTCGGTAAAACGAAGGGGGCCATGTAACAGCTCTCTAATGATTAACGTTGCCCATGGGCCATCCATAAGTATTAAAAAACGCGCGACTCCGCAGCAAGGCGTTTCTCTGTTATTCATACTTCTCTCATTTTTGTAAGTTATTTCTAATAGTGCATTTGACGTAACCGACTTAACGTCTGCACTATTATCACTCTGTTTAAATTATCATTACTGGAGTATATATGAAATACATTATTCATGGAGCAACTGGTGCCCAGGGATCGCCTCTTTTTAATAAGTTGATTGAACAAGGTGTGGATGCTGTTGCTGCTGTGCGCGACCCCACCTCTCTTAAGGGTGTTCCAACAGTCACTTTAGACTTAACTTCCATAGACTCTCTTATTTCTGCTTATGCTGGTGCTGATGGGATATTCGTTCATTTACCAATTGGTCCTGAAGTAATGCGTAGTGAATTTGCACATAATATAGCGAAAGCGATTATGGAGGCTAAGCCTGCCCGTGTAGTTCTTACAACTAGTGGTTGGCCCTTAGGTATCCCTGGAGATAAAAACGCATTGCCCACTCTGATTAATGAACTTGAGAAGACGAACGTCTCTTTGGCTATCATTGCACCGCAGTTATATCTTGAGAATTTGTTGTTGCCAATTGTTATTGGACCAGTGAAAGAAGATCATAAACTCCCTTATCCACTTCGTAATGATTATCCAGTTTCTTGGTGTTCTCATCTTGATATTGCTGATGTCGCAGCAGCTCTTCTTCGCAATTTTTCTGTAACAGGGATTGTGGAAGTGGGCCAATTGCCAGCCATCACTGGTAATGACCTAGCAGATGCATTTGCTGACTATTTTGGTCATGATGTTAGCTTTCAAAGCCTTACTCCTGATGAGTTTGGTATGAAATTAGCTATTTTGTTTGGAGAAAGTACCGCAACAGAGGTTGTAAAAGGATATAAAGCAAAAGCATTAACTCAAGATTCAGCAATCAAACAAGCTATGAGTGCGCAAGTATTATTAGGAATTACACCACGTACCATAGGACAGTGGTTAAGAGATATAAATATTTGACTATCTGATAATCAGGCCTATACATTAATATGTAAAGGCCATAAAATTCTAAGTAACACCTAAATTATCACCGAGTGGCTGTGTGAGAAATTCTTTATTAAAGACTATTAAACCAAATTTAACATTATATCTCAAGAGATAGTCCATCATATTTTTCCATATCCAAAACTTGTACACAAAGCTTGCCCAATACACTTTTAAATAAGGTCGCAAAAAAAGTAAAACG
The DNA here is from genome assembly GCF_025653795.1 of Shewanella sp. SM73. Taxonomy (NCBI): domain Bacteria; kingdom Pseudomonadati; phylum Pseudomonadota; class Gammaproteobacteria; order Alteromonadales; family Shewanellaceae; genus Shewanella; species Shewanella sp. SM73. The sequence goes on from NZ_JAKKRY010000018.1 coordinate 20,245, forward strand.
TTAAACATTTTTATTCGTAAATCAGATAATAACTATATCTCTATCAAATAAGTGAGCATCAGTTAAGTATGTTTCGCTAGATGAATTTCCATCACCATTTATGTAAAACTTTAGTTCTTTAATTAATCTTGTTTAATGGGAATTCTCAATAACTTATTGCAACCTTGGATCGTGAAGATTTCAACAAATTTTTCAGATGAAAAACCTAATTAAATTGGCAATAGATTCTTCCATGATAACATTAATTAAAAACTGTCTTATAGAAAAATCAGAAATGAACATTGTAACCGTCATTCCGCACCTAATTTAATAATTAAAATAGTGTGATCCAGTGATCATTTCTCAGTGAAAAAGACGATACCATCTTGACCGCGAACGACAGTTTTGATCTATTACTGTTATTTGACGGTCTCAAAATATGTCGACTCAACCTATTATTAAGCGCTTGGATCACCTTGGCCTCATTGCCGCTTTTTGTCATGAAATCGGCCTGCCACAGATGATAGATGCGGTCATTCCTAAGTATTCCGACCACCATGTTTCTCATGGTGACGCTGTATTGGCCATGATCCTTAATGGACTCGGCTTTCACAGCAGAACGCTTCACATGTTCTCTGACTTTTTTAAGACCAAGCCCGTGTCTAAATTGCTCGCCAAAGATATTGATGCACATCACCTGACCGATGACGTGCTAGGTCGCACCTTGGATGCCCTGTACGAAGCCGATGTCTCCGCGCTCTATCAAGTTATTGCACAGCGCGTTGTTGATAAACTCGGCCTGACTACGGACGCTGTTCATCTGGATATCACGAGCTTTCACGTTGATGGCAAGTATGCGCAAGATGAAGAGACCAATGTGATCCAGCTTGTGAAAGGTTATAGCCGAGACCACCGTCCAGAGCTCAATCAAGTGGTGCTTGAGCTCATTTGTGAAAACCAAGCTGGCCTTCCGGTTTATATGCAAGCGCTCAGTGGTAACACCAATGATGCCAAAGCATTCGCCGAAGTCACTCGCCATCATATTCATTGTCTAAAAGCGGCACAAAATAGCCGTTACTTTATCGCTGATGCCGCGTTGTACACAGAAGAGAGCATCGCCTCGCTAGATAAACAACAGCAAAAGTTCATTACCCGAGTGCCGATGACCATCAAACTGGCAAAGCAAGCTTTGCTTGCCTTAGAGCCAGAGCAATTAAGCTCGATGGGCAACGGCTACTCAGGGTGCTGGATAGATTCGGACTACGGCAAGGTGACTCAACGCTGGTTGCTCGTTCACAGTGAGCAAGCGACAAAGCGAGAAGAAATCACCTTCTACAAAAACTTAGAGAAAAACGTCGCTAACGAACTCAAAGCGTTAGATAAAATAAGCAAGCTCCCCTTCGCTTGCGATGCCGACGCAACATTGGCATTCAACACCTTCAAGAAGCAATGCCAGCTACTGGGATTTGAACAAACCATTATCATCAAAACGCCGACTTACTCGAGTCCTGGTCGCCCAAAGAAAAACGAAAAACCGACTGGATATCAATATTTCATCGAGGCGCGACCATTTACCGACCTAGAAAAAGTAAAGTTGGCAAAACTTAAAGTCGGCATGTTCATCCTTGCAACGAATGACATCGCCAGCGAAGCGCTAACAATGGAAGCCCTTCTCAAGCACTACAAATCGCAACAAAAAGTCGAGCGCGGGTTTCGTTTTCTAAAAAGTCCGGAGTTCCTAACTTCTTCAATATTCTTGAAAAAACCACAGCGTATTGAAGCATTGCTGATGATAATGACGCTGAGCTTGCTTGTTTACGCCAGCTTAGAGCACAAAATCAGAGAACAACTCACCCAAACCGAAGCGTTTTTCCCGAGCATGGTAAGCAACAAACCGACGACAAAGCCGACGGCACGCTGGGTGTTCTTGAAGTTTGAAGGTATAGATATCTTGGAAATCAATGGCCAACGATTCATCACAGGGCTTCAAGAACATCAAACTCGGCTTTTAAAACGGTTAGGTAGCCTCTACGAGGCAGTTTATTCCTGAATTAGGTGCGGAATGTCGGTTGTAAAAATAGGTTACATGTTCACCTAGGAATTCAAGGAAATCGTAAAGTAAAATCTAATAGTTCTGTATCCACATCATGAATTAATTCACTTAGTTAAATGCTAAACACGGCCTTGTTCTCAGAGAGTCGAACTCAACCATTATTAATGGCAATCATATTATTTACTTTAAATTTTAGCATGTTATTCGATTTGCACCCACTAGCGTCCTCTCTACCTAATGGACAAGGTGATAAGTTTTTTATAAACTTTGAGTTAAAAAACATATAGTTACACTCCTTTTTTAACAATCCATTTTTACGAAGCTTGGCCAGCATAATATCTAACTTAATTATACTTATATGTAAAATGTCCGATATTTCCTCTCTAGTTAGCTTGACATCAACTTTAAGCCATTCATCCTTAAAGTTACTGTTGAACACTGTTAACAAGTCAAAAACTAACTTTACTAACTTTTCGTCAGGAGAGGACGTTAGTAAAAAAATTGCCAAAGCCGTTTGTCTTTCCATGAAATAGTTTGAACTAAACATAAACTTAGTAAAAAGATTAATATTTGTGTGAGATAAATTGTTGATTAATCGTTTATCTATAAACGTTACTTTACTATCCCTCGCAACTATTATTTGTTTGCAACAAGTACATTTATCCTCTAAGAGCAAATGATAATCAGTCAGCCTACCTGGGATTATTGCATTTACAAATTTTGGTCTAGTGTAATCGTTAGTCCGTTTGGCATATAAAAGAAGTCCATCGTCTAAATATATAAAATTGTTTAACAACAACTGCTTACTTATCGAGCTTCCTTTGGATAAAGTCTTTGTTACACCATTTTCATATATAAAATCCACAATGCATTTTTCAACTTTTTCGGGGAAAAATATTGTCGACTGTTCCCTCATTCTTGCGTTTAGATCTACTGCGTTCATGATAAAGCCATCTAATAGTTACCACGTATATTAATTATAATAATTAAAACAAACTTTAAACATACCACTTATCAATTTTATATTTATAAAATCGTGACACAACCGACTTTCCGCACCTGATTTAGGAATAAATTTGCCGATACCGTTCGCCTAACACGTCGAGAATGATCTGCTGGTCCACTGTGAGTCCTGTGACTTGAGGTGGCGCCTCTCCCAACTGGTACTCGTGCACCCCGCCAAAGCGTAAAAAAATCCACCGCGCAGTCGGTTTTTGCGTGGGTTTCTTTTTCATGTCCGCCACACTCCGGTTCTGCTCTACTAAGCCCTGCCGGATCCGGTGCTCCAGCGCCGCATAAATCATCAGGCTACAGGTCATCACCATCAGCAACGCTTCGATACGTTCCGGTTTTTTAAGATATAACGAGGAGGTTAAAAATTCGGGACTTTTCAGAAACCTAAAACCACGCTCGACATTCTGCTGGGCTTTATAGGTAGCCAACAGCTCAGCCATGGTGAGCGTTTCACTGTGATCATTGGTCGCGAGGATGAACACCCCTGTCTGGTTGCGCGCCTCAGCCACCCGCGCCAAGCTACTTGCGGCTAACCCCTTGATGTGAAATTGGTAGTTCACCGGCATTTCACCCTTTTGGGGCCTTCCGCGCCCTGCATAGATAGGTTCACTCACGACTTCTGCTTCTAGTTGCAGCAGATTTAAGCTGACAGCAAAACGGGCTAATTCAGCCTGCGCATCGGTCTCGCAGGCAAAACGCTGGGCACATAATTTGTTGAAGGCTTTCAGTTCACGCGTGCTGTCTTTCAGTAGGTTTTTGGCTAATGTTTGCTGCTCACGGTGGCTGGCCTGTTCGCTGCGCACCAGCAACCAACGCTGCGCGACGTCGGCATAATTGGCGCTTTGCCAACAGCCATGATAGCCATTGCCCAGCGCAACCAGCGACTGGGTGCCAATGGTTGCCACGGCTCGCTTGGCTTCATTGAGGGTGACAGGCACACGAGTCACGAACAACTGTTGCTGTTGTGCCAGTAGTTGCAAGGTGTCGGCGCAATACAGCGCCGCATCGCCGACCAGATAACGACTCTCCTGCGCGGCCTTGAGACTGCTCAAGTGGCGCCGTACCGTCTGGGCAAAGGCCTTGGTATCATTAATATTACCACTCAAGGCTTGCATGTAGATGGGCAGGCCGGCCTGATTTTCACAGATAAGCTCCAGGATAACCTGGTTTAGCTCTGGCCGATGGTCGCGGCTATAGCCCCGTACCAATTGCAACTTACCGAGCTGCTCGCCATCGGCTTGGTCATAGGCGCCATCGACGTGGAAGCTGGTGATATCGAGGTGTACTGCAGTACTTTTGAGCCCCAATCGTTCAACGACCTGCTCCGCCATCACCTGATAAAGCGTGCTGACATCGGCCTCAAAGAGGGCATCAAGGCAGCGGCCGAGCACATCATCATTGAGGTCATCGGCACAGATCCCCGGGCCAATCAGGCGTTCTACAGGCTTGTTGGCAAAGAATTGCGGGAACATGTGCAAGGTCGAACTATGAAAGCCAAGACCGTTCAGTATCATCGCCACCAACGCTTCACCATGTGAGACTTTGTAGGGCGGCGTTTTGGGTAGCACCGCATCAATCATGCGAGCAATGCCGAGTTCTTGGCAAAGTGCAGCGACCAAACCAAGGTGGTCGAGGTTACGGATAGAGATAGCGGGAGCGGCCATGATGAATTACCTGCAAAAGAGAGTAATAGATCAGAATGACCGATCGCCGTCAAGTTTTTTAAATCGAAAATTAGGTGCGGAATGACGGACACAACAGACACTTGATAAAAATGCGTGATGGCAATCAAAAAATTTAATCAATGGAATTTGTGACTAGCATCATCATTTATCATACAACTTCTATATGCGTATATACATATTTCTAACTAATTTATGCTTAAATCTTAAAGCGTCAAAGACATTCGTTAAATAAATGCTGATGTGCTTTTTACATACTTAAATTGATCACATTTGCAGTTATTAAATACGGATAAAAATAATGAGCTTAAGTGCTTAAGGTTAATGGTTTGCAAAATGTGGTACGAGGCTTAATAATGAAACACTTATTATCAGCAATACTGTTGATTAAACTAATTCTTTTCATTCCTTTAGCATATTCTACACCTTGGGATAGCCTAACAACTGAGCAGGTTAAGTCGACCCTGGAAGAGAAGTTTACCGCAGGTAAATATTCGCCTAAAGGTGCAGATTCTTGCCTAGTGTGTCATAAGAAAAATGACAAAGTGATGGCTATTTTCGATGGCAAGCATGGTGACATGAGCCATTCCAATTCCCCCATGGCGGGATTGCAGTGTGAGTCTTGTCACGGCCCTCTAGGTAACCATAACAAAGGTGGCAAAGAACCAATGATCACCTTTGGTCAGGACAGCAAGTTATCTGCCCCGACTCAAAATACTGTGTGCTTGGGTTGTCACCAAAATACCGCCAAAGTGGGTTGGCATAATAGTTTGCATAATCTGGAGGAAATCGCCTGTGCATCCTGCCACCAGGTACATGTGGCTAAAGACCCTATCTTAGATAAACAACAGGTTAACCAAGCTTGTACTTCATGTCATACCCGCGAAAAAGCGGATATGAGTAAACGTTCATCCCATCCCTTAAAGTGGGATCAGATGACGTGCATCGATTGTCATGCGCCTCACGGTTCATCAAATGAGAGCGCCCTCAAAAAAGCCACAGTAAATGACACTTGTTATAGTTGTCATGCCGAAAAACGCGGCCCCTTCCTATGGGAGCATGCGCCCGTCACCGAAAACTGCTCAACCTGCCATAACCCTCACGGCAGCGTGAACGAGGCCCTAGTTAAGCAACGTGTGCCGCAGTTATGCCAACAATGTCATGCCGACGATGGCCATGCGAGCCGTGTGGTTAGCCAACCGAGTACCAATGCTTTTGGTGCGGGTATGGGTTGTTTGAATTGCCATAGCCAAATCCACGGCTCCAACCACCCTGCTGGCAGCAATTTTGCGCGTTGATTAAGGAGTCTGAGATGAAGTTTAAATTGAATTTAATCACCATTGGACTGCTTGCCGCCTCTGCAAGCGTTAACGCCGCAGACTTTTCGGTTAAGCAAGCCAATACCAGCCTGGTCAACACCAGCGCCTATCAATGTAAGTCCTGTACAGTAAAACTGGGCTATCAAGGCGAAGTCAATACCAATGTTGGCTGGGCAAACAGTGACGATATCCACTCAGGTAATAGCTTTGGCGACAGTGATGCGGGCTGGCGCGGCAGTGTCGGTGGCGATGTGAGTTATCGACAAGGTGAATACCAGGCAGTGATGAAAGCCGATGAACTCGGTTCGGACAACGGTTATCTGCACCTCGAAGCCGCCAAGAACAATCTGGGCGGCATCCAACTCGATTACAGCATGATGACTCGTTATGACGCCACTGCCCAAACCCAATTATGGCATAACAATGGGTTGCTGCTACCCGACAGTCACACCCGCTACCTTGACCTTGAATTACAGCGTGAAAAAGTCGGCATCGGCCTTGAGGGTGAGTTAGATGCGCTGCTTAACGGCCTCAAGGGCTATATCAACTATGACCAAGAGGATAAAACGGGCAATCGTCGCAGCAGTTTATTAGCCAACTCAGGCCCAATGAACTTTGCCTTGCCCGTCGATGCAACGACCCAAAATATCAATGCGGGTATTAGCATCGACCAACACCAATGGCAAAGCGAACTGGCCTATAACGGCAGTTATTACCGAAATCACATTAATCACTTAAGTCTACCCTATGCCGATAATGTGTATGCTGCCACCCCAGATAACGATGCTCATCAAGTCTCGTTAACGGGCCAATACCTACTCGGCACGAACGTGATTAACGGTCGCCTCGCTACTGGCCGAATGATTCAGGATGACAATCTTATCCAAGTCAGCGGCAATCCCCTGCAAAGCTGGGATGGTGAAGTGGAGACCTTAGACGCGCGTATCGGCTTTAGCAGTATGCTGAGTCCCCGTTGGCGCCTAAACAGTCAGCTGGATTACAGCGACCGAGATAATAAAAGCTCTACCTGGGATTTTGCCCAATTTGAAGTGGACAATGTCAGCGGTGCTTTTAAGCAAAACGTTGCGATGGATATTCAGCGCACTAACTTCAAACTGCAGAGTAGCTACCGTTTCAACAGCGACTATCGTTTACTCGGCGGTTTTGATTACAAAGCGGTGGAACGTAACTATACCGAGCGTGAAGAAACAGAAGACAGTGCGCTGTGGGCCAAGCTGAATATCCGTGTCATCCCTAAAACTGTGGTAGACCTTAAAGCCAGTTATGAAACCCGTGATGGCTCAACTTACGACAGCCTGGAAGCCACGTCCATCGAGGAAAATCCGTTGTTACGCAAGTTTTACCTTGCAGACAGAAACCGTAATGGGCTCGAACTCAGCGTTAATCATACCCCCCTGCAATGGTTAACCCTTGACTTCGATGCCCATTACAACAATGACGACTACGATGACACCCTCATTGGTTTAACTGAGGTGCAGGACTACGGTTACAACGTACAACTCAGTGCGCAGCTCTCCAACAGATTCAACGTTTTTGCTAGCGCAGGGCAACAATGGATTGAATCTGACATCGCAGGTAGCCAAGCCTATTCCACCCCAGATTGGTACACCAATATCGACGATGAGTTTATCGACCTCAATATCGGTTTCACCTACGACGGGCTGATGGATGACCGCTTAAGCATTGGGGGCAATTACCAATTTGCTAACTCAGCGAGTGACACCCTAATCACCACGACCACTAACCAGCCTTACGGCGATTACTACTCCTACAGCCACAACTTTGAGCTGTATGGCCGTTATGCCCTGAACAACAGTATGGGACTAAAACTGAGCTATCAGTACGAACGTTACTACGATACTGACTATGCCGAAGTCAGCCCCCATGCCGTTCCGGGATTAGTGACCTTGGGTGAGCTTAATCATAACTACAACGCGCATCTGCTGATGTTGACCTTCAGCTACATGCTGCCTTGATTTAAAAGAGGTGAAGAGAATGGAACGTAGAAGTTTTTTAAAAATGAGTGCCGCGGTGACCGCTGCAGCGACAATTTCTGGATGCAATAAAAGCGCTAGTGAAGCCAATGTTGTACCACCGACGACAACACCCACGGATGAAGTCATTAATTGGTCCGCTTGTTTGGTTAACTGTGGTTCAAACTGCCCCATAAAAGTGTTCAGTAAGGATGGGGTTATCACTCGTATCGAAACAGATCATGAAACCACTGATGAGTATGGCGTTAATCATCAAGCAAGAGCTTGCCCCAGAGGCCGGTCATTAAGGCAACGAACTTACGCGACTGATAGACTTCGTTCACCAATGAAACGAGTAGGTAAACGTGGTGATGCTCAATTTATTCCTATTACATGGGAACAAGCTTATTCAGAAATAGCCACTAAGTTACAAGTAATTAAAGAAACCTATGGCCCAGAATCAATATATCTTCATCATGGTTCAGGAGCTTATTATGGTTTTTCATCTAATACTGCGACTTGGGGACGTTTATTAAATTTAAATGGTGGTTTCCTTGATTACCATTGGGATTACTCTTGGGCAGGAGTCTATGCTGCGAGTATAGCGACATACGGAAGTCAATGGGACAGTATTAGTGGTTCATCTCTAAGCGAAATTGAAAACTCTGACCTATTTATTGGTTTTGGATTTAACCCTAATGAAATTCGCATGAGTGGTAGTGGTGAAGGTTATGACTTTGTGAAAGCCCTTGAAAAAAACCAAAAGGGAATTAAAGTTTGGATGATCGAACCTCGTTACACTGATTCTATGCGTGGGAACGAAAATGAATGGCTTGCTATTCGCCCAGGAACAGACGCAGCATTAATCGAAGCTGTTATTTATCAGATGATTAATTCTGGCTGGGTAGACTCAAATGCGAAGTCATTTTTAGATAAGTATGTTGTAGGTTATGACAGGAATTCTTTAGTTAATGCCAAAGCATCTATCGCGTTACATTCAGATCCATTCATTGCATCACATGCACAGTATGTAAACCCAGATGAAAACTATTTTGATTACATCATGGGACAAGGCATTTATTCCGCTAACGGAGCTAAAACTCCAAGTTGGGCGGCTGCTATTTGTGGCGTATCTGAAAATAAAATCAAACAATTAGCTACAGCAATTATGGCTGCAGAAGCGCCATATATTTCTGCTGGAGCAGGTATTAGTCGACATGCTAACGGTGATCAAGCAACCCGAGCTGTTTATACCCTAGCGATAATGACAGGTAAGATTGGCCGCCCAGGCGTAAACAGTGGTGCAATGCCTACCAGTTATAGCTTTGGGGTATCAGGAATGCCGGCAGGTAATAATCCTGTTGAAGTAACAATCCCAGTCTTTACATGGTCCGATGCGATTGTTCGAGGCAAAGAGTTCACAGGAACCACTGATGGTGTTCGTTACAAGACGAGTGGCAGCCAAGAACTAGTAGACAACAACCCTGCAAAGCTAACAACCAACATCAAAGCCATAATCAACTGTGCGGGTAACACACTGGTAAACCAACATTCTGACAGTAATGGTACAGCAGAGATATTACAAGACGAGACACTGTGTGAATTAGTGATCGTAAGTGATTGTTGGATGACAGCTTCTGCAAAATTTGCAGACTATCTGTTACCTGATAGTACTTGGCTTGAATCTGATGACTATGCAAATGACTCTTATGCATCAGGGCAGATGGCCTATGCAACCTTCATGAGTACATCACTAACTCCTCTTGGCCAAGCTCAATCAATGTATGAAATGTGTACTGGCATAGCCAAGGCAATGGGTAAAGAGTCTGAATATACCAATGGGCTAACTGGCCAACAATGGTGTGAAAAACTCTACAGTGAAACAAAAGCGATGAATCCAGACGTTGCGATGCCCAATACCTATGAAGAGGCTCAAAAAATTGGGGTATTCCGCAAATATATGCCAGCTTCATTTGTAGCGTATCAATCATTTATTCAAAACCCAACAGCAAATCCACGACCAACGATTTCAGGAAAGTTTGAAATATTCTCCATTTCCCTTGCACGTAAAGCGGCAACTTGGACATTGCCTTCAGGAGACAAAATTACTGCCCTGCCACAATATGTTATCACTTGGGACGGGTATGAAGATGCTGATGCGATTAATGCTGGCTATCCATTACAACTTTGTGGTTATCACACAAAAGGTAGAACCCATTCCAGTTATCACAATGTCGCTTGGTTACGTGAAGCAGTTGAAGATGCTGTGTGGATGAATCCAATTGATGCAGCTCAACGCGGTTTAGCTGATGGAGATAAAGTCCATATTTTCAATGACAGAGGTACGATAGAGATTCCAGTCAAATTAACACCTAGAGTAACACCAGGAGTTTGCTCCTTAGGGCAAGGTGCATGGTACAAACCAGATAGCAATGGTCGAATTGGTCCATCTGGTCATGTGATTGATATTGGTGGTTGTATTAACACATTAACCAAATACCATCCTTCGCCCATTACAAAGGGGAATCCACAACATACCAATCGTGTTCAGGTAGTAAAAGCTTAAGGGTAATCAAAATGACAGAAAAAACTCAATTTGGATTCTATTTCGATAGTAGCAAATGTACAGGCTGTAAGACTTGTCACATTGCTTGTAAAGACCGTATGGTTGGAAAAATTCGAAACAAAGATGACGTAGCCTTAAATGGCGTAGCTTCTCTACCTGGCATGTTATGGCGTCGAGTGTATGAATACGGTGGCGGAACATGGAACCAGAATAGCGATAATAGCTTCGAACAAGATGTATTTGCTTACTATACCTCGTTAAGTTGCAATCATTGTTCTGAACCTGTTTGCGTCAAAGCTTGCCCAACAGGAGCGATGCACAAACGCAAGGAAGATGGTCTTGTGTTAGTTGAAGAATCACTTTGCATTGGTTGTCAAAGTTGTTCTAGAGCATGTCCTTACGATGCTCCGCAAATTGATAGAGACCGAAAAGTAATGACTAAATGTGATGGTTGCTACGACCGTCTTGCCGAAGGTAAAAAACCTATTTGTGTCGAAAGCTGTCCTTTGCGAGCATTAGATTTTGATACGATGGAAAATCTACGAGCAAAATATGGCGATGGAGATGAGCATTTTGCCCCCTTACCTTCGCAGTCAATAACGTCTCCAAACTTGATTGTAAAAGCCTCTCGAAACTCAAAATCGACAGGCAATGCTAGCGGTAAAGTATTGAATATACGCGAAGTTTAAAGAACTTTTAAGTTAAGGTGCAATGAAAATTGCACCTTTTAAAATATAAAAAGATAATTCAATCATCATGAAAAGAAATAATCTCGCAACACTCAACGAATTGAAAGCTATATCAAATATTTTACATTCAGTATTAATGATATATCCTGAGGCAGAATTACTAAATCAATTCAAAGAGCAAAACCTAGCCAAAGATTGGCCAAGACTAACTAATTCAAAAAGAGAATCTCAAGCTTTAGAAGAATTGTCCCGATTTCTAACACAATGGAGTGATAATAATGATGAACTCATTAAGCTTAAATTAGATTACGGAACGGTTTTTTATGGTCCAAACACTCCCAAAGCAACACCTTGGGGGTCAACCTATTTATCACCTTCACAGCTATTAAATGACAGCAGCACTATTGAGTTAAAACATTTTTACGCCAAACACAGAATAAATGTTAAAGCCGAAAGCAATGAACCTATTGATCACATCGGCTTAATTATGGCTGTTATTAATTTTTTACTAGAAAAAATGATAGAAAACCCTAGTGTCGATGATTATAGATTAGTTCTTACAGAGCTATTAGAGACCCATTTTCTACCGTGGGGAAATCGGTGTTTGCAGTTAGCTTATGAAAGTTCTGAATCAGACTATTATAAAGGATTTTCAAATTTAGGATTAGAGTTCTTTGAATATTTAATTAGAGTATTCAACTTAAAAGTTAAAGTTAGGAATATTTATCGCTAGGTATCTAATAATGACATTATTAAATTCAATAAACCAACAATGGGAAAAATCTCATTTAAGTGACGTGTTAAATCAGAAGTTTAGAAACCATAGTCAAATAAATCAATTTATTACAGGTGCAACCAGTTTAAATTCTGTGACATGTATGATTGCTGCGCTGGTATACAATGAAGGTAAACCAGAGTGGTTGCCCCAAAAAGTTAACTTCAAAAAAATATCAGAAGAACATGTTTTAAACTGTTTATTTATTAGCTGCCAGTTACTATTTATAAAAGCATTGCAAGATAACGAACTTAGCCAATGTGAAAGACTCATATTCACATTGGCAAATATCTGGGCAAACAACTTCGCCCCCAAAAACTCTAGTATCTGCAGCTTAATAAATAAGATATGTTCTCAACTAGATATCATAACATTACAAAATGGGTTAAAAAACAAATCAATAAGATAAATACATCTTTTATCGTCACTTTACATCTAGATCGTTTAAATAATATGGATTGGTTCTAATTTTTAATTCAATCTGATAAGCTTATTTTGTATCTTCCACAGTATTATCTGTTTTCAGTTCTAAAATATCATTATAAAACAATCAACTGGAAAGAGTGTAAGTTATCTTTTATCAACAGTAATTCATTCTTTATTAGATTAAAAGAAATGATTTTTATGCAAACTGCAAGTTCAAAAAATGCATAATAGTTATATTCTCAGTAAATTATCATAAATTCTGGACTAATGATTGAGCGGGCGCTATCTATACTATTATTAATTTTTAATCATAAGCACCAACTGGCGAGCACCCTATTATTCTGCCACCTATATTTAGCTTTATTTACAAGCGCTTAACATAATTAAAAAGAAAGTTAAAAATCCATGTACTGTAAAAATAGCGCGCGATGTATTAAATCGGGTGACTTAGATCTACTTCATATGTGACTTTATTAAGTGACTACGCAACTGTGAAATATAATGAGCATACTCGTTTGGAGGCGTCGCTGAGAACTTAGCGAACCAAGCCAATAATAAATCTTTATAAATACTCGCTATAGATATAGAAATAATTTGACTGGGAATATTAAAACTTATTGTAGGAAAAGCCTGATTTAATCTTTCCTGTAGAATTTTGCTCATAAGCATATTCACATTTGTTAATAAAAAATCAAGATCATTCCCCAGTTTATAACTCATAAAAAATCGATTGTTTCCTAATTGACGTGACCGATTCAAAAACGATACTAAGTGAGGTTGTGGCTCAGTCTGCAGCCAGTTTTCAGATGTTGTAAGATCATCGAATAACAGGTTAAACATATCCTCATGAATTTCAAGCATAATGTGTGCTTTAGATGGATAATGCTTATAAAGTGTACTGCGGCCAACATTAGCCTCTTCGACAATGTCTTTTACAGTAATGTCATTATAGTTTTTATTCTTTACTATTAGTATAAGTGCATTCTTAATTGCACTTTTAGTTCGGCAACGTTCTCGTTCTCCACGTTCCATAGCTTGGTATCTCACATTATAACCAACAAATCATATTCGTCTAAGTATGGACAATATATATAATTTGTCTATATTTTGCAAATCTTAAAGCATTTATCATTATGACTCGACATTAACTTTTGTTTTATGAGATGGTTGTTTATGAAATTTAGCTTAGTTTTTTTGTTTTCGGTTGCTTTTAGTATACCAGTTACTGCTAGTGAAATAATTTCAGCTGAAAAAATTATCAGGAATCAGCATCAGCTGCTAATTAATAAGATTAGTTCAATTGAAGCTGAAACACTTAATAAATGGATAGAAACCAAGAAAGATTTTATTCTTTTAGATGTTAGAGAGTCTGAAGAAATCATTGCTGTAAATATAGATATAAATAATAAGATAAACATCCCTAGGGGAACGGTGGAATTTAATGTTCAGAGGTTGATCCCAAATAAGAATCAACATATTGTTGTTATGTGTTCCCATGGCATTAGAAGCACAATCGTTACTGATATCCTTAATAAATTTGGGTATATTAATGTTTACAATCTAAAGGATGGGCTATTTTCATGGGTTAACTCTGGACACAGGGTAAGTAATTTTTATGGTTCATTTAAGATTGATGAATTTAAATCAAGCATAAAATAATTTTTTAAATTTGGAGTTTTTATGAATATTGTGATGTTACTTTACCCTGGTATAACCCCTTTAGATTTATTTGGGCCATTACAAGCTTGGTCATTAATAAATGATGTTAATATTCAACTGGTTTGGAAAAATCGTGAGCAAATAGAGACTGATACTAGCGCATATTTATTGCCAACTTGCACCTTTGATGAAATTGATGCTCTGCCGAGAGTTGATATACTTTTTGTTCCAGGAGGAAAACTTGGTGCATTTGAAGCAATGCAAGATCAAGAAGTTTTAGATTTTTTAAATCGTACCTCAGATAAATCATCTTGGATTACGAGCGTATGTACAGGTGCACTTATTCTTGGTGCAGCAGGATTATTGGAAGGCTATAAAGCAACGACACATTGGACAATGGTCGATATGCTTCATTCATTTGGTGCTGTCTATACAAAAGGCCGCTATGTGATTGATCGTAATCGTGTAACAGGTGGCGGTGTTACTGCTGGAATTGACTTTGGTCTTGCAATTATATCACGTATTATTGGTATCGATAAAGCACAAGAAACTCAATTACTACTGGAATATAATCCAGACCCACCGTTTAACTGTGGTCATCCTGATGTTGCTCCTCCAATTTTAGTAAATAAAGTTATTTGCGATTTGTGGGCAATTGGTTATCCCGTCATAGCAAAGAATATTTAGCCACGTTCAGTTATTTACTGAGCATATAAAATATTAAGATTAACTTGCACCCTGAAATATTTTGATTAAAGTACACACAAACATCAATCGTAAAGCTAAAGGGTGCAAGTGTTAATTACCTTATATAGTAAAGAATCCGCCTTCTTAGAAGGCGGCTTTGACTTGCCCCTGGAAGGGGCTATTCCAAGAACCTACATCATCTGCAACGACAATTGAGCCTCATGTGCCTGATCTTGTTTATCTTGATGGCGCACATATCGTCTAATGATTTCTTCATTAACCCCTACTGTATCTACAAAATAACCTCTGGCCCAAAAGCTATTGCCCCATAGTTTTTTACGTACATGAGGGAATTTATTGAACAGCCTTATCGCACTTCTTCCTTTCAATACTCCCATCAGCGTTGATACTGACAGCTTCGGCGGGATTATGACAACTAAGTGAACGTGGTCTATCTGAACGTTTAATTCTAAAACCTCACAACCCTTCATATTGCAAAGGATATAAATTGACCTGTATAACTCCCTACCAAGGTTTCCTTTTAAAATTTTAAAACGGTACTTCGGAGTCCAAACAATATGATATTTGCAACGCCAATAAACATGTGATGAACTTCTATAATCGCCCATGCTTTTCGTTTCCTCTTACTTGTGGTGAATAAGAAGTCTCTTTTAGCATGGGCGTAATTCAGGCTATAGCCTCAAGGAACAATCACCACCGCCAGAGGCGGTGGTTTTGGGATGACAATAAATCTCTATCTGTATTCTCATACTCCTATCTCTATATTACATAAGGACATAGAGGCTAGAAATATTCCTGTAGCTTTCGATTGAAAGCTATGCACATCAGTTTGTATAAACTTAAAGGGTTTTGTATGCCTGAAACTCAGAATGTAATTTGATATTTGAACAATTTTTGGACTTGTTCGTAAATCCGATTTGGGAAACAAAGCTCATCCTAGATCATTGCTGAAACGTTTTGGGGCATAAACGTTTTAGAAATGGCAGCGTACCTACGTGATCGCTGCCATTTCAGTATGAAACTTTAATACCAAGTATGAACCTTTAATACTTAGTATGAGACTTTATTACTCTCCCACAGCGGTTTTCATTTAAATATCTCTATTTATTCTACTGTTACAGACTTTGCCAAGTTACGTGGTTGATCCACGTCGGTACCTTTGATTAATGCAACATGGTACGACAATAGCTGTAAAGGAATAGTGTAGATCAGTGGCGCCATAAAGATGTCACAGTGTGGCACAGGGATCACTTTCATCGTGTCATCCGACTCGAACTCGGCATCTACATCGGCAAACACATACATTAAGCCGCCACGGGCACGCACTTCTTCAACATTCGATTTCAGTTTTTCGAGCAATTCATTGTTTGGCGCAACGACAATCACTGGCATATCGGCATCGATAAGCGCTAGTGGGCCGTGTTTTAATTCGCCAGAGGCATAAGCTTCAGCATGAATATAAGAAATCTCTTTCAGCTTTAACGCGCCTTCCATCGCAATCGGATATTGATCGCCACGGCCAAGGAATAATGCATGGTGTTTATCGGCAAAATCTTCAGCCAGTTCAGCAATCGCAGCATCTAAACCTAAAGCTTGTTCCACTTTTGCTGGCATAGATTGTAGGCTTTGAGTAATTTGGGCCTGCATTTGATCAGACATGCCATTGTGACGACCGATCACCGCAGTCAACATTAACAAGCCAGCAAGCTGTACTGTGAAAGCTTTAGTCGATGCCACGCCAATCTCGGCGCCTGCTTTCATCATGTAAGCCATGTCAGATTCGCGAACCAGTGATGAACCTGGCGCATTACAAATCGTCAATGTGGCTTTGTAACCCATTTCTTTCGCTAAGCGCATGGCCGCTAAGGTATCGGCAGTTTCACCCGATTGTGAAATCGTCACCAACAGGCTATTTGGGAATAAGTGCGACTTGCGATAACGGAATTCAGAGGCAATTTCGACGTTACAAGACACACCAGCCCAATCTTCTAACCAGTAACGTGCCGCCATGCCCGCATGGTAACTAGTACCACAGGCGATGATTTGCACATGTTTGATATCTTTTAAAAACTCAGCAGCGTTGTCACCAAAAGCCGTGTCTAGCACTTGCTTATTAGCAATACGACCTTCAATTGTGCGCGTCAGTGCCAATGGCTGCTCGTAAATTTCTTTAAGCATATAGTGGCGATATTCGCCTTTGTCACCGGCATCGTGGGTAATTTCAGATTCTTTGACTTCACGCTCAACGGCATTACCGTTTAAGTCGAAAATACTCACGCTGCGACGGGTCACTTCGGCCACATCACCTTCTTCTAGGAAAGCAAATGAGCGAGTGACGGGTAATAAGGCGAGTTGATCTGAAGCGACAAAGTTTTCACCTAGACCAAAACCAATCACCAATGGACTACCAGAGCGAGCAACAACCATACGTTCACTATCACGACGGTCAATAACGACTGTGCCATAGGCGCCTTCGAGTTGTTTAACTGTGGCTTGTACAGCACCAAGTAGAGTGTTATGGGTTTTCAGCTCATGGTGCACTAAGTGACAAATCACTTCGGTATCGGTATCTGAACTAAAGTTGTAACCTAAACCTTTAAGCATTTCGCGCAGTTTATTGTGGTTTTCGATAATACCGTTGTGCACCACGGCAATATCACCTTCCGATAAATGCGGATGAGCATTACGCTCACTCGGCTCACCGTGAGTCGCCCAACGAGTGTGCGCGATACCGGTTCCGCCTGCTAATGGGTCAGTTTCAAGCGCAGCCGACAACTCTTGTACTTTGCCAACGCGGCGCGTACGGTTGAGTTCACCATTGTGAATAACGGCAACGCCTGCAGAGTCATATCCGCGATATTCTAAACGGCGTAAGCCTTCTACCAGAATTTCAGCCACATCCCTTTGCGCCACGGCGCCTACGATTCCACACATAGTCTTTACCTATAAATTAAAATGAAGTTGTTAAGCAATTTTGTCTATTGAGCATAGGGCGCTAGCATGACTCGCACGCCCTGATCTGAAATTTGTTTGAGCGCACTCTCGTCGATACGTGAGTCGGTGACCAACACACTGACCTTGGCCCACGGTAACTCTAAGTTAGGGATCCGCTTGCCGATTTTGTCTGAATCGACCATAACGATCACTTCGCGGGAAACTTCGGCCATCACTTTGCTTAGACCTGTTAACTCGTTAAAGGTGGTGGTCCCGCGTTCAAGATCGATACCATCGGCACCGATAAACAGTTGGTCGAAATTATATGAACGCAACACTTGCTCGGCGACTTGGCCTTGAAAGGATTCAGAATGCGGGTCCCAAGTGCCACCGGTCATCAATAAGGTGGGCTCGTTTTCGAGTTCATGGATGGCATTTGCAAGGTGTAGCGCATTAGTCATAACCACCAGCCCACGCTTATCGTTCAGCTGTTCAATCAAGCCTGACGTCGTAGTGCCACTATCGATAATGATGCGATTGTGATCTTTAATCAGCTGCGCGGCGGTTTTCGCAATAGACAGCTTATTAGGCGCTATCTTGGCAGAGAACTGTTGAGTGACTTCGTCTGGAATCGCCACGGCGCCACCGTAACGGCGCAATAATAAACCCGTTTTCTCAAGCGCGGCGAGATCCTTACGAATCGTCACTTCTGAGGTTTCAAAACGTAACGACAGTTCATCAACACTCACTTCACCCTGTTCGTTCAATATGGTGATTATACTGTGGCGACGCTGCTGTGTGTTTCGTTTGTTCATAAAACCTTTCAGGTAAGTTTCGATTCGAAAGGTGCATTATAGTGAAACGAAACTTTTTTGCTAGTCATACGAAGCACTCTTTCGCATGATCGCGAGTCATTTTAATTAATTTAAAATTGTGAACTTAAAAAACAACCAATAAAAAAGCAGTTTATCCTTTAGGGATAAACTGCTTTAAATAGATTAAAAATCCTAATAAGTATTAGAACTTAGCTTCAACTGCAACACTGAAGTTACGGTCTTGGCCAATAGTGACCATATTGTACTGGCCACCATCGATATAATCGGTATCGAAGAGGTTTCTCACGTTGGCGCGAAGGCTCACATCTTTGCCCATGATATCCATAGTGTAGGCTGCACCTATATCGAAACGCACATAACCATCTTTAGTAATAGTGTTATCGAGATCGGCAAAACGCTCACCCACATAGATAGCACCGAAGTTCATCGCAAAATTGTCAGTCACTTCGTAACGGGTCCAGATATTGGCCGACCACTCAGGGGCATCAATCGGAGTTTTACCTTCACGGGCATCTCCCGTTTGATACTCTGCATCTAAATACATCATGGAAGAAGTCACAAACCAGCTATCACCGATTTGACCCTGTGCTCCCATTTCAAAGCCACGATGTTTCTGTTCACCACCCTGAGTAGTGATATCGGTATAATTACCAATTGGTGTAGATAATTTCTCTGAAATTGTGATGTTTTCGAGCGTAATATCGAATACCGCTGCGGTTAATAACAGGCTATCGTCAAACAATTCCCACTTAGTACCCAGTTCATATTGAATACCGTATTCTGGCTTTAAATTCAGGCCATCGTTGACATCGAATTCGTTATTTACCGCGCCTTGTGGTGTAAAGCTTTTTGAATAGTTAACGTAAATATTGCCATTACTCATTGGCGAGTAGATCACACCAAACTTAGGCGATACGGCATAGCTATTTTCGCCATAACCATCTTTTTTCTGTTCGTCGTAACGCACGCCAGCAAGCAATTTCCATTGCTCATTAAGCGTCATTAAGTCCTGTAAATAGAAACCGTAATACTTGTATTCGCTTGGGGTACCTTTTTTGCCATTGTGGTAATCAAGATCTGGCTCAATTACCGCTTGCCCAGAAATAACGGTTTGAGTTGCCCCACGCTGAATTTGCTGCTGGTAGAAATAGTCTAAGTAGTTAGCCCCAATAAGGAATTGGTGCTCCATGCCCGCTAAGGCAAATTCACCCGTAAAGTCCACGAAAGCGGTTTTATGCTGCCAATCGTCGTAACGATCGAATGGTTTGATACTATACCCCTTAGTGAATGGGTCTTCAGTATATTGGGGAGCTGAATCAAAACGTTGACGATTAAATTGTTGATCGTTATAGCCGACTTTAACTTTCCAATCATCACTCATCTGCCAAGTTAGATCGGCACCTAAGTTAGAGACTGTGTTATCGGTAAAGGCCCAAGGTGCATCCCATACGGTTTTACGTTCGCCGATAACATTACCTTGTTTATCTAACCACCCACCCGCATCAATGCCTGCTTTATCTTGGGTATGATCGTACTTAACCGATAACAGAACATCATCACTGACATCAAATTCTAAGTTTAAGTAGCCCAGCCAACGGTCACGCTCTTGGTTCTCATCGTTAGCGGAATACTCACGCCAGTATTTTGTGTCTTGCTTCACTAACACGCCGCGGTAACGAAGACTCTGAGCATCATTTAAACTGCCGCCCGCATCTAGCTGAGCACGGGTCGAACCAAAACCATCAGTATCAAAACCTAAATCGAGCATTGAATCATAGGTCGGTTTCTTAGTGACCATATTCACTAAACCACCAGGGCCAGATTGGCCGTACAACATGCTCGAAGGACCTTTCAATACTTCGACTTGCTGTAAAGTTTCAATTGGTTGTACGTAGTGAGACCATTGTTGATGGCCATTGATAAGATAACCGTTACCCGAATCGAGCTCGAAGCCGCGGATACTGAAGACTTGACGGTTCCAGCGCGTGGTTCCCGCCGTCACACTGGAGTCGTTAACTAAAACCTCGGCAAGGTTAGTGGCCAACTGTTCATCGGTCACAAAATCGGGGATCACATTAACTGACTGTGGGGTATCCATTAAGTCGATATCGCCACGCATGGCACCCGATGCACTACCGACTTTATAGTCGTTAAAAGTACGGCCAGTCACATTGATGCGCTCAATATTATTATCGCTCGCCACTTCTGCAATAACCGGCATAGCCATTAATGCCGAGCCTACAGCTAAACCTATAACTGAATATTTAAATACCATTGCCAACACCTCAAATAGACCTTTCGTCTTAGAATTGCAGGCAATATAAATGAGAAGTGTTTTTATTTTCTCTTCTTTACTAAAATTTACAATTGAGTGTGATAGTGATCAAATTAACTTAAAAACCAACAATTTGCCCATACCACAAAAACATGAAGAAAATCTTAATTATTAAGCATTACTTAATAAAAAGGCTTTTTAGTGCAAAACATTGAACACAATAAAGATAAAAGCGGCACATGGCCGCTTTTTTGACATTAAGTTGAGTTTTAAAACTTACTTTTTAATTTTCACTGGACGTTGCCAACCTGTGAGGTGTTTTTGTTTAACACGAGTGATCACTAACTCATTCTCACCTACATCACGGGTAATCGTTGAACCGGCCCCTAAAGTTGCCCCTTTACCTATGGTCACTGGAGCCACCAACTGAGTGTCAGAGCCGACAAAGACGTTATCTTCGATAACAGTAAGATGCTTATTCGCGCCATCATAGTTGCAGGTAATAGTACCAGCACCAATGTTGACGCCATCACCAATGATGGCATCGCCTAAATAGGCTAAGTGCCCTGCTTTTGATCCCACGCCAATCACCGCTTTTTTCACTTCAACAAAGTTGCCTATATGTGCATCTTGCTTAAGCTCTGCGCCGGGACGTAAACGGGCAAATGGGCCAGCACTGGCAGCAACGCCAAGCGTAGCACCTTCGATAATAGAGTAAGGCTTGATCTCAGCATCATCGGCAATCTCGCAATCAATTAAAATCGCGCCTGCGCCAATAGTGACATTATTACCCAAGGTCACTTTGCCTTCGAATATCACATTAATATCGATCATCACATCCATACCAACAGTGACTTCACCACGGATATCGATACGGCTTGGGTCGCGAAGGTTCGCTCCCGCCAACATGAGTTTTTCGGCTTCACGAGCTTGGTAAGCACGTTCAAGTTGCGCTAATTGTACGCGATTATTGGCGCCTTCGACTTCAATGGCCGATTGTGGCTGAGCAGTATCAATGGCAACGCCATCAGCGTGCGCCATAGCAATAATATCCGTTAGATAATATTCGCCTTGAGCATTATTGTTCGATAAACGGCTCAACCAAGTTTTAAGTTGTTTACCTGGAACCGCCATGATGCCGGTGTTAATTTCGTTGATCAGCAACTGTTCTGCTGTCGCATCTTTTTGCTCAATAATTCCAATGACTTTTCCTTGCTCACGGACAATACGGCCATAACCAATAGGATTCGCTAAATTCACTGTTAAAATAGCAACACCATTTTCAGGACGGGCGGCGAGTAATGCTTCGAGAGTCGATGTTTGGATCAACGGCACATCGCCATAAAGAATAAGCACTGTATCGCTGTCGGCGATATGTGGGCTAGCCTGTGCAACCGCATGACCTGTGCCTAATTGCTCGGCTTGCAATACCCAGTTAAGTTGTTGCTCACCCAAACAGGCTTGTAGCTTGTCGGCACCATAACCATAGACTAACTGAATAGAGTCACTGCCAACTTTATTAGCGGTATCGATGACATGTTGCACCATGCTCTTATGGGCGATGGGATGTAATACCTTAGGAAGATCAGAGCGCATCCGTGTTCCCTTGCCAGCCGCTAAGATCACTACATTTAATGCCATTACCATATCCTTGAACAAATACCCAAGAGGGTGAAAAAATTACGGTCGTATACCAATCACATTAAATATCTAATCAGTTCAGAGCCTCACAGGCATCTCAATCCAAGGCGCATTGACGCAGAAATGGTTATTCCCTTTTAAATCAATGCAACACGGGAGTGGGATGCCTGTGAGGCTCCCAAAGGGCGGGTTTCAACGCGCTTCATACTGCGTTCAAGGCTTTCGACAGAGCACCACTATGCCTTCAAGCCTTCGCCTTGTCTAAAGCGCGTTGAACTCCCGCTGAATGAACAGATATTTAATACGATTGGTATTAGTGGCGCAATTTTAACGGAAAGCACATCGAAAAGCGAAGTAGATAGCAATGCTAGTCAATCAAAGACATGCAAGAATGCCAATCTATCCCATTTTTAGACACAAAAAAGGCGACCATAGGGTCGCCTTTTTTCACAAACAATAACCTTATCTGGCAATGTTTTTCTTGATGGTTTCAACAACACGTAATTGAGCCATAGCCTTAGCTAACTCAACCATAGCCGCGTCATAATTGAAGTCAGCGCCAGCAGTTGCCATATGGGCTTCTGCACGACGCTTAGCTTCTAATGCCGCTTGCTCATCAATATCTTTGGCACGCATAACCACATCAGCCAATACGGAGACAGAAGAAGGCTGCACTTCCAGAATACCACCTGAAAGGTAAAACACTTCTTCACTGCCGTCTTGCTTGACGATGCGCGCCATGCCAGGTTTGATATAACTAAGCAAAGGAGCGTGGCCATGCATTATGCCCAACTCACCTTCAGAACCAGTCACTTGCAGCGAAGCTACACGACCAGAGAAGATTTTGCTCTCTGCGCTTACAATATCAAGATGTACTGTCATGGCTGCCATCCCGTTCTCCTTAAAAAACTAAGTATGAATACTTAGTTATTTCTTTTTGTTCGCTTTCTCGATGACTTCATCGATTGAGCCAACCATGTAGAACGCTTGTTCTGGCAGGTGATCAAACTCACCGTTCAAAATACCCTTAAAGCCACGGATAGTGTCTTTCAGAGAAACGTACTTACCAGGAGATCCAGTAAAGACTTCTGCTACGAAGAAAGGCTGAGATAAGAAACGCTCAATCTTACGAGCACGGAATACGACAGTCTTGTCTTCATCAGACAATTCATCCATACCCAGAATCGCAATAATGTCTTTCAGCTCTTTGTAACGTTGCAGTACAGTTTGCACGCCGTTAGCAACGTCATAATGCTCTTGGCCAACAACCAATGGATCTAATTGACGTGAAGTCGAATCCAATGGGTCAACCGCTGGGTAAATACCCAGAGAAGCAATTTGACGTGACAGTACAACAGTCGCATCTAAGTGAGCGAAGGTTGTTGCTGGTGACGGATCGGTCAAGTCATCCGCAGGTACGTATACCGCTTGTACAGAAGTAATAGAACCCGTCTTAGTTGAAGTGATACGCTCTTGCAGAACACCCATCTCTTCAGCCAATGTTGGTTGATAACCTACCGCAGAAGGCATACGACCTAACAGTGCAGATACTTCAGTACCGGCTAAGGTATAACGATAGATGTTGTCAACGAACAACAGTACGTCACGACCTTCGTCACGGAACTTCTCTGCCATAGTCAGACCAGACAGTGCAACACGCAAACGGTTACCTGGAGGCTCGTTCATCTGACCATAAACCATGGCCACTTTGTCGAGAACGCCAGAATCTTTCATCTCGTAGTAGAAGTCGTTACCTTCACGAGTACGTTCACCTACACCGGCGAATACAGAAAGACCCGAGTGGGCTTTAGCGATGTTGTTAATCAGTTCCATCATGTTAACTGTCTTACCAACACCCGCACCACCGAACAAACCGACTTTACCGCCCTTAGCGAATGGACAAACAAGGTCGATAACCTTGATGCCAGTCTCTAACAGTTCAGTAGAGCTTGATTGATCTTCGTATGAAGGAGCTGTACGGTGAATGACATAACGCTCTTCTTCACCGATTGGACCCGCTTCATCAATAGGCTCGCCTAATACGTTCATGATACGGCCAAGAGTGGCGGTACCAACAGGAACAGTAATAGGTGAACCTGAGTTTACTACTTCAAGACCACGACGCAGACCGTCAGAAGAACCCATAGCGATGGTACGAACTACACCACCACCTAGCTGTTGCTGAACTTCCAGCACCAAACCATTACACGGGCCTTCACCTACGATTTTCAGAGCGTCATATACTTGAGGTACGGCATCTTGTGGGAACTCTACGTCCACAACCGCGCCAATCACTTGGACAACAGTACCTGTGCTCATGATTAATCCTCTAAAACTTGTATTCGTTACCTAACCTAAACCGCAGAGGCACCAGAAACAATTTCCGACAGTTCCTGCGTAATCGCAGCCTGACGGGCCTTGTTATAGACCAGTTGCAAGTCGTTGATAAGCTCACCCGCGTTGTCTGTTGCCGACTTCATTGCCACCATACGGGCAGCTTGTTCAGAGGCAATGTTTTCAACAACACCTTGGTAAACCTGAGATTCTACATAACGGACCAATAAAGTATCCAAAAGTGCTTTTGGATCTGGCTCGTAGATATAATCCCAACGATGAGCAGTTTCATCATCTTCTGATTTAGGCAAAGGTAGCAGCTGCTCGATCACAGGAGTCTGCGTCATAGTATTCACAAATTTGTTAAATACCACGTACAGACGATCCAGCTTGCCTTCGTTGTAAGCTTCTAGCATGACACCGACTGTCCCGATCAAGTCAGCGAGCTTTGGAGCATCGCCTAAACCTGAAGCGTGAGCAGACACTTGTCCACCGAAGTTTTTGAAAAACTGCACACTACGTGCGCCGATAGGGCAAAATTCAAATTCTGCACCTTGGGCTTTCCAGCTTTTCACGTCTGCAATAACCTTTTTGAAAAGGTTAACGTTCAGACCACCACAAAGGCCACGGTCGGTTGCTACAACAATGTAACCAACCCGCTTAGCCTCTCTCACCTCCAAATAGGGGTGTTTATACTCGAGAGAACCTTGCGCGACGTGACCGATCACCTTACGCATGCTTTCCGCATATGGACGGCTCGCAGCCATGCGTTCCTGCGCTCTGCGCATTTTGCTGGCTGCCACCATTTCCATGGCGGACGTGATCTTCTGAGTGTTTTTCACACTCGCGATCTTGGTTTTAATCTCTTTAGCGCCGGCCATCTCTACTCTCCAATCTGGACCTGAGGTGTCTTAAGACACCTCTATCATTGTTACCAGGTTTGGGTTGCTACGAACTTGTCGAGGCCAGCTTTTAATTCAGCTTCGATATCAGCGCTATAATCGCCAGTTTCGTTGATAAGCTTCATTAAAGGAGCATGCTCGCTGTTCATGAACGAGAGCAGAGCGGCTTCGAAATTACCGACCTTATTCAGCTCAACACTCTTCAGGTAACCTTTTTCAGCTGAGAAAATAGACACAGCTTGAGCGGCTACGCTCATAGGAGCATATTGCTTTTGCTTCATCAGTTCGGTAACACGCACACCATGCTCAAGTTGAGCACGTGTTGCATCGTCAAGATCAGATGCAAATTGCGAGAACGCAGCAAGCTCACGATACTGTGCTAGTGCAGTACGAATACCACCAGACAGTTTCTTGATGATCTTAGTCTGAGCCGCACCACCAACACGAGAAACAGAAATACCTGGGTTAACCGCTGGACGTAGGCCAGAGTTAAACAGATCGGTCTCAAGGAAGATCTGACCATCGGTAATAGAAATTACGTTGGTCGGTACGAATGCAGAAACGTCACCCGCTTGCGTTTCAATAATCGGCAGCGCGGTTAAAGAACCGGTTTTGCCAGTTACTGCACCTTTAGTGAACTTCTCTACATAAATCGCGTTAACGCGTGATGCACGCTCTAGTAAACGTGAGTGTAGATAGAATACGTCACCTGGGTAAGCTTCACGGCCTGGTGGACGCTTGAGCAGTAACGAAATTTGACGATAAGCAACTGCTTGCTTAGACAAATCATCGTATACGATCAAAGAATCTTCACCGCGGTCACGGAAGTATTCACCCATAGAACAACCAGAATATGGCGCTAAGTATTGTAGAGCAGCAGCTTCAGAAGCCGTTGCAACAACAACGATAGTGTTAGCTAACGCACCGTGTTCTTCTAGCTTGCGCACTACGTTAGCGATAGTAGAAGCCTTTTGGCCAATCGCAACGTACACACATTTAATGCCAGAATTTTTCTGGTTGATAATTGCGTCGATCGCCATAGCTGTTTTACCAGTTTGACGGTCGCCAATGATCAATTCACGTTGACCACGACCGATAGGGATCATGGCATCAACGGCTTTGTAACCAGTTTGAACTGGTTGATCAACAGACTGACGTTCAATAACACCTGGTGCGATAACTTCAATTGGCGAGTAACCATCGTTATCGATAGGTCCTTTTCCGTCAATTGGCTCACCTAGAGTGTTAACAACGCGGCCAAGAAGACCGCGGCCAACTGGAACTTCCAGAATACGGCCAGTCGTTTTCACTTTTACGCCTTCTGCTAAATCAGCATAAGGACCCATTACTACGGCACCGACAGAATCACGTTCAAGGTTCAACGCGATTGCAAAACGGTTACCAGGCAGTTCGATCATCTCACCTTGCATCACGTCGGCTAGGCCGTGGATGCGGATGATGCCGTCACTTACCGCAACGATAGTACCTTCGTTACGAGATTCGCTAACGACTTCGAACTGCTCGATCCGCTGCTTAATCAGATCGCTGATTTCAGTGGAATTCAGTTGCATGCTCAAACTCCCAATTACGACTGCAGCTTATCAGACAGACGCGATAACTTACCGCGGACCGAGCCATCGATGACTAGGTCTCCTGTCTTAATGATTACACCGGCGATGAGCGCGGCGTCAGTGCTACAATTCAGCTTAACTTTGCGTGCGAGACGTTTCTCTAAAGAAATACTAATCTGCTGTTGTTGTTCAGAGCTCAGCTCAGTTGCAGAAACCACATCGGCTTCTACTTCTTTTGCCCACTCATTACGGTATTCAGTAAATAACTGAGATACAGCAGGTAGCACCTTTAAGCGACCGTTTTCAGCCATTACCTTTATCAGGTTCTGACCTTGCACATTGACTTGCTCACCACACACACTAATAAAGAGTGCTGCGAGCTTAGTGCTGGCTAAAGAGCCAGCTAACAGTGGTTGCATGGTTTCGTTTTCACTCACCAATGCGGCAAACGTAAGCATTTCTGCCCATGAATCCACTGCATCTTGTTCAATAGCAAAGTCAAAAGCTGCCTTTGCGTAAGGGCGAGCGATGGTGGTTAATTCAGCCATAACTCAACTCCCTTATCAAATTTCAGCGACTAGTTTATTAACTATGTCACTGTGGGCGGCTGGATCAATAGAACGCTCAAGGATCTTCTCAGCACCCATGATGGCAAGAGTAGCAACCTGCTTACGCAGATCCTCTTTGACGCGATTACGTTCAGCTTCAATTTCTGCTTTACCCTGAGCGATGATTTTAGCACGCTCAGCGTCTGCTTCGGTTTTGGCTTCTTCAACTATTTGAGCTTTACGCTTGTTAGCTTGCTCAATAATTTCATTAGCCGTTACCTTGGCTTCTTTTAGTTGGTCAGTCGCTTTCGCTTGTGCCAACTCCAGGTCTTTTACCGCACGATCAGCATCAGCTAGACCGTCAGCAATCCTTTTTTGGCGCTCTTCGATGGCATTCATCAAAGGGGGCCATACAAACTTCATGCAAAACCACACGAAGATGATAAAGGCGACCGTCTGACCGATTAGGGTAGCGTTGAAATTCACAACAGCCTCCTATTTAGAGTTAAGACAGAAGCGTTTTTTACAGCATTGCACCCAGTGGGTTGGTAAATAGCATGAATAATGCGATACCAACACCGATCATAGTTACGGCGTCAAGAAGACCCGCTACGATGAACATTTTAACTTGTAGCATAGGAGCCATTTCTGGTTGACGCGCAGCGCCTTCCAAGAACTTACCGCCTAATAAGCCGAAACCGATTGCAGTACCAAGAGCACCCATACCAATCAGCAGAGCAACAGCGATAGCTGTCATGCCTAAAATCGTTTCCATCTGTATCTCCAGTATCTAAATCTATATTAGTTGATGATTTAGTTTAAAATTTCTTCAGCAATCCTTAATGATCTTCATGCGCCATGCTTAAATAAACAATGGTCAACATCATGAAGATAAACGCCTGCAGCGTGATAACCAAAATGTGGAATATTAACCAGCCCAGTTGCAGAGTCACACCTAGGGTAGATAATAACAAGTTGGTACCATACATCAGCGCAATAAGGATGAAGATCAACTCACCTGCGTACAAGTTACCAAAGAGTCGCAATGCCAATGAAATTGGCTTAGCAATCAAAGTAACAGTCTCTAATAGGAGGTTGACGGGTATCATTGCCTTATGGTTAAAGGGCTGTAGTGTCAATTCTTTAACAAACCCAGACACACCTTTGACCTTAATGCTGTAAAAAATAATCAGCACGAACACACCAATAGCTAAGCTAAAAGTAATGTTAACGTCAGTCGTCGGAACCGCTTTTAGATAGGGAATACCCATTAAACTTGCTGCGTGAGGCAGCCAATCTACAGGGATCATATCCATGAAGTTCATCATGAATACCCATACAAAAATGGTCAGAGCTAAAGGCGCGATCAGAGCATTGCGGCCATGAAAACTTTCTTTCACGCTGTTATTTACGAACTCGACGATCATCTCAACAAAACATTGCAGTTTGCCAGGAACACCGGAAGTCGCTTTTTTACCAACGCTGCGGAAAATCCACAGGAACAGAACACCAAGACCAACCGAAAAGAACAACGAATCAATGTGCCATGTCCAAAAGCCTTCACCAACACTTAAGTTGGTAAGGTGATGTTGGATATAGCCCTGCGGTGTTAACGCTTCACCAGTTGCAGCCATGATTCATCCCACTTAACTTTGCTTGAAGTATAAAGGAGCTGTCCAATGCACGATTAGCGTCAGCACATAACAAACAAAAAGCGGCATAAAAGCGACCTTAAGATTGATAAACACAAACGAAAACATTGCGATGGTTAACAGCAACTTTACCGCTTCCCCCCAGTAAAAAGTCTTTATGACTTTTGCAGCTGAACTTGCTCCCGTGTGGGAGAAAGCGAGGGTTGCGAATACAAAATTAGGGAGCACAGCGATTGAACCACCTGCTAATGCAGAATAGCCAAACTGAACTCCCCACACGGCGAAAAAGAGAATTGAAGCACCCCCAGCGACCGCCGCCTGCATCATCACCAATTTATAGGCTGACCACCGGCCACGACGCGCTAAAACCTTACTCAATTCATCCTCTCCGCATTCATACTTTTTGTTTCGATGACCGGATGACAAATACCCGTATTTATGTCGATGCACAAAAAGCTTGCGAAAGTATACCTTTTCACGCCTTCATTGCAACTTTGAGATAAGGAAAAACAACACTTTTAACGTGATCTCGCGCCAAACGAGTTAAAATGTAAGATTAGCATCTGTCACAAATTTACATTAAAAACTGTTAATCTACAGACATTAATGAATTTTACTAAGAATTCCGTCTAATTCAGCCAGATTCTGATAGTTAATTACAATTTTACCCGTGCCCTTACTGCTATGAGCGATCGAAACCTTGGCACCTAATCTTTCAATTAACTGCTGCTCTAAACGACAAACATCTTGATCTTTAGTCGTAGTTTCGGCTTGTTTAGGCGGATTTAAGGTTTGATTAATTAATCGTTCAGTTTCGCGAACGGTTAATTCCTTAGCGGCCACTAATCTCGCAAGATTTGTTTGTTCTTCTCCCTCAATTGCCAACAAAGCGCGAGCATGACCCATATCAATGTCGCCATACTCGAGTAGACGCTTAACAGGCTCATTTAGGCCGTTTAAACGTAACAAGTTAGATACACTCGCTCTGGATTTTCCCACAACATCGGCAACCTGTTGGTGAGTCAGTTCAAACTCTTGCATTAAACGTTGCAATGCAATGGCTTCTTCCATGGCATTTAAGTCTTCACGCTGGATGTTTTCAATCAAAGCAATAGCAACAGCGGCTTCATCAGGTACTTGCTTTACTATGCAGGGGATTTTATTCAAGCCAGCAAGTTGCGCAGCACGCCAACGACGTTCACCCGCAATGATCTCATACATGTTATTCGTCACTTGTCTCACAACGATAGGCTGAATAATGCCTTGATTGCGGATAGAGTGTGCCAGTTCTTCCAACGCTTCGGGGGACATGTCTTTACGAGGTTGATACTTACCTGGCTGTAATAAGTCTAAATCGAGATGGATAAGCTCTTCTTTTTTATCGACAACATCAGCTTCGTCAGTGTGCTTTTTACTGGCGGCATGGCTGTTACTCAGTAGGGCATCTAACCCTTTGCCTAATCCTCTTTTCTTTAACGTCATGGTGATCCTTTACGCTTGCTTAGCCTGAGTTTGTTGTTCTGAACGACGGATCATTTCACCCGCAAGCGCTAGATACGCCTTAGCGCCAGCACTCGATTTATCGTAATACATAGCAGGCGCTCCAAAACTTGGTGCTTCTGCCAGCCTCACATTACGTGGGATAACAGTACGGTAGACTTTGTCACCAAAATGCTGTTTTAGCTGATCGGACACATCATTAGATAAACGATTACGCGGATCATACATAGTACGTAAAATGCCTTCGATGCCAAGTCCAGGATTAACCATAGCAGCAAGCTTAGTGATGGTATCAATCAGTGCAGTTAAGCCTTCGAGGGCATAATATTCACACTGCATAGGCACGAGTACAGAGTCGGCCGCAGACATAGCGTTTACGGTCAACATGTTCAATGAAGGAGGGCAGTCGATAAAGATATAATCATATTGATCTTTGATCGGTGCGAGTGCGTTACGCAAACGGATCTCACGGGCAAAAAACTCCATCAATTTGATTTCTGCCGCAGTGACATCGCCATTACTGGCGATCAGATCATACTTACCCGCAGTGTTTTTAATGACGATCTCGTCGAAGGATTTTTCTTCAACCAATAATTCATAGGCTGTATTAGCTACGTCATACTTATCGACACCGCTCCCCATGGTGGCATTACCTTGAGGATCGAGATCGATCAATAATACTTTACGTTTTGTTGCTGCTAACGAAGCGGCGAGGTTAACGCAAGTAGTTGTTTTTCCTACGCCACCTTTCTGGTTAGCCACGGCAATCACTTTACCCACAATATCACCCTGTATGTAAATGCTGGTTTATTGCCCTTGCTTATAAATGATTTATTTATCACTTTTAAGCCTGTTATTCTTTGATTATCTTCAATAAATGTCTTTTTTCATCGAGTTTAGGCACCTTAAGCTCGATAACTTCTTTCACCACAAATCCACTTGGAATATGTTGCATCTCTTCATCATTCAACTGGCCTTTAAGTGCATAAAACTGTCCATGTTCGGCGGGGAGATGATGGCACCAAGTCAGCATATCTTGGATTGAGGCAAATGCACGACTTAATACGCCGTCGAATTTATCCTCCGGTTGATAAGCTTCTACGCGGCTTTCAACTGAGCTGATGTTATATATGCCTAATTCAAAAGACACTTGTTTTTGAAAACGAATACGTTTACCTAAGCTATCCAATAACACAAATTGTTTATCAGGATTCATAATCGCTAATGGGATCCCAGGTAAACCCGGTCCAGTGCCTACATCGATAAAACGTTCACCTTGCAGATGTTTTGAAACCACTAAACTGTCCATGATATGACGGATCAGCATAGCTTCGGGATCTCTCACCGATGTCAGGTTATAGGCTTTATTCCATTTGTTGAGCATACCAACAAAATCAATTAGTTGTTTTTTCTGCTCGACGGTTGCGGGCAAATTAATTTCGGCTAAATAAGCCTCTAACTGGGCAGATAACACTGAGCAACCTCAACAAAGATACGATTATGAACGCGAAGGCTATTATGAAGCCCGAAAACGATGAAGGGAAGCCTGAATGCTTCCCTTCTATGACCTAAGCAGCGATTAAGCTAGCTTTTACGCACTCTTACGTAATAAGCCACGCTTTTTGAGGTGAACCAACAAAATTGAAATAGCCGCAGGCGTAATACCAGAGATCCGTGAGGCTTGGCCTATGGTTTCTGGTTTATGGTTATTTAACTTAGCAATCACCTCGTTCGATAAGCCTGGTACTTCTTTGTAATCGAGCGTCAAAGGTAAACCTGTGTTCTCATTACGCACAGCTTTGTTGATCTCTTCCTGTTGACGTTGAATATATCCAGAATACTTAACTTGGATCTGAACTTGCTCAGCCGCCTGTGGATCTTCAAGCCCAGGACCAAAACCTTCGATCTGCATCAACTTACTGTAATCCATTTCTGGACGACGTAGTAATTCTTCAAATGATGCTTCGCGAGAGATCGGCGTATTCAAATGTGGGTTTAACGCATGGATCAAAGGTGAATTTGGATGCACCCATTGAGCGCGCAAACGTTGTAACTCAAGTTCGATCGATTCTAACTTCTCACTAAATGCCGCCCAGCGAGTGTCGTCAACTAAACCTAATTCGCGACCTTTTGCCGTTAAGCGAATATCAGCGTTATCTTCACGGAGTAACAAACGGTATTCGGCACGGCTAGTAAACATGCGGTACGGTTCTTTGGTACCCAGAGTTGATAAATCGTCAACTAGTACTCCAAGATATGCTTCGTCACGGCGTGGACACCAGGCTTCTTTGCCTTGCACTTGCAGTGAGGCATTCATGCCTGCTAATAAACCTTGAGCACCGGCTTCTTCATAACCTGTAGTGCCGTTTATTTGGCCAGCGAAGAATAAACCGTTGATCGCTTTGGTTTCTAATGAGTTTTTCAGATCTCTTGGATCGAAATAATCGTATTCGATCGCATAACCTGGACGCATGATTTCTGCGTTTTCCATGCCTTTAATCGAACGTACTAAATTCAACTGTACATCGAAAGGTAAGCTAGTAGAGATCCCGTTAGGATAGATCTCATTGGTATTTAAACCTTCTGGTTCGATGAAGATCTGATGCGAAGATTTATCCGCAAAGCGGTGGATCTTGTCTTCAATCGATGGGCAATAACGTGGACCAATACCTTCGATGACGCCTGAATACATAGGGCTTCTGTCTAAACCACCACGAATAATTTCATGGGTTTTTTCATTGGTGTGAGTGATCCAGCAAGAAATCTGTTTTGGATGATGACTGATATCCCCCATAAATGACATGACAGGTAACGGAGAATCGCCTTTCTGTTCAGCCATTTGAGAAAAATCGATCGTGTTTGCATCGATACGTGGCGGTGTACCTGTTTTTAAACGACCGACTCGGATCGGTAATTCACGTAATCGATTTGCTAAAGCAATCGCTGGTGGATCGCCTGCGCGACCACCGCTGTAGTTTTCTAAGCCTATATGAATTTTGCCGCTTAAGAATGTACCTGCTGTTAATACAACAGCTGGAGATTCAAAAGCTAAACCCATTTGGGTAACTACACCAACTACTTGATGATTTTCAACAATTAAGTCATCTACGGCTTGTTGGAAAATACGTAAGTTAGGTTGGTTTTGTAATATATTTTGGATTTTTTGACGATATAGTGCACGGTCAGCTTGTGCTCGTGTTGCTCGTACTGCTGGGCCTTTACTTGAATTTAAGGTTCTAAATTGGATCCCTGCATAATCGGTTGCGATTGCCATTGCACCACCTAAGGCGTCAATTTCTTTCACTAAATGGCCTTTGCCTATGCCACCGATTGCTGGATTACATGACATTTGTCCTAACGTATCGATATTGTGCGTTAGTAATAATGTTTTTGATCCCATTCTTGCTGCTGCCAACGCGGCTTCAGTTCCGGCATGACCACCACCAACAACAATAACATCAAACCGTTCATGAAAATGCATGCCACTACCTTCAATTGCTAAGAGACTCAGTACGAGCCGAGCATTTTAGCATTTGCTTCGTCTTAGGTGAATGATCATTTTACTCTGTTCGATCGAGATGATCCGGACTAATAGATCTTAAGATCTTTATATAGATCTTCTTATTATGTTTACTATTAGGATCGCGTTTTTCTGTGCATAACCCAAATTCATTATATAAATCATTAATTAGCGCGATCTTGATCCTGTGATCTGATCGCGATCTAATGTCATTAAACATGGGGATAGATCGCCTACTTATCCACAAGGCGGATCATTAAGCAGATCGGACTGTGAATAGTACAGAGGTTGATCAGATCTAAATAATAGCTTATCCACATGTTTATACTTTAAATAAGTAAATTGTGGATAAATAGGATCTAAACTGTACATAGATCGGGACCTTATCCAATAAGCGATCTTAAATATCCTGTTGCCATTGTGCTAACCATGCAAGGGCTGGGTCTTCCGGCACAGGATCAAGCTGTACATCGATCTGGATCTTATCCACAAAGGCTTTTGCATCGCAGTCTTGAATGGCCGAAATTAATTTTTCTGGGCCTTGGCAAAAGGTATCGTAACTTGAGTCACCAATTGCACATAAGGCAAAGTTTACTTGGCTGAGATCCGGTTTTTGCTCGGTAATTTCGTTGAAAAAAGGCTGAATATTATCTGGAAGATCACCAGCTCCATGAGTTGATGACACGATAATCCACAGTGCATGGGTGTCTATTTCGCACAATGTTGGGGTTAAATGAACTTGAACTTGGTGTCCTTGCTCCGTTAATTGGGCCATCATTTCGTCGGCAACATACTCTGCACTGCCCAATGTTGTACCAACGATTACTTCAATCTTTGCCATTATGATTTCTCAGTGTGTTGTTGTTTTTAAAACTAATTTCAATTAAATAGATAGCTGAATGGCTATTATTATGTTCATCATAAAGGAAATGTGGATAGGACCACAGAAGCAATACGTGATTTTTGCAGTTTTTGCATCCTTTATATAAGGTTGGTTTCGCTTACATGTTACCTTTAGCTTCTTGATACATAATTAATATATTTAAAAAGTTAATTTCATTTAAAATCAAATAATTATAATAGGATGATCCATGACAACACCCGTAAATGCGCCCCAGTGGCCACGGCAAATTCCTTACATCATAGCCAGTGAAGCTTGTGAACGTTTTAGCTTTTACGGTATGCGGAATATTCTTACCCCATTCTTGATGACAGCACTTTTGTTGTCTATTCCAGAAGAACTGCGCGGAACTATGGCTAAGGATGTGTTCCATTCCTTTGTCATTGGAGTGTATTTTTTCCCGTTACTCGGTGGTTGGATTGCCGATCGTTTTTTCGGTAAATACAATACTATCTTATGGTTAAGCTTGATTTACTGTGTTGGTCATGCGTTTCTCGCTATTTTTGAACACAGTATTCAAGGGTTTTATACGGGATTATTTTTAATTGCGCTCGGATCGGGTGGGATTAAGCCCTTGGTTTCTTCCTTTATGGGAGATCAATTTGATCAAACCAATAAAACATTGGCGCAGAAAGCGTTTGATCTGTTTTATTTTACGATTAACTTTGGCTCCTTCTTTGCCTCGTTATCGATGCCATTACTATTGAAATATTATGGTGCTGCGGTCGCATTTGGGATCCCTGGTGTCTTAATGTTTATTGCAACTGTGTTCTTCTGGTTAGGTCGCAAACGTTATGTGCATATGCCACCCGAGCCGAAAAATCCCCATGGTTTTTTACCCGTTATTCGTACCGCATTGCTCACTAAAATCGCTGGTCAAGCCAACATAGGTTTAGTGTTAGCTTTAGTTGGGATAATTTCTGCAGCGTATGCTTTAGTGAATATTCCAACCTTAGGTATCGTTGCTGGTTTGTGTTGTGCGTTAGTGCTAGTGATGGGATTTGTTGGCGCAGGGGCTTCATTGCAACTCGAACGGGCTAGGGGGATCCATCCGGATATCGCCGTTGATGGGGTACGCTCAGTACTACGGATCTTAATATTATTTGCGTTAGTGACTCCTTTTTGGTCTTTGTTCGATCAGAAAGCGTCCACTTGGATACTGCAAGCCAATGACATGTCTAAACCTGAATGGTTTGAACCCGCCATGATGCAAGCTTTAAACCCATTATTAGTTATGTTACTTATCCCATTTAATAACTTTGTGTTATATCCGGCGATTGAGCGTATGGGTATAAAGTTAACTGCTTTGCGTAAAATGGGGGCAGGGATTGCCATCACGGGCGTGAGTTGGATAGTCGTTGGTAGCATTCAATTGGTGATGGATGGCGGCTCGGCATTATCAATATTTTGGCAGATTGTGCCCTATGCTTTGCTCACCTTTGGTGAAGTATTAGTCTCTGCCACTGGACTAGAGTTTGCCTACAGCCAAGCGCCTAAAGCTATGAAAGGCACTATCATGAGTTTTTGGACCTTATCTGTGACTGTCGGTAACTTATGGGTGTTACTGGCGAACGTCAGTGTGAAAAGTCCGGCTGTGACCGAACAAATTGCCCAGACGGGGATCAGTATTACCGCATTTCAGATGTTTTTCTTCGCAGGTTTTGCCATCTTGGCGGCATTGATATTCGCGCTTTATGCAAGATCCTATCAAATGCAAGATCATTACCGCCACGTCGAATCATGAGTTAGCCGATGAGTGGAAATATTCGGTTGTAGATAAAAAATCAGCCCATATTGTATGGGCTGATTTATATGGAAATAATATTAAGGTTAATTATTTTCCGATACAGAAAGAGCTGAAAATCTTGCCTAAGAGATCATCTGAGGTGAAGCGGCCAGTGATTTCCGATAGCGCTAATTGGCACATGCGTAACTCTTCTGCCAGCAGTTCTCCAGCTAGGTACACTTCTAACTGTTCTTTCCCCAATTGCAGATGGCTTGCGGCGAGTTCAAGGGCTTCTAAGTGACGACGACGGGCGATAAAGCCACCTTCGAGGTTACTCTGGTAGCCCATGAGTGACTTTAAATGCTGCTTTAACTGTTCGACACCTAAGCCCGTTTTAGCCGAGATCCGGTAAACACTATAACCTTGTTCCTCAGTCATCATTAAGTCTTCGCCAGTGAGATCGGCTTTATTGCGGATCACTGTCACACCTAAATTTGAGGGCAGGCGATCGACAAAGTCAGGCCAAATATCATGGGGATTAACGGCGGCAGTGGTGGTGCCATCAACCATAAATAACACCCGATCGGCACTGTTTATTTCATTCCAAGCGCGTTCTATACCAATTTGTTCAACGGTATCTGTCGTATCACGTAGGCCTGCAGTATCGATAATGTGCAGCGGCATGCCATCTAAGTGGATGTGCTCGCGTAATACATCCCGTGTTGTACCAGCAATTTCGGTAACGATAGCCGATTCTTTACCGGCTAAGGCGTTTAATAAGCTGGATTTTCCAGCGTTAGGACGACCCGCGATCACGACTTTCATGCCTTCGCGGATGATAGAACCTTGTTTAGCACTGGCTTGCACTAGGTCAAGTTTGTCGATGATTTTGTAGAGTGCATTGGCAATTTTACCATCACTTAAAAAGTCGACTTCTTCATCGGGGAAATCAATCGCAGCTTCTACATATAAACGTAGGTTAGTGACTTGATCCACCAGCTCATGGACTTCCTTAGAAAATTCACCCTGGAGTGATTGCAGCGCACTTTTAGCCGCTTGCTCACTGGTGGCATCGATAAGATCGGCAATCGCTTCGGCTTGGGTCAAGTCTAGCTTATCGTTCATAAAGGCTTGTTCGCTGAACTCACCGGGTTTGGCTATTCGAATACCACCGACTTCCATTACACGTTTGATCAGCATGTCTAGAACGATTTGGCCGCCGTGGCCTTGAAGCTCCAATACATCTTCGCCAGTAAAGGAATTGGGGCCTTTAAAAAACAGCGCTATGCCTTGGTCGATTACTTGGCCTGTTGCACTTTTAAAGTCGCAATAATCGGCATATCTTGTTTTAGGAAGATGACCCAATAAGGCCATAGCGACATCACTGGCCTTGTTGCCTGAAATTCGGATGATGCCAACGCCGCCACGTCCGGGCGCGGTGGCTTGAGCCACGATAGTGTCAGTTGTCACGGAAATACCCACCAAACTAATATCTACCAAATCATGTAAAGGAAAAGGCGGCTAATTAAGCCGCCTTTAGTATTATTTTCACTTTATGCTTTGCTAAAGGTAGGGCTTATTTTAAGCCTTTTTTCTCAAGACCTGCATAAATAATCTTCTGCTGCGTGATGGCAACTATGTTACCTACTAACCAGTACAGTACTAGACCTGATGGGAACCACAGGAAGAATACGGTAAAGATTACTGGCATCCATTGCATCATTTTCACTTGCATTGGATCCATTGTCGGCGCAATTGGTTGCATCTTCTGCATTACAAACATAGAGACGCCCATCAGCAGCGGCAGTATGTAGTAAGGATCTTGTACCGATAAATCGTGGATCCACAGCATAAATGGTGCATGACGTAATTCGAAGCTTTCTAGCAATACCCAGTATAAGGCAATGAAGATTGGCATCTGTAAAATAATAGGTAAACAGCCACCCATAGGGTTAACTTTTTCTTTCTTATACAGTTCCATCATGGCTTGACCCATCTTTTGACGGTCATCACCAAAGCGTTCTTTCAAATCTGTCAGCTTAGGTTGCAGATTACGCATCTTCGCCATTGAGGTGTACTGCGCTTTTGTCAGCGGGAACAGTAAACCACGAACGGTTAACGTGATCAGAATAATTGCCACACCCCAGTTACCGACGAATGATTGATAGAACATCAATAGCCAGTGAATAGGAACTGCTAACCACCATAAGAAACCGTAATCGACCACGAGATTTAAGGTTTCAGAAATCGCTGACAGTGCCGCTTGATCCTTAGGACCAACATAGAACTGTGAGCTAATTTCTTGGCTGGCACCAGGTGCAATATCGTATACCGCGCCGCGGAAACCAATATTAGCTAAACCGCCAGCACTGACACTAGAAAAAATAGTGTTGCTGTCAGTTGCGGGTGGCACCCAAGCTGAAACGAAATAGTGTTGTAACATGGCTGCCCAACCGCCTAAAGTGGCTTGGTTCAGGTTACTTTTGGCCATGTCGTCAAAGTTGTATTTTTCATAGCGCACATCATTCGTTGAGAACGCACCACCACGATAGGTAGGCATCATCATGCTGCTTTCAGATGGCTTGATCGTTTGTTTAATCTGACCGTACATCTGAACTTGCAGTGGTGCTGCTGAAGTGTTGTTGATTTTATAGTCAACATCTATGTTGAACTTACCGCGATGGAATACGAACACTTTAGTGTAAGTCACACCATTGTCAGCAATATAAGTTAACGGTACTTCTAAGGTATCTTGGCCTTCGGCTAAGGTATATTCAGTTGCCGTTGTGCTAAATGCGGCACGGCCTTTTGCGCTGCTATCTATACCATCGCGACCAATTAGGCCGCTTTGAGCGATATAAGTGAAATCATTCGTTTGCTCAAGCAATACGAATGGTTGATCTTTCTCTAGTTCTTTTTTGTGCGAAACTAACGCAGCAAAAACGATGTCACCACCCACTGGATTGATCTGAATGTCTAACTGATCTGTTTTTACCGTAATCAGTTTGCTGTTTGCAGTAACTGCTGCAGCAGGAACACCTGTATCAGCTTCTGGAACATCGGCACTGTGCGAGCTTGCCGCGTTCGCCACTAAGGACGATTCGGTTGCAACGGGTTTAGGAGCTTTGTCTGCTTGCCACTGTTGCCACAGCAAAAAGCTGACAAACAGTAGTCCTATGAGCAATATATTGCGTTGAGATTCCATAGCCTATTTATTACACCTATCATTTTTAGGGGGGACGGGATCACTACCGCCGGGATGTAAAGGGTGACATTTTAATATGCGTTTCAATGCAAACCAACAACCTTTCGCGGTTCCATGCACTTTTATTGCTTCAATAGCGTAGTGAGAGCAGGTGGGATTGAAACGGCATCGAGGGCCCAGTATAGGGCTTATGAATACTTGATAGCCACGAATTAACGTGGTCGCTAGCCATTGTAGCGGCGACTGAGTTTGCGCCATAGCTTTTCTATCAATTTGTTGATTTCAGCGTTTTCCATTTCCATCACGCCATTTCTGACAAGCACAACAATATCAAGATGAGGAATGTCGTGTTGATTTAAGCGAAAACTATCTCTGATCACGCGCTTAATACGGTTACGTTGATTGGCGCGTTTTACATAGCGTTTAGCAACAGTAAGGCCCATACGCGGATGTTGTTCCGTGTTAGGAATAGCGAGCAAGGTAATTTCAGCAGAAGATGCTTTGATGGGATTGGAAAATACAGATTTAAATTGCGCGGGAGTTAACAAACGTAACTCCCGCGAAAAGGTATAGCTAGTCAACTAGTTACCCACTTATTAAGCAGATAAACGAGCGCGACCTTTCGCACGACGACGTGCAAGCACCTTACGGCCGCCTACAGTAGCCATACGAGCGCGGAAGCCGTGAGAACGCTTGCGCTTCAGGTTGCTAGGTTGAAAAGTACGTTTACTCATGATGGCAATCCGTCTTTGTTATTAGTGAACATATCCTTATCTCTAGGATAGAGGTAAGGGCAAAAAAGAGGCCGAATTGTAATCACAATACTTAGTCACGTCAACAACGAAAGTAAGTAAGTGCTTTATTTCTGCCAGCGTATCCTTAGATCAATCCCCAGAATACACCATAAGATGTGGATAACTCTGTGTACGGACACTACATGTAGTAGTGCAGGGGATCTTCGAGCCGATCGAAGGGGCGCCATTATAGATCAATGTGGATCGCTTAATAAAGCAGGATTTGCGGTTATTGCTGAATAAAAGGATCGTTTTGGATCTTTGATGATCGAGGATATCCACATAGAATGATCTCGCTGGGGATAAATATTTTTTAAGGATAGCGATCCTTGAGATCTCGCTATAGAATACACCTCTTTTTTGATGATCTTTTGGGGATAACTAAGTGGCTGTTTCACTTTGGCAACAATGTATCGGACGACTGCAAGATGAGCTTTCTGCTCAGCAGTTCAGTATGTGGATCAGACCGTTACAAGCCGAAATGGATGGAGATACTCTGGTGCTTTATGCGCCCAACCGCTTCGTGCTTGATTGGGTCAGAGATAAGTACATCAATATCATTAATCAGTTCTTTACTGAGCAAATGGGTAGCGACGCGCCTAAATTGCGTTTCGATATAGGTAGTCGTCCTTCGGCGAAAAAGCCTAGTGTTCCAGCACCGATTGCGCCAACTCGTGTAGCGAATACCCAAACTAAAGCGACGGTAGGCACGACGTTTAATGTCCAAGCCGAGCCTATGGCGAACGCGAATCACCGCAGTAACATTAATCCGAGCTACCAGTTTGATAACTTCGTAGAAGGTAAGTCTAACCAATTAGGTAAGGCTGCGGCGTTACAAGTGGCTGAAAATCCGGGTGGTGCTTATAACCCACTATTTTTATATGGCGGAACAGGTCTAGGTAAGACTCACTTGTTGCACGCTGTCGGTAACGGGATCATTAAAAATAATCCTAATGCCAAAGTGGTTTACATGCATTCCGAGCGTTTTGTCCAGGACATGGTTAAAGCGCTGCAAAACAATGCGATCGAAGAATTTAAACGTTACTACCGTAGCGTCGATGCCTTGTTTATTGATGATATTCAATTTTTTGCCAATAAAGACAGATCCCAAGAAGAATTCTTTCATACCTTCAATGCGTTACTTGAAGGGAATCACCAAATTATTTTGACTTCAGATCGTTATCCAAAAGAGATCGACGGTGTTGAAGACAGATTGAAATCGCGTTTCGGTTGGGGTTTAACTGTGGCTATTGAGCCACCAGAGTTAGAGACCCGCGTAGCGATCTTGATGCGTAAAGCTCAAGAGAGCGGCATTAACTTGCCCGATGAAGTGGCTTTCTTT
Organism: Shewanella sp. SM73; assembly: GCF_025653795.1. Classification (NCBI taxonomy): domain Bacteria; kingdom Pseudomonadati; phylum Pseudomonadota; class Gammaproteobacteria; order Alteromonadales; family Shewanellaceae; genus Shewanella; species Shewanella sp. SM73. The sequence continues at coordinate 62,790 of NZ_JAKKRY010000018.1, forward strand.
ATTGCTAAGCGTTTACGTTCAAACGTACGCGAGCTAGAAGGGGCATTAAACCGCGTTATCGCCAACGCTAACTTCACGGGTCGGCCAATTACTATTGATTTTGTTCGTGAAGCCTTACGTGACCTCTTGGCACTTCAAGAAAAATTAGTCACTATAGACAATATTCAGAAAACCGTAGCTGAATACTACAAGATCAAGATGGCTGATATGTTGTCTAAGCGTCGTTCACGCAGTGTCGCGCGCCCAAGGCAAGTGGCAATGGCGTTATCCAAAGAATTAACTAACCAAAGCTTGCCGGAAATTGGTGATGCTTTTGGTGGTAGAGATCACACCACAGTGTTGCATGCCTGTCGTAAGATTGCTCAGCTACGGGAAGAGAGCCACGACATTAAAGAAGATTATGCTAATTTGATTAGAACCTTATCTTCTTAAAACAAGGAATTTGGACACGATGAAATTCTCAATTGATAGGGATGCCCTATTAAAGCCGTTGCAATTGGTGTGTGGTGCGGTAGAAAGACGCCATAACTTGCCCATTTTGTCTAACCTCCTTGTAGAAGTAAGTGGTCACTCACTTAAGCTGACTGGTACAGATTTAGAAGTCGAACTCGTGGGCCAAGCTGTGGTTCACGGTGATATCGAAGAAGGTCGTACTACGGTTCCCGCGAAGAAACTGCTCGATATTGTTAAGTCTTTGCCAGAACAAAGCGAACTGAAAGTCGAACAACAAGATAATAAATGGTTGCTGCGCTCAGGCCGTAGCCGTTTTTCCTTAGCGACTTTGCCCGCAGAAGAATACCCTAACGTTGAAGCCTTCCAAGCTGAGATTGAATTTAGCTTGAAGCAGGGCGTGTTGAAGTCGATTATCGACTCGACGCAGTTTTCGATGGCTAACCAAGATGTACGCTATTACCTCAACGGTTTATTGTTTGAAACTGAAGGTAATGTGTTGCGTGCGATAGCGACCGACGGCCATCGTTTAGCCTTAAGTCATCGTACGATTGAAGCACAATTACCAGAAAAACAAGTCATTGTGCCCCGTAAAGGCGTAATTGAAATGGCGCGCTTATTGGAGTCTGACGATCTCGATATCACCATTGCTATTGGTGATAATGCTATTCGTGCCACCACGGCTAACACAGTATTTACCAGTAAATTAGTCGATGGTCGCTTCCCTGATTATCGCCGTGTATTGCCAAAGGGCGGTGATAAAATTGTGATTGCGAGTCGTAATCACTTGAAGCAAGCGCTGACGCGGGCTTCTATTTTATCCAATGAAAAATTCCGTGGTGTGCGTATTCAACTCGAAAATGGTCTGCTCAAGATCACCGCTAATAATCCTGAACAGGAAGAAGCGGAAGAAATCATTGATGTGGAATACAACAATCAGGCCTTAGAAATTGGTTTTAACGTCAGTTACTTACTGGACGTGCTCAACAACCTTAAGTCCGATGATGTGCGTATCACGCTCATTGATGGTAACTCCAGCGCCCTAATCGAAAACCATTTGGAAGAAGATTCCATGTATGTGGTTATGCCGATGCGCTTATAAACCATCGATTTTTACGTTACCCGTGTCTGTACCTCTGTCTTCGATGTCTATGCCGCTTAACGGCGGCACAGTGTTTAATGCACAGCATTGGCCATTCTTTCACTCATTTACCGATAGTCTTAGCCTGTGGCAGCGATTGAGTTGCTCGTTAAGTGCTATGAATCCTTGCCTACGCCGTTGACGCGGCTTAATGAGTAATGCATGAGCCTGACCCGTCTCAATATCGAAGCGTTTCGCAACATTCAGTCCGCACAGTTAATCCCCGCACCTGGGATTAACGTGATTTATGGTCAAAATGGCAGCGGAAAAACCAGTATTTTAGAAGCCATTTATTTCCTCGGTATGGGGCGCTCGTTTCGCAGTCATTTATCCCAACGAGTGATTAATCACGATGACGATAAATTAACGCTATTTGCGACTTTAAATTTAGCGCGCGGTGACAGTAAAATTGGTTTACGCCGATTTCGCAATGGTGAGACGGAAGTGAAAATCGACGGCGAAAAAGTCAAACGTCTGTCGACCTTAGCCGAAGCTTTACCTATTCAAGTGATCACACCTGAAAGCTTTTCTTTACTGTTTGAAGGCCCAAAATCCCGTCGACAATTTATCGATTGGGGCGCATTTCATGCTGACCCACAGTTTTATGGCGCTTGGACGAATGTTCGTCGCGTTCTTAAGCAAAGAAATCAATTGCTTAGAAACGGTTCGGCTTACAGTCATATTCAATTTTGGGATCAAGAGTTTGTGCGCTATGCCGAGCAGGTCACCGAAATACGAAACCATTATGTAGACTCGTTAAATGAGCTACTTAAGGGTATAATCGGGGAGTTTTTACCGAGTGTAGATGTGAAGGTTTCATTTACGCGCGGCTGGGATAGTAAAACGGATTTTGCAGAACTACTCGAAAACCAATATTCCAGAGATTTGGCCACAGGTCATACCGTCAGCGGTCCCCATAAAGCTGACCTTAGACTTCGTGTAGGCACTTTGCCGGCGCAGGATGCCCTGTCCCGTGGTCAATTGAAATTATTAGTCTGTGCACTGCGTATTGCACAGGGAAAGTTGCTCAAACAACAAATAGATAAAAACAGTATTTATCTTGTGGACGATCTTCCGTCCGAGTTGGATGCACAGCATAGGCAGCTATTGCTTAAGCAGTTAACGGATACCGGAGCACAAGTTTTTGTGACCGCCATTGATCCTGCTGCAATAGTCGATTCGTTACACACGCCTCCCAGTAGGATGTTTCATGTGGAACAGGGACGTGTAACGGTAATTGAATAACCATTGAGAGAATAATATGTCAGAGAATAGTTACGATTCTTCGAGTATTAAGGTCCTTAAGGGCCTTGATGCAGTACGTAAGAGACCTGGGATGTATATTGGTGACACCGACGACGGTACGGGTCTACATCATATGGTGTTCGAAGTAGTCGATAACTCTATCGATGAAGCCTTAGCCGGCCACTGTAGCGATATTACGATTACTATCCATGTAGATGGTTCGGTTTCTGTTAAGGATGACGGCCGTGGTATTCCGGTCTCTATCCATGAGGAAGAAGGCGTATCGGCGGCAGAAGTTATTATGACGGTATTGCATGCCGGCGGTAAGTTCGACGATAACTCCTATAAAGTGTCTGGCGGTCTCCACGGCGTGGGTGTATCGGTTGTAAACGCTTTATCTAAAAAGCTGCAAATGACCATTCGTCGTGCTGGCAAAGTATACGAGCAGTTTTATACTCACGGTGTGCCTGATGCGCCGATCAAAGAGATTGGTGATGCAACCAAAACCGGTACTGAAATCCGTTTTTGGCCAAGTGAAGATACCTTCAGCGATGTTGAGTTTCACTTTGAAATTCTGGCAAAGCGTGTGCGTGAACTGTCTTTCCTTAACTCAGGCGTGGGTATTCGTCTGGTTGATGAACGCGACAATAAAAATGAATTTTTCAAATACGAAGGCGGGATTAGCGCATTCGTCGATTACCTGAACCGTAATAAAACGCCAGTCAACAAAGATGTATTCCACTTTATGCAAGAACGTGAAGATGGCATTACCGTTGAAGTGGCTATGCAGTGGAATGACGGTTATCAGGAAAATATTTTCTGTTTTACCAACAACATCCCACAGCGTGATGGTGGTACTCACTTAGTCGGTTTCCGTAGTGCGTTGACACGTAACCTCAACAGCTACATGGAAAACGAAGGTTATAACAAGAAAGGCAAAACCAGCGCGACTGGCGACGATGCCCGCGAAGGCTTGACTGCCGTTATCTCTGTTAAAGTGCCAGATCCAAAGTTCAGCTCGCAAACCAAAGACAAACTGGTTTCTAGTGAAGTGAAAACCGCGGTTGAACAAACCATGGGTGAGAAGCTGAACGATTATCTGCTGGAAAACCCAGCTGATGCGAAGTTGATCGTCGGTAAGATTGTCGATGCTGCCCGTGCCCGTGAAGCGGCGCGTAAAGCTCGTGAAATGACCCGTCGTAAAGGCGCACTCGATTTAGGTGGTTTGCCAGGTAAGCTGGCCGATTGCCAAGAAAAAGATCCTGGTCTTTCAGAAATTTACATAGTGGAAGGTGACTCTGCTGGCGGTAGTGCTAAGCAGGGACGTAACCGTAAGAACCAAGCGATTTTGCCACTGAAAGGTAAAATTCTAAACGTTGAGAAGGCCCGCTTCGATAAGATGTTGTCTTCTCAAGAAGTGGCCACACTGATCACGGCACTTGGCTGTGGTATTGGTCGCGACGAATATAACCCAGATAAAACCCGTTATCACAACATCATCATCATGACGGATGCTGACGTCGACGGCTCGCACATTCGTACTTTGCTGTTGACCTTCTTCTTCCGTCAAATGCCTGAATTGATTGAACGTGGTTATGTGTATATTGCTCAACCGCCTTTATTTAAAGTGAAAAAGGGCAAGCAAGAACAGTATTTGAAAGATGAGCCAGCATTGACTCAATACCTCACGACTCAAGCATTGGATGGCACTGTTGTGTATCCAACGCAAGGTGCGATTGGTATGTCAGGTGAGCCGTTAGAGCGTTTAGTGACTCAGTATCGTGAAGTGGAAGCCATTGTGGCCCGTTTAGAGCAGCGCTATCCAACGCACATTACTAACCGTATGCTTTACCACCCAATGATCACCAACGATATGTTGGCCGATGAAGGCAAGATGAAAGAGTGGATCGATGCCTTTATCCATGAGCTGGTGGAAATGGAAAACAGCGGTGTACTGTATTCTGCTGAGCCGATTCTCGATCCTGAGCGTAAAGTGTATCTGCCTAAGATCACCATTCGTAAGCACGGTATCGATACTAACTATCTGTTTACTTATGACTTCTTCCAATCAAGCGATTATCAACGTATCGGTAAGTTAGGTGCGGCGTTAGATGGCATGATTGAAGAAGGCGGCTATGTACAACGCGGCGATCGTGTTAAAGAAGTCGGCAGCTTCCTCGAAGCGCTAGATTGGACGATTTCTGAAGCCAAACGCGGCTTATACATTCAACGTTATAAAGGATTGGGTGAGATGAACCCTGAGCAATTGTGGGAAACTACAATGGATCCTGAATCACGCCGTATGTTGCAAGTCACGATCGATGATGCTGTGGGTGCCGATCAGTTGTTCACTTGTTTGATGGGTGATCAAGTTGAACCTCGTCGTGAGTTCATCGAAGCGAACGCATTGAACGTGGCTAACTTAGACGTTTAATGCTAGATGTATAATATTAGACGTGTAATGCGTGTTAAGACTCGCGTTAGTACTTGAATGATTAAGGGAAAGCCAAGGCTTTCCCTTTTTTATCTCTATGATTTATCTCTTTATCGATCAATACCCGCTTCATCCGCTGCAACAATTTCAGTCTCTGCTTTAGCCGCATTAATCCACGCCTGCATTTCCGGACAGCTGATCACATGCTGCATATAGGCACGGTTTGCCTGCGAGACTTCAATATCGTAGGTAAGAAAACGCATAACCACAGGGGCAAACATCATGTCGGCAATCGACCATTGGCCAAATAACCAAGTACCTTCCGCATGTGATGGGGCAAACTCGGCCATTTGTGCTGACCAAATCGCATCGATGCGCTCAATGTCTTTGCGGACCGCATCAGTGAGCTCAACATAGCGCCTCGCGCGTATGTTCATTGGTAGAGCGTTACGCACGGCATTAAAGCCTGAATGCATTTCACTGGCAATCGATCTGGCCTTGGCTTTTTGTTTAGGATCTTGCGGCCATGCGCTACCTGCAAGATAGGTGTCGTTGAGATATTCGCAAATCGAAAGTGAATCCCATACCGTAATGTCACCATCGACTAATGTCGGTACTTTTAAAGTCGGCGAAATGGCTTTGAGTTGCTGATAGAAGCTGTCGGTATCGAGTTGCAGTAATACTTCGTTGAACTGCACGCCAGATTTTGCGGCCATAAACCAAGCCCGCAGTGACCAGCTAGAGTAGTTTTTATTGCCAATATAAAGATCCATTGTTTGTCCTTGAGTGAAATGCCGAGTGTTTCTGCAAAGCTACTATATGGACTCATTTCACCTATGACTAATGAATATTTTACCCTTTCTACATCCGCTAATACGCGTCATTTCTCTTGAGCTTACGAGTCACTTTTATTGAATTTAAACGACCCACAGCATTGAGATAATTTAACCATATCTTAATTACTTTGCTCGATGGATTCTGTCGAGATAAAGGCTAATTGGCGAGATAAATGGATGTGGCAGCGAGTGATTTACCCCGTAAGTGCACTGATTTTTATGCTATCGGCGGTGGCAAACGCCGATGAGGCAAATAAGTTATTGAATATGTGTAAGGCCTGTCATGGCGAGTCCGGTGTGAGTCGTTTTGAGCATATTCCTAATATCGGATGGCAAAACTCAGAATACCTATTGAAGCAACTGCGAGCCTTTAAGGCGGGGAATCGCCAAGATCCCACTATGACTAAAGTCGCCCAACTCTTGACTGAGGCTGATATGCAGCTGATGGCGGATTACTTTTACCTCGGAAAGGATAAATAACATGGATCTTAATCGTCGGGTTTTTATTAAAGGTGCGGTAGCGACGTCTGTGTTATCAGCTTTACCCGTTAAGTGGGTATTTGCCGAACAGCTTCCCGCAGCCGTCACTCCTCTGGATATATCAGCATTAACTTGGACTAAGGCAGATGACTTACCGAGTTATTTCAAAGTGTTAAACACTCATCCACTGAATGCGTTTCCGCCGGAGCATAAGCTCGCTCCTGCCGTGACGCCTGCAGATGCCTCGTTTATCCGTTGGAATGGCATAGTGCCTGACTTTAAGGCGTTAGATGCTAAAACTTGGACTTTTCAAGTGGATGGTGAGTCTGTAATCACCCCAAAAACCTACACAATTGATGAACTTAAGCGTCGCTTTAAGCATTACACATTGCAGTTGCTGATTGAATGTGGCGGTAATAGTCGCTCTGGCTTTTTTCCTAGTACTAAGGGTAATCAGTGGAATAATGCCGGCGTATTTTGCTCCGAGTGGACAGGTGTCTTAGTGAGTGATGTGCTTAAGGATTGCGGTATTAAATCTGATGCTGTTTACACAGGCCATCACGGTGTTGATCGGCATTTGAGCGGCAAAGGTGAGGCGATTTCACGCGGCGTACCAATAAAGGCGGCGCTTGAAGAGCTTGGGCTTATTGCATGGTCGATGAATGGTGAGGACATTCCTTATCTACATGGATATCCCTTACGTATTGTGTTTGGTGGACGGCCGGGCTCCGTTTCGCAAAAAGCGGCGACGGGGATCAGTGTGCGTAATAAAGTTCATGATGGACATAAAATGGAAGCACCAGCGTATCAACTCCCTAAATATCCGATAGCGCCAGGTGAGTCTGTTGATGATAAAGACTATAAAATCATTGAAGAAATGATAGTGAAGTCATTGATCACTCAACCCCAATCTGGAACCGAATTAGCTGTGGGTCAAAAGATGACTATCGCAGGTCATGCTTGGGCGGGATTGCGGGAAGTGGTTAAGGTGGAAGTCAGTTACGATTATGGCACCCGTTGGTTTGCCGCTGAATTAGAAAAACCTAAAAACATAACAGCATGGCAGCAATGGAAGATTGAATTGCAATTACCGTCGCAGGGTTATTATGAAATCTGGGCCAAAGCGACCGATAGTGAAGGTGATAGTCAGCCTGTCGTACAACCGCAATGGAATCCTAAGGGATATATGTTTAACGGCTGCCACCGTATTGCCGTTAGGGTGGTGTGATGAAGTCGCATATCAATAAACTGATATTGCTTGGGCTAGTGGCATCCAGTATTTCGCTAGCCGCTGAGTATCCAGTGGACCCTAAATCGGGTTTGATCATGGCTCCTGGCTGGGAGTTAGTGAACTATCAATGTAATGCCTGCCATACCAGTATGATAGTCGTGCAAAACCACGGCGATAAAGCCTTTTGGAAAGAGACTTTGCAGTGGATGATAGACACTCAGGGTTTATGGGACTTGTCGGATACTTGGGAGCCCACCTTGAGTTATCTAAGCACTCATTATGGGCAGGCTGAAATGGATATGACGATCTTCAGACGTCTACCTTTAGAACCGAACCTGCAGCCTGTGCTAGTTAACCCTTTCCCTAAGGAACCAAAATGAAAGCTATTATCATAAGTTTGATTGCGCTATGTGGCTTATCCACAGAGGTTAATGGAGAGGTTTATCAAGCAGATATAGAGCGAGGTCAGGCATTGGCTACAGCACAGTGTGAGTCATGCCATGGCAATGCGGTGATCGCTATGGCCAAGCAATTCCCAAACTTAAAGGGACAAAAATTAGCTTATCTTAATAAACAGCTCGTCGATTTTAAAACCGGTTTACGACTCGAACCTTTGATGCAATCACAAGTCAGCGCGTTAAGCTCTGAGCAATTACAAGATGTGGCGCTGTTTTATAGCCAGCAAGTTACACCGAACCTAAGTGCGAATTAGCACGAGCATAGTGTGTTATTTGAATTAAACCGATATAGGGTTTAGTAGGGAATACGGGGTGATATTTTGTAGATTTGATTATGCAGTGGTTCGTTAACCTAGGCTACGTTGTAGTCGGTAGAAGTAGTCATGCCATTCCGCTTGCGCCGTTGCCGCTTGTTCATCGTCAACCAATTCGAATTTAACTGTCTGCCCTGGGCGAGTTTGCGCGAGTTTCCACAAATCGGCTTCAATAATCACGGCTATTTGAGGGTGATTGCTGGTGGTCTTAGCATCGGCAAGTAACACTAAAGGTTGCCCTGAAGCTGACACTTGAATGACTCCTGGCTTGACTGTATGGGATTGAACAGGGAATGGTTTTGCTAAGGTCAATATTTCCCCGTTGAGTATTGCACTTGCACGATTGCTTTCTGCCGAAAGTTGCCACTGTGTTTGCCAGAATATTTGCTGAGATTTCAACGAGAAGGCTTGGGTGTGCTTTGTTGCGAGTGCGCGAATATGCCCATTCCAACTTTTTTGAATTGCGCCAACTTGCCTTCTTAGTGGATGAGCGGAACCTAAGGTCAGGTTATCGCCAGCTTCTAATGCGCGGCCATGAAATCCACCGATACCTGAGGTTAAATCAGTTGCAGCAGAATCCATCACTAACGGCACTTTAACGCCGCCGTCAACCGCAACATAGGCACGCATGCCTTTATTTCCCCCTCTAAGACTGAGTTTTTGTCCTGCCTTAATGGAGTAGCGCCAGCCGCAAACTATGGGTTTATTGTCTATGCGGGCATCGAAATCGGCACCCGTTAAGGCAATCCAAGCATCGCGTTTAAACAAAAAAATCGATTGTCCGAAGGTCAATTCCAGTACGGGTGTATTGTCTGGATTTGAGAGTAGGCGGTTTGCTAAACACAGTGCAGGTCTATCTAAGGCACCAGCTTGGGTTACGCCTAAATGTCGATATCCCATGCGTCCGATATCTTGAACTGTGGTTAGTGCACCCGCTTTTATTACCTCGATCATCAAATTTTCCGTTGTTAGCTCGCGAGTAGATTGTTAATCAATTAAAGGGAGACAAAATATGTATCCCTTTAGGAATGGTAGGCGTATTGTCAGTTAAATGATGCTGAAATGTAAGTTTTTTGAGGTTTCAACTTGTAACCAAGATTGTCTTTGTAAAAGCAGTAATGGTGGGATAGAAGAAGTCCGAAATGAATTGAATATGTTACACTTAAGCTAAATATTAGCCTCTCTACAATGCCTTAATGCATGGCTTGAGCTGATCAAAATGGATTTATGATGGGCAATATTTAACTGACTTTTTAACAATTATTTATAATGACAGGTTGATGCTTCTTGATTAAATCACTTTTTAACAAACTCTTTAATATTCGTGATACGGCGACCGTTGAGAGACCCAAAAGTTTTTCAACGACGGACTTAGGTAAGTCGCTTGAACCTGCGCGAAAGCCAGCTAAATCTCTCGAAGATATTAGCGTCGTATCTGTCGATTTATCTGCACTCTTTTATAGTTTGTTATTTCCGACACGGGTTAAGGACACTGGCGGTGTAGCGAATAATCTTGAACGTAGAGTCATGGCGGAGATAGAGCAGGCCTTAGCATCGCCACAAGTCATCGCCGAAAAAGTGTTAAAGCTGCCGTCAAAGGTATTGGAGTTAGATCGTAAATTGGCCGACCCACAATTTGATATTAAGGATCTATTAGCGCTTATCGAGCGAGATCCTTTATTGAGTGTGGAGGTGCTTAAGCTATGTAATTCCCCTGCGTTTAAACGTAGCGATAGGGATATCACCAGTTTACAGCAGGCTTTGGTACAGCTTGGCCGCGAACAGTTGAGAAAATTTGTCACTACTTGTTTAGTGCGTGAAATGTTGGATATTAAACCAATCTATTTTCGTCGTTTTGGGGCTGAAATTTGGCGCCATTCGATGCAGGTTGCTTTTCTTGCCAGTGAGTTAAGCGATGAAGATCAAGATACGGCTTTTTTATTGGGCCTATTACACGATGTCGGCAAGTTGGCCATTTTTAAAATGCTCCTCGATGCATTTGTACAGGCAGAGCCGGGAGAACAGCCTAATTCTGGATTATTTAGACAAGTGATGACGACGAAATCGTTAACCTTGAGTTCATTGCTTGCTAAGCATTGGCAGTTACCTAATACCTTTGAAACAGAATTAGACAAGCTTGCCAGTGTGAACTCGCGCCCGCAAGCGGGGCTCGCCGCTGTGGTGTGGCGGGCGAATGTGATTAGCGAGATTTCTATGCTGCATCAAGCAGGGCAATTATCCCCTGAGATACTGGCGAATTTACTGCAGCAAGTTAACTTAGATCAAACTCAATTTGATGGCTTACATCAAAAACTGACGCAGTTCTGATTGGGCTGTTTAAGAAATCAGGACAATAAAAAACGCGCTATTGAGCGCGTTTTTTCTAAAGCGATAATTTAAAAAACGTTAGTATCGTTATTGCAGTAGTGATATATCCGCGACGTGCAGGAACTGCTCGCGTAGATTATTCAATAATGCTAAACGATTGTTTTTCAACGCTTCATCATCCGCCATGACCATCACATCTTCGAAGAACTGATCCACACTTTCACGTAGGCCAGCTAACAAGGTTAAGGCTTGTTGGTAATCGGCATTGGCAAACAGAGGCGCTAACTGCGGTTGCAGCTCGTTCAACTTGGCCGCCAATGCTTGCTCTGCGGCTTCGGTTAACAGACTCGCATTGATCGTTGTCGGTAAAGCACCTTCAACCTTAGCCAGAATGTTTGATACACGTTTGTTCGCTGCCGCAAGTGCACTAGAAGCTTCTAGGCTTCTAAAGTGTGATACCGCATTGATACGGCTATCAAAATCAGCAGGGCGTGTTGGGCGACGTGCTAGCACGGCTAAGATCACATCAACACCAATACCTTTATCTTGATACCAAGCGCGGAAGCGTGCCATTAAGAACTCTAACACTTCATCGCTTGCATTGGCGTTGCTTAAGTTAGTACCGTGGAGCTCCTGAGCTTTAGCTATCAGCGTTACTAAGTCCAGTGGCAGTTTGTTCTCAACGATAATACGCAGCACACCGATGGCGGCACGGCGTAGGGCAAAGGGATCGGCAGCGCCTTTTGGTGCTTGGCCAATACCAAAGATGCCGACTAAGGTGTCGAGCTTGTCTGCTAATGCGACAGCGCAAGATACACCGGCATTAGGCACTGTATCGCCAGAGAACTTAGGCTTGTATTGCTCTTCCATTGCAACTGCAACGGCTTCGGTTTCACCATCGAGGCGGGCGTAGTGCATGCCCATAGTGCCTTGAGTGTCGGTAAACTCCATCACCATATTGGTCATCAAATCGGTTTTAGATAACAAACCTGCACGGGCTGCATCAACTGCATTCGCGCCAGTTTGTCCGGCAATAAAGGCGGCTAGGGCAGAAATACGATTCACTTTGTCTTTTAAGGTGCCGAGCTGTTGTTGGAACAGGACGGTTTCTAAGCTAGGTAAACGCGATTCCAGCGTGTGTTTTTTATCGGTATTAAAAAAGAACTCAGCATCAGCCAAACGTGGGCGAACGACTTTCTCGTTACCAGAGATAATTTGCGCGGGATCTTTAGATTCGATATTGGCCACAAAGATAAAGTTTGGCAGTAACTTGCCTGCATCATCAAAGACTGGGAAGTATTTTTGGTCGCCTTTCATGGTATAGACCAAAGCTTCAGACGGTACACTTAAGAATTTTTCTTCGAAGCTAGCGGTCAATACTACTGGCCATTCAACCAAAGAGGTGACCTCTTCCAGCAGGCTATCTTCGATATCGGCTGTGCCACCAATCTTAGCGGCGGCTTTTTCGGCATCGGCTTTGATTAATGCTTTACGGCTTTCGTAATCGGCGATGACTTTGCCTTTTTCTTTTAGGTCGGCAAGGTAATGATCAGCGTGTGCTAATTCAAACTGCTTGAGCCCCATAAAGCGGTGACCGCGAACAGTGCGTGCCGATTTGATACCCAGCAATTCACCTTCAATCAACTCACTGCCTAACAACATAGTTGCTGTGTGCACAGGGCGAATAAATTGGGTTTTATTATTGCCCCAACGCATTGGCTTAGGAATGGGCAATTTATCGAGTGCACGTTGAGCCATAGCAGCGATCAAACTTTTGGTTTCGACGCCTTCAACTTTGGCGTTATGGACTAACCATTCGCCTTTATCTGTAACTAAACGTTCGGCTTGTTCAACAGTAATACCATTACCACGTGCCCAACCTTCGGCGGCTTTAGTCGGTTTGCCTTCAGCATCGAATGCTGAACTCACTGCTGGGCCGCGTTTTTCAACGACTTTGTCAGCTTGTGCAAGGGCAAGTTCAGTGACGTCAATTGCCAGACGACGTGGCGCTGCGTACCAAACGGCTGAGCTGAACGCTAAATCGGCTTTGGTGAGTTCTTCAGTAAAGTTAGCTAAAAAGGATTCAGCCAGTTTACGCAGTGACTTAGGTGGTAATTCTTCCGTGCCTAACTCTATGAGTAAGTTTTCAAAATTCATGTTTTTACCTCTACTTACACATTGGGAAGCCAAGCGCTTCGCGTGCCTGATAATAAGATTCAGCGACCGCTTTCGCCATAGTACGAACGCGTAAGATGTAGCGTTGGCGCTCAGTAACTGAAATGGCATGGCGGGCATCGAGCAGGTTGAAAGCGTGTGAGGCTTTCATCACTTGCTCGTAGGCGGGCAGAGGTAAGGGTTTTTCTAGCGACAATAAATGCTGACACATTTTTTCGCACTGATCGAACAGGGTGAACATAAAATCCACATCGGCGTGTTCGAAGTTATAGGTCGATTGCTCGACTTCGTTTTGATGGAACACATCGCCATAGGTGATTAGGCCTAGTGGACCATCGGTCCATACGAGATCATAAACACTATCTACGCCTTGGATATACATGGCCAGACGCTCTAGGCCATAGGTGATTTCACCTGTGACAGGGCTGCATTCGATGCCGCCGACCTGTTGGAAGTAAGTAAACTGAGTCACTTCCATACCATTAAGCCAAACTTCCCAGCCTAAGCCCCAAGCACCTAGTGTTGGTGATTCCCAGTTATCTTCCACAAAGCGGATATCGTGGATTTGAGTATCAATACCCAGTGCTTGCAGTGAGCCTAAATACAGCTCCTGAATATTGTCAGGCGAAGGTTTTAACACGACTTGGAACTGGTAGTAGTGCTGCAGACGGTTAGGGTTTTCACCGTAACGACCATCCGTAGGGCGGCGCGATGGCTGCACATAGGCACTGCTCATAGGTTCAGGCCCTAAAGAACGTAGGAAAGTTTGTGGGTGGAATGTACCAGCGCCGACTTCCATATCTAAAGGTTGAACAATTGCACAGCCTTGCTGTGCCCAATATTCCTGCAGGGTGAGAATGAAACCCTGAAATGTTTTTACGTCGTGTTTTGTCGTCATGTCTACTTGTCTACTGCCGTCAGCCTGAATAGAAAATGGGTTCGATTATACCTTGTAGATATCTGCTTATGTAGGTTATTTTTTACCTTCTTAATTAAAACGATAAGGTTATATGTCATGGAAGAGATCCGCTGTGGCTGGGTAAGTGATGATCCCTTGTATCGTGAGTATCACGACAAAGTGTGGGGGCGACCTGTTTATGATCCAAAGGAGCTGTTTGCTAAGTTGTGTTTAGATGGTCAACAGGCCGGATTATCTTGGATAACTATCCTGAAGAAGCAACAAAACTATGAACAGGCCTTTGCTAATTTTGAACCTGAGATTATTGCGACTTTCGATGAGGCGAAAGTAGAGGAGCTCATGTTGAATCCCGGTATAGTGCGCAATCGCTTGAAGGTGAACTCTATCATCAAGAATGCCAAAGGTTATTTAGCCTATACTGCCGATGGGAAGGATTTCTCTGCTTTTTTATGGAGCTTTGTGGGCGGTAAACCCATAGTTAATCAGATTAGGGCAATGTCGCAGGTTCCGGCACAAACGCCAGAATCTGAAGCCATGTCAAAAGCGTTAAAGAAGCTTGGATTTAATTTTGTCGGCCCAACCATTTGTTATGCTTTTATGCAGGCGGTGGGTATGGTGAACGATCATCTTGTCGAGTGTATTGCTTATCAGGCCTGTGTCGATTCTTGTGCCGGACTGCATAACCACGAGTAACATTAATCGCAGAGCTTGCCTATGTTAAAGTAGGGGTTGGGACTTGTCGTGGTATTAGAAGCCTAGCGATAAAAAAGCATGTTCCACGTGGAACATGCTTTTTGTTATTCGCAGGAGTTAGTCATCACTCTTATAAAGTCTAAATGGCCTTATAGAAAAGCGACAATTTCATTTTGCCTTGAGGTCGAACTTAGATTTTCTCAAAGAAAAACGGCTTACGCTGTGCTTTATCCCCATTAAGTTCATTCATAGTCTCTGCATCAAATAACTTACCATTGACCATAGTATGAGTGACTCTGTCGGTGACTCGAATGTCGGCTAATGGATCACCATCAATAACGATCAAGTCTGCGAGCTTACCTTCTTTGATAGAACCGAGTTGCTGCTCCATGCCAAAGGTCGTCGCTGGATTAATGGTGGCCGTTTTCAACACTTCCATATTGCTCATGCCGCCTTGGGCAAACATCCACATTTCCCAATGTGCCGCTAAACCTTCACGCTGTCCGTGGGCGCCAATATTTGGGTGAACCCCTAACTTATTGAGCTCGTTAGCGACTCTAGCAACATTGAAATGATTGTAGTGGCTCTCTGGTGCATGGGGGCGTCGCATTGATCTTGCTTGCAAAATATCGGCTGGCACATACATGGATAGGCGTGGATGTGCCCACACATCGGTTTTATCATACCAGTAGTTTTCACCAGAAATACCACCATAGGCAACCACTAAGGTTGGCGTGTAACCAACTTGAGTCTGGCTCCAAAACTGTTTGATATCATTATAGATTGAACCAACGGGGAGCGAGTGCTCAATCGTAGTATGTCCATCGGCGACCATGCTTAAATTATGTTGCAGCAAGCTGCCACCTTCAGGGACAACCATCATTCCAAGTTCACGTGCTGCGGCTATGACTTGCTGTCTCTGATTGCGGCGAGGTTGGTTATAGCTTTTTACGCTAAAGGCTCCAACTTTTTTCAGGCGTTCAAGATGGAATTTAGCATCATCCAGTGAGTCTATGTGCGATGTGTAGCCAGGCGCATTCGCTCCATAGAGTATGGTGCCGGTGGAGAATATTCGTGGGCCAACAATATTGCCTGCTTTTTGTTGTTCGGAAGCGGCAAATATTTCTGTGGTGTCATTCGATGGATCGTGAATAGTAGTCACGCCTAAAGATAATCCAGAGTAGAGCGCCCAGTTCTGTTGTGGCACAATTTCATCATCTGCTTGCGGTCCATGGGCGTGGGCATCGAATAGTCCTGGCATAATGGATTTGCCTTTGATGTCGATGATCTGCGCATCCTTAGGAATCGCAACATTGGCATCGCCTACGGCGACAATATGATTGTCTTTGACTATGACCACACCATTATCAATCACCTGGTCATTTTCCATCGTAATCACTTTGCCACCGACGAAGGCGATTGTTCCACGTGGAACATCGGCCTTTTCGGTAAAGCCTAAATCGATAATGCTTGGTTGTGCCTTTTCATCTTTGTCGCGATATTGAGTGTCAACCTTGGCTTGGTACAACTCGGGGCCAAGAGTCCAATATAGTTGGTCGCTTTTACTGTTCCAACTGATACTTTCGCCCGCACGGGCACTCAATTGGCTTACGGGTAGATTGCTGGCATTGGGGCCAATCTCAACTGTCTCGCCGTGTTTAGCAAAAGGTGTTACCCAAACCTTAAAGCGTTCAGCAAAGGCGAGTTGCTCGCCATCGGGTGAAACCCTAAATTCAGTTGCATGTTTGCTGCTGTAATGAACCCGCTTATCGAAGCCGTCTAAGTTGATGGATGATAACTGCGGCGTTTCATCTTCGCTGCTATTCATAAAAAAGACGCGATCAGCATTGGCACCGAATTGAGCTTGATAGCCATCGGTACTGATCTTGCTATTTTGTTTACCTTTAATATCGACTTTATATAGCCCGGGCTCCTGCGACCAAGTTCTTGGTGTGAGGTTACCGCCTTGAGTTTTACGATACACTACGAGTTCACCATTGGGTGAAAAGGTGGGTTCGACATACTTTCCTGGTTCAGATGTTAGCTGCTTAGGTTTGCCACCTTTGGCGCTAATCACTTGTACTGTGCCTTGGTCTTGGTCATTCCAAGTGGTGAAAACAATATTTTTACCATCGCGCGACCATTGGGGATAAAGTTCTGCAATATTTTTGTCTAGATCAGTTAAGCGCGACATTCTGCCATCGGGTAAGGATTTTAACCAAATTTTCCCCAGTGCTTCGAAGGCGACTTTGCTACCATCCGGTGAGACTTGCGCCATACGTAGCATTTTTACATCGAAAACGTCTTTATCGATATCTTGCTTAAAGCGCACCGAGGGTTGTATGGCTAACTCAGTTTTTACACTAAAGGGGATATCTGTGAGTGTTTTATTGGCAACATTCAGACGATTAATTTTTCCCTTAGCCCAGAAGAAAATATCCTTGTTATCTTGTGTCCATGCCATTGTTGGATAGACGCCATGAATGGCCCAAGTCTCTTGCATATCACGGTCAAGTTCGCCAAACAGTTTAGTCGTCTCTCCCGACTTAAGGTCGAGTAGGTAGAGTGATGACTGAAAATCATCGCGCTTAATATAGGCGAGCTTAGTGCCGTCTGGGCTCGGCGTTGGCCGAATTGCACCACCCGTGCCTTCGATTAATACTTCAATCTCACCAGTTTGAGTATCGTAGCGTTTTATTTTGTAGATACCGTTGACCGAGTCCTTTGAGTAATGGAATGTTTTACCCGGCGTGTCATCTTGGCTAAAGTAGATATAGCGACCATCGGGTGAATACGCGGGTTCACCTAAATCTTTCTCATCATTAGGACGCTCGGTCAATTTAACGCCTTCACCACCCGCAACGTGGTATAGCCACACTTCGCCCGCACCCAAACTACGACTGGCGGTAAAGTGCTTACGGGCAACCAGATACTGGGAGTCTGGGCTCCAAGCTGGACTGTTTAGCAGCCTGAAGGTTTCTTGGGTAACTGTTCTTGGGTTTTTACCATCAGCATCCATAATCCAAATGTTATCACCACCATCACCATCGGACGTAAAAGCAATGTGCTTGCCATCAGGGCTATAGACGGGCTGCATCTGCCAAGCTATGCCTTGGGCTAATGGCTTAGCTTCACCGCCTGTTACTGGAATTTGGTAGATGTCACCGAGTAAGTCGAAGACGATATATTTACCATCTGGGCTGACACTTAAGTTCATCCAAGTGCCTTCATTAACATCAACTTTGACTTGCACTAAGGGAGCATTCGCTGGAGCGTTAACATTCCAAGTCGATTCTTTCGTTTCTGTGGCGTTAACTGCGAGGGTATTCATCCCAAGAGTGAGGGCAATATAAAGCGGGGTAAGTTTAGAGTTCAACATGTCACTTCCTGTTATCGTTCTTATGGGCTACATGAGCGGTATTAATCACAAGATAAAGTTTTGTTAATACTTGGTGTAGTTATCGCATAAATAGATAGGAAGGAAAACGTAAATACTGTTTCAATTGATGTTCGAGCTAGAAAGCTGATATTTATATTAGGATTGGGACAACAGAAATAGAACCAAGTTATTTGGTTCTATTTATAGAGGAGTATGGAGAACTAGCTGAGATAGGCTGATTGGATTAGCTAGGAAAGAAAATTGCTATCTCATCACCTAAGTGGATCATAGCGTCATTCAATACCCTGCATGTTACACCTCCTCGCCAATCTGGGGTGAGTGCGGCTTCTAAACCAACATGTGCAATTTCCATTTTTTTACAAGGATCGGTCTCACCTGTAATTTCAAGTAGTAACTCACCAATCTGTAAATGTTTACCAACATCTGCACTGCTAAATACTAGACCATCAACGAGCAGATTTGCTCTGCGAGTCGTCCAAGGCAATTCTGCCTCGATAGCACGACAGGCTTGTTGCCATTGTAGTTTGGAAAGCACAGTGACTTGGCGTTTGCCTGGACGACCAAATACATCTTTCTCTACACCATTTAACTGGGTGACATTGGCACAGAGAACCTCATTCATTGGGCCGCGCTTTACAGTTTTATAGGCAATTGCCAGCAGTTTTGGCATAGTTCCTCACATCCTTTTTTAATGATTAAGTCGCTAAAACGATACGACTTAAAGTCCTTTTTTGATCAAATATTGGTATGGCGTCTGAGCCGTTTCGCTGGCGATAAGGGTGTGATCCATAAACTCACAGAAGCTTGGAATATCGCGTGTCGTTGCAGGGTCATCGGCAATGATCAGCAGTGTCTCGCCTGCAGCCATTTGTCTTACCGTTTTACGCACCATCATTACAGGTTCTGGGCAACGTAAGCCTAGTGCATCGAGCCTATGCTGTGCGGTTGAGAAAGCATCGTTCATATTACCTCTACTGAACGGTTAAGCAGAATTAGCTAATGTTACTCCAGCCCCCATGATAAACCAAGTTGGTGGTCTCAATTTGTGATGTGGTTTGATTGGTGTGCTTTTTGTCGTTACCAAAGCTAGAGATAAAATGTTCCACGTGGAACAAACTTATGGCTGATAGTAATTAACATTACTCAACGGCTTTATCAGCAGCGCTTTGAGATTGAGAGATTGGATGGATGACAGCTGTACTATTCTCTGGTGCTAAATCATTTGCTGCCGCCATAGTTTGTTGCTGCAATTTGGACGCCCGTTTGTAGCTATACATTTTTTGATCGGCTTTATGAATTAAGCTATTGGCTTCTTCATATTCATAGGGGCCAGTATCTGTAATGCCAAAGCTTAAGGAAATATTGTTTAGACTGAGTTTTATTTTTTGATTAAACCGAGTGATGAAATTCTCGCGAGCTTGTTCCTCACGACAGTTAGGCATGATGATACAGAACTCATCTCCACCATATCGAAAACATTGATCTTCAGCACGAGTGGTTTCTTTAATCGCTTTTGCGACAGCACAAAGTACTTCATCACCTGATCTATGGCCTTGAGTGTCATTAAATAATTTAAAATCATCTACATCTAAGTAGATGACACATACGGGCTCGGCGCGTCTTTGGGCTGCTCTGAGTATGCGAGTTGCGGTTTCTTGTAAGTGCCTTACGTTGAGCAAACCTGTTAAGGGATCGGTTTGCGAGAGTTCTTCTAACTGCTGTGTTCGCTCTTTGACTTTGCTTTCCATGCTTTGGGCATATTTTTCGGCTTTATCCTTAGCGTTCTCAATCTCGGAGACTAAGCTGCGAATATATGTATCGAATACTAGTGTGACATCAAACAGCACGAGTTTATCAATTGCGGCTCGAATACGTTCGGCTTGACGTACATCTTGTACTGAGCTGTTGATCACTGCATAGATCAACTCCTTGAGAGTGTGTACTGCAGACAGGTAAAGTTTGGGTTCAACACCAATGCGTTTATGGACTAAACCAATCCGCAGGCGATTGTTTACGTACTCAAGATCATAAATACCATTAAATAAATCAAGCACATATCTTCTCTGTGCGGTACGTAGGCGGGCAAGGGTGTCTGAGTCTCCAATCAAGAGCGCAATTTCTGACACACTGGTTTGTAAGCCGTAAAAGTCATCGACAATTTTATCGATGTTTTCTTCAATGATGGGCTTAAAGGATTGCAGTGCCTTTACGTCTGCCCCTGTAAAAGAGAAGAGCGCTTTACGAGACTCGATCTCCAGCTCAGTGATCCGCATTTGTTCGAAAAGGGTCTGTTCCGTTTGTAGCATCTGGCATTCCTCTGGTAAAACAACGAATTGCATCCTTGCACTACACTGCCTAGATTTGGCTGATGATTGCTTGCCTGTTGTCGTCCACAATAGCCAGTAATGCCCTTGTAGTTAAGTCGATAACGGACTGATTTTCAAATGAACAGCAGAAGAAATGAGAAATATTAATATTTATGATGGCAGAAGATTTGGCATAAAAAAGCCGGAACAAGTTCCGGCTTTGATGATTATTTGATTAACGAATTAAACGCGTTCGAACACGGTGGCGATACCTTGGCCTAAACCAATACACATGGTCGCTAAACCTAAGGTCGCGTCTTTGTCTTCCATCAAGTTGATCAGCGTCGTAGAGATACGCGCACCTGAACAACCCAGTGGGTGACCTAGTGCAATCGCGCCGCCGTTGAGGTTGATTTTGTCGTCAACCACATCCGCTAAACCTAAATCTTTCACACAAGGTAAAGACTGAGCAGCAAACGCTTCGTTAAGTTCAATCACATCTAAATCGGCAACTGTGATACCGGCACGAGCCAGCGCTTTTTGCGTGGCAGGAACTGGGCCGTAACCCATGATCGCCGCATCACAACCCGCAACCGCCATAGAGCGAATACGTGCACGAATCGGCAAGCCAAGTGCGCGCGCTTTAGATTCTTCCATGATCAGCATGGCTGAAGCGCCATCAGACAGTGCAGAAGAAGTACCCGCAGTGACAGTACCGTTGACTGGATCAAATACCGGACGCAGTGCTGCTAGAGATTCCATAGTCGTTTCTGGGCGGATCACTTCGTCTTGCTGTACTTTAATTAAGGCACCGTTAGCATCGTGACCTTCAATGCCATAGATTTCCTTGGCAAAACGGCCTTCAATCGTCGCAGCATAAGCACGTTGATGAGAACGTACTGCAAAAGCATCTTGCTGTTCACGGGTAATACCGTGCAGTTTACCCAGCATTTCAGCAGTTAACCCCATCATGCCAGAGGCTTTTGCCACGTTATTAGCAAGACCTGGGTGGAAGTCGACACCATGGCTCATAGGCACATGGCCCATGTGTTCTACGCCACCAATAATAAAGGTGTCGCCCATGCCAGTCATAATCGCACGCGCCGCTTGATGGATAGCATCCATTGACGAACCACATAGGCGGTTAACCGTCACTGCGCCAGCGGTCTTTGGAATGCCGGCTAATAGTGAAGCATTACGGGCGATGTTGAAGCCTTGCTCTAGGGTTTGTTGCACACAACCCCAAATCACGTCTTCAATCAAGTTTGGGTCGAGTTGCGGATTACGCAGCAACAGACCTTTCATCAATTCGGCAGACAGAGTTTCTGCACGCACATTACGAAATACGCCAGCCTTTGAGCGGCCCATCGGAGTACGGATGCAGTCTACGATAACAGCTTGTTTCATGATTAAATTCCTTTCCCGCTAATTAGGCTTGGTAGTAGCTACCGTTATTGGCTGCTAATGTACGCATCGCATCTGTGACTTGATACAGACCGCCCAAGTGAGCATATTTGTCTGCTAAGGCTACAAAGTTTGCGACACCCATGGTATCCAAGTAACGGAACACGCCGCCTCTGAATGGCGGGAAACCTAAGCCATAAACTAGGCCCATATCCGCTTCGGCTGGTGATGCGACAATACCTTCTTCTAAACAGCGCACGGTTTCGATGATCATAGGGATCATTGTACGGGCAATAATGTCATCGGCTTCAAAGACTTTTAATTCGCCGAAGGCAGCTTTCAATAGGCCGTAGCTCGTAGGATCGACATCTTTCTTCGGTTTACCACGGCTATCGACTGAATAGACATAGAAACCTTTGCCATTTTTCTGGCCAAGACGTTTGTTCTCAAACATCACATCAATCGCATCAGTGCCTGATTTACCCATGCGATCAGGGAAACCTTCAGCCATAACGGCTTGGGCGTGATGACCTGTGTCTAAACCCACTACGTCGAGCAGGTAAGCAGGGCCCATTGGCCAACCGAATTGTTTTTCCATTACCTTGTCGATTGCAGCAAAGTCGCCACCTTCGGCAAGTAAGCCGTTAAAGCCTGCAAAGTAAGGGAAGAGTACGCGGTTAACGAAGAAGCCTGGGCAATCGTTTACCACGATTGGGGTTTTGCCCATTTTGCTGGCGTAAGCCACAACAGAGGCGATGGTTTCTTCAGAGCTGTGCTCACCACGGATAACTTCGACCAACGGCATTTTGTGCACTGGGTTGAAGAAATGCATACCGCAGAAACGCTCAGGTTTCTTCATGCTCTTAGCGAGCAAGTTGATTGAAATCGTTGAGGTGTTTGACGCGATAATTGCATCTTCACTCACATAGCCTTCAACTTCGGCTAAAACCTGTGCTTTAATTTTTGGATGTTCAACAACGGCTTCAACGACGACATCACTGTGTTTGAGCGCAGCATAATCTAATGAAGGCGTGATGTTGTTCAGCACTTTGGCCATTTTTTCTGGCGTTGAACGACCACGAGCAACTTGGGCAGACAGCAGTTTGGCGGCTTCATTGAGACCTAAATCTAATGCTGGCTGGGCAATGTCTTTCATGACAATCGGTGTGCCTTTGCTGGCACTTTGGTAGGCTATGCCACCGCCCATAATACCAGCACCTAATACGGCAGCGTTTTTCACTTCTTTGGCTAATTTACCCGCTTTTTTCGCTTTGCCTTTAACGAATTGATCATTAAGGAAGATACCGATAAGCGCTTTAGCAACGTCAGTTTTAGCCAGTTTGATAAAGGCTTGATGCTCGATTTGGAGTGCTTCGGTGCGGCCTTTAGTCGATGCTTGCTCAATCACGCTTACTGCGGCCATTGGTGCAGGGTAGTGTTTACCCGCAACAGCAAACACCATGCCTTTAGCTGTGGTGAATGACATCATAGCTTCAAGTTTTGGCAGCGTTAGGGCAGACAGTTTGCGGTTACGACGCGCTTGCCAATCCAACTTTTCATCAACAGCATCTTTGAGCATTTGAATCGCAGCCGCTTCTAATGCTTCTGGCGCAACCACGGCATCCACAGCACCGACTTTCAGTGCATCTTCAGCGCGTTGGTCGTTACCTGTGGTGATCCACTCGAGTGCGTTATCTGCACCAATTACACGTGGCAGACGAACTGTGCCGCCAAAGCCTGGGATGATGCCGAGTTTAGTTTCAGGTAAACCGATTTTGGCTGTGGTATCTGCGATACGAAAATCCGTTGCCAGAATGGTTTCACAGCCGCCACCTAAGGCAAAGCCTTTGATTGCAGATGCGGTTGGGAAAGGTAAGTCTTCGAGTTTGTTGAAGACAGCGTTGGCTTGTTCAACCCAAGAGAGCAGTACGGCGTCATCTTGTGCAAATAGGCCTAAAAATTCGGTAATGTCGGCACCCACAATAAAGGTATCTTTACTGGAGGTCAGCACTAACGCTTTGATATTGGAATTTTGCTTGATGCTGTCTAATGCGGCATCGAGCGAAGCGAGGGTTTCTCTGTCGAATTTGTTCACCGAACCGGGTGCGTTAAAGCACAGCTTGGCAATATTATCCTCGAGTAACTCAACTTGAATTGTAGGACTTTGGTAGATCATTGCTTGCTTCCTTTTGGCTTAAAAGTGATACCCACCATTATGTGTTGGTGCTAGTACGACTCTCTATCTCACAGCAGCTTCGGCCATCATTTGACCAGTTGTGTGCCAGTGTGCTTCGAAATTCGATAAATTACAACACCCAATTTAAACGACTGTTTAATTTCTTGTCGGCTAGAGTGATTTTTCACCTTTGTGATACACTGCACAGAGTGTAGAACACCTAGAATGCGTTAAATCACTTTGCGGATAAATAGGTCTTTGTGGCTGTTTTTCTTAGACGTTTAAACGCTGTAGCCATGCTAGGGTTGAATAGAATTATTAAAAATAATCATGATGTTATCGCTTTAATGTTCTTTATTCAGCAGCCATGTATTTTAGATTGAGTGACAGTTTAACGTTTTGATTGAATCTGTTGTTCATGATCAGATTAAGATTATGTGGGCAAATTTGGCTCATAATATTAACTTTTATTCATTGCAGGAGATGACAAATGGATCAGTTGGCTCATCACTATCGTGCCCATATTGCCGAGTTAAACCGCCGAGTCGCAGATATTTTGTCTCGAGAAGCCTTGTCTGGTTTAGTGATCCATTCGGGTCAGCCGCATCGGATGTTTTTGGATGATATCAATTATCCCTTTAAAGCAAACCCGCACTTCAAGGCATGGTTGCCAGTGTTGGATAATCCGAATTGCTGGTTAGTCGTCAATGGTCGCGATAAGCCGCAGCTGATTTTTTATCGTCCTGTGGATTTTTGGCACAAAGTATCCGATGTGCCGGATATGTTCTGGACCGAGCATTTTGATATTAAGCTGTTAACTAAGGCCGATAAGGTCGCTGAGCTGTTACCTAAAGACACAGTTAATTGGGCTTATTTGGGTGAGCATTTAGATGTAGCCGAAGTGCTGGGTTTTACCAGTCGCAATCCCGATGCTGTGATGAGCTATTTGCATTACCACAGAACCACTAAAACTGAATATGAGCTGGAATGTATGCGCCGCGCCAACCAAATTGCGGTGCAGGGACATTTGGCGGCTAAAAATGCGTTTTATAACGGTGCGAGTGAGTTCGAGATCCAACAGCATTATTTATCTGCCGTTGGCCAGAGCGAAAATGAAGTGCCCTACGGCAATATTATCGCTCTTAATCAAAATGCGGCGATTTTGCATTACACCGCGCTCGAGCATCAAAGCCCTGCGAAACGTTTGTCTTTTCTTATTGATGCGGGAGCGAGTTACTTTGGCTATGTGTCTGATATCACTAGAACCTATGCATTTGAGAAGAATCGTTTCGATGAGTTGATCGCTGCGATGAATAAGGCGCAGCTGGAGCTTATCGACATGATGCGCCCCGGCGTTCGTTATCCTGATTTACACTTAGCGACTCACGCTAAAGTCGCGCAAATGCTATTGGATTTTGATTTAGCCACGGGGGATGCCCAAGGTTTGGTTGAACAAGGCATTACCAGTGCTTTCTTCCCCCATGGTTTAGGCCACATGTTAGGTTTACAAGTGCATGATGTGGGTGGCTTCTCCCACGATGAGCGCGGTACCCATATCGCGGCCCCCGAGGCCCACCCATTTTTGCGCTGCACCCGCATTTTAGCGCCAAACCAAGTGCTGACTATGGAACCTGGGTTATACATCATAGATACTTTGCTCAATGAGCTTAAACAAGATAGTCGTGGCCAACAGATCAACTGGCAAACGGTTGATGAGTTAAGGCCTTTTGGCGGTATTCGTATCGAAGATAACGTCATAGTGCATCAAGATAGAAACGAGAACATGACCCGTGAGCTCGGCTTAGCCGATTGATGTTTGAAAATAGATTAGGGCGAATTCGTGCTCGAAAGTTATAACGTTCCCTGTGATGAAATCGTCATTGAAGAAGAGATAAAGCATAGTCGCTTTATCTCTTTTCTCTTTCATTGCGATAGCGTCGATAAATTAAAGTTAGTACTTACTGACATAAAGCGTGACTATCCCGGCGCAAGCCACTATTGCTCAGCTTTTGTTGCTGGCGCACCGGATGATAGCGTCTTAATTGGTTCGAGTGATGACGGTGAGCCCCGCTGGCAGTGCAGGCCGCCCTATGTTAGCTGTGTTGCAAGGGGCACATATTGGCGAAGTGGGCGCCGTTGTTGTGCGTTACTATGGCGGTACTAAGCTAGGCGTAGGTGGACTCGTTCGGGCTTATACGTCGGGCTTAAGGCAAGGCTTGATTCAATTACCGACGCGACTCAAACAGTTACGGTATCCCGCCAAGTTGCATTGTGATTATGCGCAGCTGCGCGATGTCGAGCATCTATTACAGCAAGTGGATGCCGTGATCATCGATAAGCAATTTGCCGCAGCGGTCGATATTGTGTTTGAGATAGGGCGAGAGCAACAGGCATGGCTTTGTGAGTCACTGGCGACACTGAGTCAAGGAAGTTTGAGGCCCGAGTTTGAGCTGTGATGCCTGCGTAAATTATGCCAAAATAGCCCAAATGCTGAAAATACCTTTACAGCCAATGGAATAATTGAACTCGCGTAATGCAATATAAAACCATAATTAGAATCATAGGCCTGCTGATTGGTTTATTTTCAATCACTATGCTGCCACCAGCACTGATCGCTGTTTGGTATAACGATGGCGGCGGCACGGCGTTTATGCAGGCATTTTTTGTTAGCCTATTTATTGGTTTTTGGCTCTGGTATCCGAACCGCCACTGCAAAGAAGAATTGCGTACTCGAGAGGGCTTCCTGATTGTCGTGCTGTTCTGGACTGTACTGGGTTCTATTGGTGCCTTGCCGTTTATCTTTTCGAGTCAGCCAGACTTAAGCTGGACAGACAGCTTCTTTGAATCTTTTTCTGCGTTAACCACCACCGGAGCCACTGTTATTGTCGGGCTCGATTTCTTACCTAAGGCCATTTTGTTTTACCGCCATATGCTGCAATGGCTTGGCGGCATGGGGATTATTGTGCTCGCAGTGGCTATTTTACCTGTGCTCGGTGTGGGAGGAATGCAGCTTTATCGCGCAGAAATTCCGGGGCCAGTGAAAGACAGTAAGATGACCCCGCGGATAGCCGAAACCGCGAAAGCACTGTGGTATATCTATTTACTGCTAACGATTTCCTGCGCGACGGCTTATTGGTGGGCGGGCATGAGTATTTTTGACGCCATTTGTCATTCATTTTCGACCATAGCCATCGGAGGTTTTTCGACCCACGATGCCAGTATGGGCTATTTCGATAGTCCTACTATTAATCTTATTTGTGTGTTCTTTTTAATTGTTTCTGCGGTTAACTTTAGCGTGCATTTTGCGGCATTTTCACGACGTGGGATTAACGTTAGAGTCTATTTTAAAGATGCTGAATTTAAGATGCTGGTGGCGATTCAACTTATTCTCACCGCGATTTGTTTCTTCACGCTTTATCGTTCTGGTATTTATGATTCGCCAGAAGAAACCTTAGATCATGCTTTATTTCAGGCAGTTTCAGTTGCCACTACGGCTGGATTTGGCACTGATAGCTTCCATCTGTGGCCATTATTTTTACCTATACTATTAATGTTTTCGAGTTTTATCGGTGGCTGTGGTGGCTCAACTGCGGGTGGGATTAAGGTCATTCGAGTAATTTTACTGCTGTTACAGGGTTCCCGTGAATTGAAACGACTCGTTCACCCTAAGGCAATGTTTTCGATTAGGATTGGCTCTAAAGCCTTACCCGACCGTGTGGTTGATGCTGTTTGGGGATTCTTTTCTGCCTATGCGCTGGTGTTTGTGATTTGTATGCTTGCACTCATGGCGATGGGATTAGATGATATTACGGCTTTTAGTGCCACGGCGGCATGCTTAAACAACCTAGGCCCAGGTTTAGGTGAGGTAGCGAGCAATTATGCCAGTATTGGTGATGGAGCCAAGTGGGTATTGGTCGTGGCTATGCTGTTTGGTCGCCTCGAAGTATTTACCTTACTGATTTTGTTTACGCCAACTTTTTGGAAGAATTAATCATGCAGACGTTAATAATCTATTCGACGATTGATGGCCAAACATTGGCAATTTGCCAAAAAATGAAGACGATTGCTGAACAGGCGGGAGAGCAGGTTTCGCTCGTCACATTAAAGCAGGCGGAAGCGTTGAGCTTAGTGGATTTTGATAAAGTGCTGATTGGTGCCAGTATTCGTTATGGTAAACATAGACCAGAGCTTTATCAGTATGTGAATCGCCACCATGCAGTGCTAGATACTAAGATTAATGGTTTTTTTACCGTTAACGTAGTGGCGCGCAAACTCTTAAAAAATACGCCTGAAACCAATCCTTATATGCAAAAGTTTCTCAAGCTTTCACTGTGGCAACCCCAGCTGTTAGAAGTGTTTGCGGGCAAGATTGATTACCCTAAATACGGTTTCTTCGACCGGACCATGATACGTTTTATCATGTGGTTGACTAAAGGGCCAACGGATATCACAGGCACTTTTGAGTTTACCGATTGGGCAAAAGTCGATGCCTTCGGTAACCGTTTTAGCCAACATTAAAAACCATTAAGCCCTAATCACTTGCAAGAGGTTAGGGCTTAAATTTAGGCTCATTTTGCAGTGTTAGGCCGCGCAGTAGCGGCTATGCAGAATCGAAATCACTTGGGTGACTTGCTCGTTCTTGAGTTTATAGTAAACAATCTGCGAGCTCTTACGGGTATCCACGAGATCTTCTGCGCGTAATACGGCTAAATGCTGGGATAGGGCCGACTGGCTTAATGGCACTGTGGCGTTGAGCTCGGTTACGCTCAACTCTTTGTCTAGTAATAGACATAAAATCATTAGGCGATAAGGGTTCGCTATGGCCTTGAGCCATTTAGCCGCACTTTCCGCATTAGTTACCATTGCATCTACATCTATATCATTTTGCATAAGGTCACTCACTTTATCGCTTTTGATTAGATAATTCTAATTGAACACATGTGTTTACGCAATCATACTGCTCGGCAATGCAGATCTCAATTTTTGCATCTCAGAATATGAGATACGACTGATTTGTGATCCTATCAGAGGTTTATTTAACGTAACCTTGCCACAATGGTGGTATTACTCAGTGGATCGGGAATTGCCTATGACACGCGTCCTCGTACTTTATTTTACCCGTGGTGGCCATACGGCCAAGATTGCCAGTGCAATTGCCGAGCAATTAAGATTTCGTGACGCTAAGGTTGACCTCATCGATATCAACAGTGCTGCCGCGACTTGTATTAATTGGCCTGATTATGATGTCGTTGCCTTAGGTGCCTGCGTGCTCTATGGCACCTATGATAAGAGCGTTTTTCAATTTATTGAGCAGCATGCACAGGCTCTGGGCGCATTGCCAAACAGTTTTTTCTGCGTCAATGTTGTGGCGAGAAATCCTGAAAAACGTATCCCTGCAAATAATAAATATCTGCAAAAGTTCATTGCGTTATCGCCATGGACGCCTGCTGATCTTAAAATTATTGCGGGCAAAGTGGATTATCCTTCATGGCCTTGGTATGACAGATTGGCGATTCAGTTGATTATGAAGATGACTAAGGGTCCAACTGATCCTAAGTCAGTTATCGATTATACCGACTGGGCAGATGTGAATGTTTATGCTGATCATCTGTTGGAATTAGCTGACGTTACTGCAACAGCTTAATAAAAAAGGCGCTTAACAAGTTAAGCGCCTTTTTAGTATTCAAGCTCTACTGAATTAGTACTTCCAGAAACTCGGGTGAAACAACACCGCCACGGTTAAGATTTCTAAACGACCGAGGAGCATGCCGAGTGACAACGCCCATTTAGCGACATCGGGTAGCGTTGAGAAGTTACCTACAGGTCCAATAATCGGGCCTAAACCAGGGCCCACGTTAGTGACTGCCGTAATCGCGCCCGTGAAACTGGTCATAGGATCGAGACCCGTGAGCACTAAAATCACTGACAAGCCTACAATCACCATCACAAACAGCAGTACGAAAGTGATCAGAGAGCGCACGATATCATCACTGATGATGCGGTTGTTGTAACGTTCCCTAAAGATACCGTTTGGATGACATTGCTGTTTCAATTGCTCGCGCATAATGGCCCCAGCAATTTGAAAACGGAAGATCTTAATCCCGCCCGAAGTGGAACCAGAGCAACTACCTACAAACATTAAAAACAGGAAGGCGATATTGGCAAAGGCGCCCCAAGCACCATAGTCCGTTAAGCCATAACCTGTAGTGGTGACTACCGATACCACGTTAAAGCTGGATAAACGCAGTGCATCTAGAAGTTCAATGTCACGGGTTTGCCACAGCCAGAAGCCAATAGAACAAGATACAAATGTGAGGAAAAATAAGAAGCCTTTGACCTGAGCATCGTTCCAAATCCGTAGATCCCTTTGCTGTATGGTTTGTACAAACATGAGTAGTGGCAAGCCACCTGCTGCCATAAAGAAAATCCCAACCCAGTGTGCAGAGTTGGAGAACGCCGCCATTGAGCTATCTGAGGTCGAGTAGCCACCAGTCGAGAGGGTGGTCATTGCATGATTGATGGCCTGAAACCAAGTCATTCCCGCCAGATGGTAGGCAACACAGCAGATACTCGTTAGTAAAATATATATAAAGAATAAATACTTAGCCATGCTTTGGGTGCGAGGCACTGCTTTATCGCTCCAATCGGATGATTCAGTGCGGAATAGCCGCATCCCGCCAACGTTTAAGAAGGGCAGAATCGCCACCGCCATTACGATAAAACCAATCCCACCTAGCCATTGCAATAAAGAGCGCCAGATTAAGATACTGTGATCCATAGTATCCAACCCTGAGAGTACAGTAGAACCTGTGGTCGTGATGCCGGACATGGTTTCAAAGAAGGCGTCGGTATAACCAATACCGTGATAAAGGGTAAATGGCATGGCCGCGAATAGGCTTACGATCAACCACGTTAGGCTGGTTAGTAGGAACATATCGCGGATATTGAGGTTAATGCTTTTGCTCTGGCCATTGTGTAAACACAGGCTTGAGCTAATGCCTGTGACTAATGCCGACACCATAAAAGAGCCCACAGTTTCCTCACCTTTGTATGCGGCGAGGAGTAGTGGGATCAGCATGAAAGCTGTCAGCATGGACAAAAACAGCCCTAAAATAAACAATAGCGGTCTAAAGTTCAGCATAAGTTGGCTTACTAAGGTTCTTAGAAGAAGAAAGCACTTGGTTGGAAAAGCTTCTCGACTTCGCCGACAAACTTTTTATTCACTAAGAACAAGATCACGTGATCTCCTTGCTCTATCACGGTTTTGTCGTGGGCCATCAGCACTTCATCATTGCGGACAATGGCGCCAATCGTTGTCCCCGGTGGCAACTTAATATCACCAATGGCTTTGCCAACGACTTTAGAAGTGCTGGCATCTCCGTGGGCGATGGCTTCAATTGCCTCGGCCGCCCCACGACGTAGAGAGTAAACGTTACAGATATCACCCTGACGAATATGAGTTAATAGTGCTGAAATCGTCGCTTGCTGTGGTGAGATTGCAATATCGATGTTGGCTTCTTGCACTATATCCACATAGGCTTCGCGTTGAATAAGCACCATGACCTTTTTCGCGCCCATACGTTTTGCTAGCAGGGCGGACATAATATTGGCTTCGTCGTCATTGGTGACCGCAATAAATACGTCGGTTTGGTCTATGTGTTCTTCGAGCAGTAATTCTTGATCTGAGGCATCACCGCAGAACACTGTGGTATTTTCCAGCTGCTCCGATAAGGCTTCTGCACGTTCTAATTTATGCTCAATCAGTTTGACCGAGTGGGTGCGCTCAAGGCGTTTTGCTAAACCTAGGCCTATGTTACCGCCACCGGCGATCATAATGTTGCGGTAGGAGTTATCGAGCTTTTGCATTTCGCTCATGACAGCACGAATGTGGCGACTGTCTGCAACGAAGAAGACTTCATCATCGGCTTCGATAATGGTCGTTCCGCGAGGCATAATAGCGCGGCCTTGGCGGAAAATCGCCGCGACCCGGGTATCAATATTAGGCATGTGTTCGCG
The DNA here is from genome assembly GCF_025653795.1 of Shewanella sp. SM73. Taxonomy (NCBI): domain Bacteria; kingdom Pseudomonadati; phylum Pseudomonadota; class Gammaproteobacteria; order Alteromonadales; family Shewanellaceae; genus Shewanella; species Shewanella sp. SM73. The sequence goes on from NZ_JAKKRY010000018.1 coordinate 94,796, forward strand.
AAGTGCCGCTAATGCATTCCCCACCAGTGGGCCGCCGTAATAGGCTCGAACAGCCACTAGGCTCAAGCGGCCTTCCGCAAATTCAAGCACTTGCAATGCGCCTGGATATTCTACGAGTCGCTGGATGTAAGCGGTCACTAACTGTTCAGGGGCGATTAATTCATCGATCACGAAGCCGCCACGGGGACGACCATCGCTATTTTTGGTTTCACTGTCGATAAAGAGTTTATCGCGCATCGCCAAATACGGTTCTGAGCGGATACGGGCAATTTTAGTCGGCGTACCAAAAAGGGTATAGGCAATCTGGCAGGCAGCCATATTGCATTCATCACTATTGGTTACGGCGATAAGCATGTCGGCATTTTCTGCGCCCGCTTCTCTGAGCACATCAGGGTGAGCGGCATGGCCCGCTACGACGCGAAGGTCATATTTATCTTGCAGGGCGCGTAATCTGGATTTGTCATAATCGACAATGGTGATGTCATTGTTCTCACCCACCAAATTTTCGGCCAAGGTTCCCCCAACTTGACCTGCACCTAATATGATAATTTTCATGGCCTTGCTTACTTCCTAATCAGTCGCTTTCAATAAACGGGCATAATAAAACCCATCCATATTGTCTTGTCCTGGCGTGATTTGCCAACCTATATCCTGTGGCGAATTTTGCTGGGCAAGTGTGTCTAGCTTAGCATCTACCGTTCTATCTAAAAACGCACTGATCTGGTCGCGGTTTTCCTGCGGTAAAATCGAACAAGTGGCATAAAGAAGCGTGCCACCGGGTTTTAGCCACTTCCAGCAATGATCGAGAATTTGCTGTTGTAGTTCAGCCAACTCTTCGATGTCATGGTTTTTTCGCAACCATTTAATATCGGGATGGCGGCGGATCACTCCTGTGGCTGAGCAAGGCGCGTCCAGTAAGATACGATCAAATTGTCCGCCTTGCCACCATGAGTCTATGTTGGCCGCATCACCATGGATAAGCTCCGCTTTTAATGATAAGCGGTCAAGGTTCTGTTGCACACGCTCAAGGCGTTTGGCATCAAAATCAACAGCCACTAATTTGATACTCGGCTCAAGTTCGAGTAAGTGACAACTTTTGCCACCGGGTGCCGCGCAGGCATCGAGTATTAATTCATTCGCTTGCGGGGCTAATAAGGTCGCCGCCCATTGTGCCGCGCCATCTTGCACTGATGCTGCACCTTCATGAAAGTGTGGCAGTGTGGCGACATCCTTTGGATGCACTAGGAGAATGGCATCGGCACTGCTGCCTTCGCTCGCTTCAATGTCGATTTCGGCTAGGGCTGCGAGGTATTCGGCACGGCTCTGGGATAAGCGATTGTTACGCAGCCACATGGGCGGGCGTTCATGGCTTTGTTGAATGATGTCTTGCCACTGCTCGGGATAGGCTTCTTTTAAGCGCTTAATTAACCAAGCGGGTGTGTTATAGCTTAAGGTATCTGATTCTGTGTTTAGCGGCGATAGCTGGCGCTGAATATTGCGCAGTACACCATTAACCACTTTGACCATGCCTTCAAATTTTAATTGGCGACAGGCTTCGGCGGTTTCTGAAATTGCGGCGTGGCTTGGAATACGAGTGAAGTACAGTTGATAGCAACCTACGATCAGGAGCTGGTGGATAATCCTTTGTTTGCCTTTAAGTGGTTTCTCTAGGCATTCACTGATGCGTTTTTCTATTTGCGGCAGAGTGCGCATCACGCCGTAACAGATCTCGGCAAGTAGGGCTTTATCTTTGCCGCTGGCAAGATGCTTTTGTTGATCAGGCAATGCCACTGACAGTGACACGCCTTTTTCTAATACTTCGAAGATGGCTTTCGCAGCCAGCGCGCGCAAGTTCATGATTATTGTGCCTCGTTTGCGAGGCGAGTATTCGGGCTAAACCATTCACCTCGAGCATTGAGAATATCGGCAACATTGAGTGGCTTTTTCCCCGGAAGCTGCATACTCAGCAGGGTTAACACACCATCAGCGGTGGCGACGTCTATGCCTTTTTTGCTGGCGCTGATAATAGTGCCCGGAGCAGCTGTGCTGGTGGTTTCGCTGACTTGGGTTTGCCACACTTTAATAGTGTTACCTTGGTGCTCAAAGTAACTCACAGGCCAAGGATTAAAGGCGCGGACTTCTTGCCAGAGTTGTTTGGCAGATTTATTCCAATCGAGTCTGGCTTCTTCTTTGCTGAGTTTTTCTGCGTAGTTCGCTAAGGCTTCATCTTGTTTTTCAGCGGCTAAGGTACCGTTTGCTAAACCCTCGAGGGCTTGCAATAGGGCAACGGGACCTTGTTCTGCCAGTTTCTCGTAAAGGCTGGCTGACGTGTCGTTATCTTCGATCGGCAGATAGGTTTTAAGCAGCATGTCACCTGTATCTAAACCCACATCCATCTGCATAACGGTCACGCCGGTTTCTTTGTCGCCGGCCCAAAGTGCGCGTTGGATCGGTGCGGCACCGCGCCAGCGTGGCAAAATAGAACCATGAACGTTAATACAACCTAAACGCGGTGTATCTAACACGACTTTTGGCAAGATCAGACCATAGGCTACGACCACCATGATATCGGCGTTGAGTGCGGCAAGTTCTTGTTGCGCGGGTTCTTTACGTAATGAGCCGGGTTGAAACACTGGAATACTATTGGCGATAGCGAGTTCTTTTACTGGGCTGGCGGTCAGTTTCTTGCCGCGGCCAGCGGGTCTATCGGGCTGAGTGTAAACGCCAATCACATTGTGGTGTGAGTTCAACAGTGCTTGTAAGTGGCGAGCGGCAAAATCCGGTGTTCCGGCAAAGATGATGTTGAGTGGTTTCAAATCTGATCCTATGCTTCTTTGGCGTCCAATCGGGCCGCTTTTTCAAGTTTTTGTTTGATCCGCTGACGTTTTAGCGGCGACAAATAATCGACAAACAATTTGCCTTTGAGGTGATCCATCTCGTGTTGAATACAAATGGCAAATAGCTCATCGGCCTCAACTATAAATTCGTTACCGTGCCTGTCTAAGGCTTTTACCGTGACAAATTCGGCGCGATCGACTTTGGCGTAAATCCCCGGAACCGACAGGCAACCTTCTTCATTGCAGAAGTCACCGCTACTGGCGATAATTTCAGGGTTGATAAACACTTTTGGTCGTTCGACTTCATCCTGTAAGTCCATGACAATGAGTTGTTTATGGTAATCAACTTGGGTCGCGGCCAGACCGATACCTTTTTCTTGGTACATGGTTTCGAACATATCATCAATTTGAGTCTGCAGCTCGGCATTAAACTCTGTGATGGGTGTGGCTTGTGTTCGTAATCTTTCGTCAGGGAATTGTAATACTTTTAATAGTGTCATACATAAACTCTTAACAAGTCTGTCAAATCTCTGCCAGTTAGTTATACTGACTGATGCTAATGAGTTAATTTTAATCTTTAGTGCCTACCAATAACAGTAAAAGCTCAAACTAAGAGTTAAACAACATGGAAATACCCATGAAACGGTTAATTTTACTCGCGTTAATGACATTCAATTGCACGTTTGTTGCCGCAGATACCCTGACGCTTAAGGCGGGGCATCCTGAGTCATATGTAGTGAAAAAGGGCGATACTCTTTGGGATATCTCCGCCGCGTTTCTGAATGACCCATGGAAATGGCCGAGTCTTTGGGATGTAAACCCACAGATTGCTAACCCCCACCTTATTTACCCTGGCGATCAACTCACTCTAGTATTTATTGATGGTCAGCCCCGCCTTGTGCGTAATGGTGCTACTGTCGATAGTGCTAAACCCCATGTAAGAAAGAGTCCCGAGGGACGTGTTATTGCTAAGAGTAATGCTATTCCAGCCGTTGATTTAGCTTTGATTGAACAATATTTAGTGCAGAATCGGGTCGTTGAGACTCACTGGCTTACTGAGCAACCTATGGTGCTGGCAGGTGAAAGTCCATCGCGTCACCATATTGTGGGTGATGTGATTTATATTGATGCTGAACTGCCAATAAACCAAAAATATGGTATTTACGAACGTGGTCGCGAGTTTTTCAATAAAGAGTCAGGCGAAGCGTTAGGACAAGAAGCCATTTTGTCGTCTACTGGGCAAGTGATTGAGTCTGGTAAGGTTTCAAAAATTAAGTTGCTAACGAGCTTTCGCGAAACCAAAGCAGGCTTCAGAGTATTGCCGATGGAAAGTGATTCCTTGATGTCAGCTTACTTTACTCCTAAACCTGCGGAATTAAAGATACCAGCTTTAGTGTTAGCAACAGAATCAAATTTGCGTGAAGCGGGTAAGTTGAATGTCGTGTACTTAGATAAAGGCACTCAGGATGGCGTCGAGCCTGGGGTGGTATTTTCTATTTACCGTGATGGTGAGGTTATTGTTATCAACAATGATGGTATGCCGGTTCCTGCAATTGAACGTACTGCCTATGATAACCTAATGGCGTCAGTCTCTTCGGATCGTGCAGTTAAGATGCCGGATGTTTATCATGGTAAGTTGTTAGTGTTTAAAGTTTTTGATAAGGCGAGCTTAGGTTTGATTGTCTCCACCGAGCGGCCTGTTCGTGTCGACGATAAGTTAATCGCCCCAGAATCTTTAGCCTTAAGAGGTCTATAATCTCTGAAAATTTGGTTGATTGGTTAGTTGTTTGTGCTGTATCTGGGCTAGGACCCGCTCGGATCCAACAATTATTAACGCACATGGAAGTGGACGACCTCAGACAAAGGTTAGAGCATGAGAGACAAGCGCTACCTTTATCTGATCATCTGCTCCATAGCCTTGTTATTGATTATCAAAAAGTGGATGTCGCCCTCGAATGGCAACAGCAAGCCGCCGATCATCATCTGCTTTGTTTCTCTGATCCGCTTTATCCACCATTATTAAAACAACTCTCAGATCCGCCCGCCGTCCTGTTCGTTAAAGGTTGCTTAGAGGCGTTAGCCCTTCCTTATCTTGCTATTGTTGGCAGTCGTAATGCTTCTCCAGGCGGATTGCAGGTCGCTTATCAACTGGCTGCTGAGATGTCCTCAATGGGATTTGGTATCTGTAGTGGCATGGCGATGGGGATTGATGGGGCGGCCCATAAAGCCTGTGTTGACCATCAAGGGCGCACTATTGCCGTACTAGGAACGGGCATAGAGATCATTTATCCACGAAAACATCGACAGCTTTATCATGATATTCAGCGGCAAGGCTGTATACTTAGCGAGTTTTGGCCCGATACTGGTCCCTTTGCGGGTAATTTCCCAAAACGAAATCGCATTATTAGCGGTCTATCTTTAGGTACTCTTGTGGTTGAAGCCTGTCGCAAAAGCGGCTCTTTAATCACTGCTAGGTTGGCGATGGAACAAGGGCGTGAGGTGTTTGCCGTTCCGGGCTCAATCTTAGGGGGTTACCATCAAGGCTGCCATGATTTATTACGTGATGGAGCAAAGCTTGTGGAAACCGCTGCCGATATAGTGGAAGAGTTGGCAAGTTTAACCGCTTTCCACCTTGAAGAATTGAAGTTATGCCACCATATACAGCAAGACGAGATTTGTAATTTGCCATTTTCGTCTCTGTTAGCTAGTGTAGGTTATGAAACTACATCAATTGATGCAGTCGTTGAACATAGTGGAAAAACGATAGATCTGGTGTTAGAACAAATGCTTGAACTTGAGTTGCAAGGTTGGGTAATAGCAGTACCCGGTGGTTACGTCAGAGTAAAGAGGAGCTAGCCATGTTTGATATCCTCATGTATCTATTTGAAAACTATGTTCACAGTGAAGTTGAACTACTAGTTGATGAAGACGAGTTAACCAAGGAACTCACTCGTGCCGGATTTCATCAATCCGAGATTTTAAAAGCGTTAACTTGGTTGGAGCGCTTAGCTGAATTACAAGAAGGGGATAAACCTTATCTTTGTAATCACGATCAGCATTCGTTTCGTATCTATACAAAGGACGAAATGGACAAGCTGGATGTAGAATCCCGCGGTTTCTTGTTGTTTTTAGAGCAAGTTAAAGTGCTGAATGTCGAAACCCGTGAAATGGTGATCGATAGAGTTATGGAGTTGGATGAACCAACCCTGATTTTAGAAGATCTCAAATGGGTTATCTTAATGGTGCTGTTTAATGCTCCTGGCCATGAGTCCGCTTATGAGCAAATGGAAGATTTGATCTTCGAACAGCCCGAAGGCCGACTGCATTCTTAATTGTTGTGACAGATGAATTATGAGAGAAAGGAGGCTAAGACCTCCTTTTTTGATGCCATAAATTCCTTGATGGCACTGCGCTTGATATCCTAATGCGCTACGACAGGTGGTGAATGATTATGTCTAAGATTGATGAACAATTATTTAGTGCCCACGAACACGCACTGGAAAAAGAATACGAACTTTGTCCTGAATGTGGCAGCGAGTTATCGGTTAAACACAGTAAGCACGGCGGTTTTATTGGCTGTAATAATTACCCTAGCTGTAATTACACTCGACCCTTAGTGCAGCACGAATCTATTGAAACTCAAGTGATTGAAGGTTCTGTATGCCCTGAATGCGGCCACGAGCTGGCGGTAAAATCTGGTCGATTTGGGATCTTTATTGGTTGCACTCAATACCCTAGCTGCACGCATATTGAAAAACAGGATCAAGCGAGTGACAAGCCTGACATTCCTTGCCCTGAATGCAAAGCGGGTAAGCTTGAGCACAGAACGAGTCGCTTCGGAAAGAGTTTTTATGCCTGCAGTGCTTACCCTAAGTGTAAGTTTATTGTGAATTATCCTCCGGTTGCTGAAGCTTGCCCGAGTTGTGGTTTTGGGATCTTAGTCGAGCGTAAAGGTGCGGCTGGGATGCGTTTAGAATGCCCGCAAAAAAGCTGTAAATACAAAAGACCACTTTAGTTTATTGTGTGACCTGCATCTTAATATTTGGCCGATGAAAGTGGCTTGCGTATAATCCTCGGCTGACCGCTGATGGGGCGGTCAGTATTCGAATTTATCCAATAATTTGATTGTTGAAATCGACAATACTCAAAAGGTGATCCTAAGATGTTGCAGCTGCACCCATCTGACATAAAAGATATTGTGCTTAACGGTGGTGTTATCGCTTATCCAACCGAGGCCGTTTATGGCCTAGGTTGCGACCCAGATAATGACACCGCTATCCAAAAGTTATTGGCTGTAAAACAGCGCCCATGGCAAAAGGGACTGATCTTAGTCGCCAGTGATTTTCAGCAGCTTTTAGCTTATGTTGATGAATCGCAATTAACGGCTGAGCAGCTCGAGTTTGCATTTTCCAAGTGGCCGGGGCCTTTTACCTTTGTAATGCCAATCAAAGTGCAGGTTTCAAAATACCTCTGTGGTGAATTTGACTCTATCGCAGTGCGAGTATCAGCCCATACTGGGGTGCAAGCCCTGTGCCGCGCGCTCAATAAACCTTTAGTGTCGACTAGCGCTAACCTTGCGGGTGAAGATCCAGCATTAACTGCCGATGAAATTCTTGCAGATTTTACAGGTAAAATTGATGCACTCGTATTAGGTGAACTCGGTGAGCAACGTCAGCCCTCGACCATTATCGATGCGCGAAGCGGTAAGATTTTACGAAATGGACAATGAGCAAACCAATAATAAGGATAACAAGATGAGTGTGCCTGATGTTGCAGTGGTAAAAGCGTTTTTAATCGATCTACAAAACCGAATTTGTGCTGGTTTACAGGTGCTGGATGGCCAAGCTACGTTCGCCGCCGATTCATGGACTCGCGCCGAAGGCGGTGGTGGTACGAGCCGAGTATTAACCCAAGGTGCAGTGTTCGAGCAAGCTGGGGTTAACTTTTCCCATGTGACTGGCGCTGCTATGCCTGCGTCGGCTACGGCGCATCGCCCTGAGTTAGCGGGCCGTAGTTTTGAAGCTATGGGCGTTTCTTTAGTGATTCATCCTAATAATCCTTATATCCCAACGACTCATGCCAATGTGCGCTTCTTCATTGCTCAAAAAGAAGGTGCCGATCCCGTGTGGTGGTTTGGCGGTGGTTTTGATTTAACACCTTATTATCCATTTGAGGAAGATGTGCGCGAGTGGCATCAAACGTCTAAGGATATTTGTGCGCCTTTCGGGGATGAGGTTTATCCCAAGTATAAGAAATGGTGTGATGAGTATTTCTTCCTACCGCATCGTAATGAAACCCGCGGCGTGGGTGGATTGTTTTTCGATGACTTGAATCAAGAAGGATTCGAGCAAAGCTTTAGCTTTATGCAAGCCGTGGGTAATGGCTTCTTAACGGCCTATGCGCCGATTGTCGAGCGTCGTAAAGAGACTGAATTCGGTGAGCGTGAGCGTCAGTTCCAACTCTATCGTCGTGGTCGTTATGTTGAGTTCAACTTAGTCTACGACAGAGGCACTTTGTTTGGCCTACAGACGGGCGGCCGTACCGAGTCTATCTTAATGTCGATGCCGCCATTAGTGCGTTGGCAATATGCTTATACGCCAGAGGCGGGAAGCCCAGAGGCAGATTTGTACGATAACTACCTCAAACCCCGCGACTGGGTTTAGCCAGTAATCTTATGAAGTGGATACAGCATCCACTTTATTGATTACGCATATGATCGGCCAGAGTTGAAATCGCCTCAAAGATGGCGGCTCGATGCTCTGGCTTTTTAATGTGTTCTTCAATCGCAAATTTCATACAAAACAGCCATTGATCGCGCATCACCTCATCGACGGCGAAATACATGTGTCGTGCTCGCAATGCAGGATGACCATATTTCTGCTGATAGAGCTGCGGCCCGCCGAGCCAACCACTTAAAAATTCGAACAACTTCTGCTCTGATTCCGCAATTGGCGCTCTATGAATGGCAAGCAGTGTTGTTGTTTCTTCAGAGCTTGCCATCTTCTGATAAAAACATTTGGTGATAGCGCGGATCACTTTTTCGCCGCCGATTAAGTCGTAAGCGTTAGATTGGCTCGGATCGCGATCATCCTGCGGTGGAGTGTGTTTGCTAAAAATCTTTTTAAGCCAGTTCATTGGAATAGTCGTTCACTAAAATAGAGAGTATTGAGCCGATGGCGCATTATAGCGTGAAACCCAACGTGAAATTTAGTTGAACATAATTCGTCTTGCCTAGGCTCAAAAGCGCGGTAGACTGCAAAGCCATTGAACCTAAAATTTAATATCGCTATGACAGACAGATACGCAGTGTTTGGCAATCCAATTAGCCACAGTAAATCGCCGTTCATTCATGGACAATTTGCCGCGCCCACCCAAGAGTTATTAACCTATGAAGCCATTCTTGCTCCGGTCGATGGTTTTGAAGCCTCTCTGACGGCGTTTTTCAATACGGGCGGCAAGGGCGCGAATGTGACAGTGCCTTTTAAGGAGCAAGCTTTTGCGCTGTGTGACAGTCTCAGCCCAGAGGCCAAGCTTGCCGGCGCGGTAAACACCTTAAGTTTATTGGCCGATGGCACTATTCGCGGTGATAACACCGATGGCTTAGGGCTGGTGGCCGATCTCATCGCTAACTTAGGCAGCCTGCAAGATAAGCGCGTGTTACTTATTGGTGCTGGTGGTGCGGCGCGCGGTTGTATTCTGCCGTTATTAAATGCGGGAATTGCGCAGATGATCATCAGTAATCGCACTCATACTAAGGCACAGCTTCTGGTCGATATCTTTACTTCGGTGGATAACGGTGCTTTCGCAAATAGAGTCACCGCCGTAGAAATGAATGAGCTTGTGGGCGAGTTCGATGTCATCATCAATTCAACCTCGGCGAGTCTTGCGGGCGAGTTGCCACCTTTGCCAGCACATATCATCACCACCCAAACCGTTTGTTATGACATGATGTATGGCGCCTCGGTCACCGCGTTTAACCAATGGGCGCTATCTCAAGGTGCAGCTAAGGTTATTGATGGGCTCGGCATGTTAGTCGGACAAGCGGCTAAGAGTTTTACCCTATGGCGAGGTATCGAGCCCGACACTCAAGTGGTATTAAATCTTTTGAGGGATAAACTAATGGCCGAGCCTAAGTAGGAAGCATGAATCAAAGTATTCTTTTCCCCGAACTGCAATATTGGGACGACGCCCACAAGCGAGTCTGCTTTATCGCGCAGTCACAGGGGATGAACATCAAGTGCTATATCAGTGTGAATAAGTTAGCCGAGCTGAATGATTTCTCTGAACAGCCGAGTGCCAATGAAGCCGCCGCTATGCTGGCATTGTTTGATGCGGTGAGATTTGATGCCGAAGAAATGGCGGAAGACTTAATTGAAGCCGAAGAGTTTGATGAGTTTGGGGCAGTACACTTAGGCTAAACTTATCGAACTTAGATACTTTTCTGAATCAGCGAATAGCAAAAGGCGGTAGAGACTCAATGAGTCTCTACCGCCTTTCTTATATAGCTATAGTGACACTAAGCGACTAACTATAAGAGATTGGCTATAAGTGATTAGATGTTTTGTAACTCAACTAAGTATTCGTTTTTCAGTCTGACATAGTTGTCGGCAGATTCTGGCAAAAAGGCAATTTCGGCTGGCGTTAATGGGCGAGCCTGCTTAACTGGGCTGCCTACATATAAATAGCCACTCTGTAATACCTTGCCCGGTGGCACTAAAGAACCCGCACCTAAGATCACATCATCTTCTAAAATCGCACCGTCGAGAATTATCGCACCCATGCCTACTAATACTCGGTTACCGACTTTGCAACCGTGAAGCATAGCCTTGTGACCAATAGTCACATCATCACCAATAATCAGTGGATGACCATCGGGACGAGCAGCTGACTTACGCGTTACATGCAATATGCTACCGTCTTGTACGTTCGAGCGCTTACCAATACGAATATGGTTAACATCACCACGCGCCGCCACCATAGGCCAAATACTGGCATCAGTATCTAACGCAATATCGCCAACAAGCACCGAAGCTTCATCTACATATACGTTATTGCCTAATTGAGGATGAATACCTTGGTAAGTTCTGAGTGGCCCTGACATAGAAAAGTCCCTAATTGAGTGGTTTTTAGCATTATAAAGGTTAAAAACTAGCGGGTCAGGTCAAATATCCAACGAACAGTGAGAAAATGACAATTATCTTAAAAATAGGGGTTGCGGACTTTCTTAATCTCCCTATAATGCGCATCCACTGACACGGCAGACAGCGAAAGCAAGCTGACGAGTTAGGTTGAATTGAGTCGCTTTTAAGCACTTAATTCAAGCGCAGCAAGAAGTTGTAAAATACTCCTTGACGCGAAACGGGAAATGCGTAGAATGCACGACCCTGAGCTGATGAAGCATCAGCACGACCCGCCGGCAACGGTATGTGGTCAACGCTCTTTAACAAGATAAAACAAGAAATCTGTGTGGACACTCACAGGTGTTGAGTTAATCGAAACTGCTTAACCTTCGGGTTGGCAGTCAAAAATTTAAATCAATGTAACAATGAGTGTTCATAGTAATATGTACAGTTTGTTTCTTTAGTTAGAAACAAAAAATCAGAATTCATTGAGCCGCTGAAG
>NZ_JAKKRY010000019.1:0-92782 GCF_025653795.1 Shewanella sp. SM73
AGTATTAAACTCACCCCAAAAACACGACTACAGATAATGAAGTAACAGGTAATACCGGCCTTTGCAGATGCTGAGAGAGTACAAGGAGCATATGACTCCGAAAGGACGATAAGCAGCAAAGGCGCGGTTCTCATTAAGGCCAGAGAACAAAGATTCTCACAAACAGGTCGGATATACGTACGCAGTATTACTTTCTGTTACTCAAAAAGTGGTTGATCTATTCGAGGTGTCCATATAGGACTTGCTGCGGGTCGTCGAGCCAGTACCATGGTTGGCCTCACTCTGAACAATATCTATGTTTAACTGCCTCTTCGCCTTCGGTAACTCTCGTTTATCAACTTAGAGCCTCTAGGTTCTTTCACAGTGTAGTGAGTGATTACCATGGCAAGCCTGTATAGGCGAATATAAAAATGGCCGAGGATAAGCTCGGCCATGATTTGTTCGATTAAGCGTAAAACGGGTAGGTTTAGTAGTATTTCTTCAAATAACTCTCGGCGTAGTTTTTGAGTTTTTTGTTTGAGCTCGTGGTTGCCATATTTTCAATCACATCGCGGTAAGCGGTATTCCCTGAACTAGCTAGCGCTTTTGCCATGTTGGCATAGGTATCGATGGCGAGTTTGTCATTGGCCATTAAGCGTGGTGTTTTCAATTCGTTACTGAGTACGGCTAGGATAAAATCATCGTACTGGCGGTCATCCATGATGCGTTTAGCTGCGAGACGCATTAATTCTAAATCATTGCTGCGTAGGGCATTGGCAAAGGCATTATTTTGCTGACTTTGATCGGCAGTATATTGGTTTTTATCCGCAAGAATCGCATTCCATTTTTTATATATCGTTATGTTTTCTAAAGCTTGACCTGCGTATTTTTTGAGTTTTTTAGGATAATCACCATTAACAATCTTGTTGATGGTTTCGCTGTACTTATCATTGCCTGAATAAGCTAAGCCTTTGACTAACCAAGCACTGTAGTCAATGGCATTTTTTTCAGTGGCTTGGGGCAAAGATGCGAGTAGCTTTGCTTCGAGCGCATCAAAAATGGCAGGATCGGATAAACCAGCGATGGTGAGTGATTCAATGGCTTCTTTTTGCTTGAATTGGTTATCACCCTTAAAGATTTCTTGATAGGTTTCAACCGTATATTCCTGAGCCAATAAAGGCGAGCTTAATAAACTGATGCTAAGCAGCATACCTGCAAAGAGTGGTTTCATGGTGATGTCCTTATGTGGTTTTTATATGTCGTTATTGGGCCCAGCGTTTAAAAATCAGCGAGGTATTAATGCCGCCAAAGGCGAAATTATTACTCATGACATAATCTGTATCGATTGGGCGCAGTTCGTTACGGATATAGTCCAAATCAGCGCATTGTGAGTCGATACTTTCAAGGTTGAGTGTTGGCGCAAACCAGCCCGCATTCATCATCTCAATACTCACCCAAGCTTCTAACGCGCCGCATGCGCCTAAGGTGTGGCCCGTGTAGCTTTTAAGGGATGAAATCGGCATGCCAGCACCAAAAACTGCATGGGTCGCGTGGCTTTCGGCGATGTCACCGCGATCCGTTGCCGTGCCGTGGGCGTTCACATAACCTATGGCGCTAGGCTCAAGCTGGGCATCTTTGAGCGCCAACCTGATAGCGATTTCCATGGTCTGCGCGTTTGGTTGGGTGACGTGTTGGCCATCTGAATTCGTGCCAAAACCGACTAACTCAGCATAAATCTTGGCGCCCCGCGCCTTGGCGTGTTCTAGCTCTTCGAGTACCAGTGTACAAGCCCCTTCGCCAATCACGAGGCCATCACGGCTCGCATCGAAGGGGCGTGGCGTGAGTTCGGGCGTTGAGTTTTTAGTGCTAGTGGCAAACAGGGTATCGAACACTACAGCCTCTGTGGGGCAGAGTTCTTCACCGCCGCCCGCCAACATTAAGGTTTGATGACCGTATTTGATGGCTTCATAGGCGTAACCTATGCCTTGGCTCCCCGAGGTACAGGCGCTGCTAGTGGTGTGAATTCGGCCTTTTAAGCCGAAAAATACCCCCACATTCACCGCTGTGGTGTGTGCCATCATGCGGATATAACTCGTGGCGGTGACGCCCGACATATCACCGGTTTTCAACATATCGCCAAAGGCGATGATGGCATCGGTACTGCCAGTGGACGAGCCATAGGCGATACCCATTTCACCCGAGGACACGATAGGATCGTCTAACAATCCCGCATCGATTAATGCAAGTTCACTGGCGCGGGTCGCCATGATGGAAACCCGACCCATAGAACGAATTTTCTTGCGCGAATAATGGCTTGGCACTTCAAAGTCGGTAATGGGCGCGGCTAAGCGGGTATTGAGACCATCGTATTTATCCCATTCGCCCATAGTGACGACGCAGTTTTTCTGCGCCTTAAGGCTCGCTGCTATCGCCTCCCAATCATGGCCCATGGCGGTAATGCCGCCAATGCCAGTGACGACCACTCGTTTCCCTAAGCGGGTTTGATTTGTCGGTTCGCTCATTTAGATCATGCCCCCATTGACCGATATCACTTGGCGAGTGATATAGGCGGCATCGTCAGACATTAAAAATGCGGCTAAGGCGGCGATTTCACTCGGTTTACCCATGCGGCGCATCGGCACTAATTGCTCGACCATATCCTTAGGAATATCGGCCACCATGTCGGTTTCAATCAAGCCGGGGGCGATACAGTTGACGGTGATTTTGCGTTTTGCCAGCTCTAATGACAATGCCTTAGTCGCGCCGATAATACCCGCTTTTGAGGCGCTGTAATTGACTTGGCCACGGTTGCCCGCAATCCCAGAAACAGAGGCTAAGGTAATGATACGCCCGCCCTTGCGGCCTTGTACCATAGGCATCACACAGGGATGGATGACATTATAAAAGCCGTCCAAGTTAGTGTGGATCACGCTGTCCCACTCGCTTTCTGTCATAGCAGGAAAGGCGGTATCGCGGTTGATACCAGCATTGAGGATCACGCCATAATAGGCACCATTGGCCTCGATATCGGCTTCAATGGTGGCTCTGACGGTTGCGCGGTCGGCGACATCAAATTTCAGCAGGCTCACATTCACCCCAAGCGCGCGGATTTGCGCGGCAGTGTCATCGGCAGCTGCTTGGTTACTGTGGTAATGCAGGGCGATATCGAAACCCGCAGCGGCGAGTTTTAGGGCGATGGCTTTACCAATACCGCGGCTCGAACCGGTAACTAATACTCTGTTATTCATCTGTTTTCTCCACCCCATTTTATCGTTATGTGTCGGTATGGGGTTTCATGTATTTATGGTAAAAAGGTCGCTTGTTAAGGCGCTTTAAGGCTTTTTTATCTACATCATTGCTTTAGTGCCCAAGACTTCTATTTGCCGCGTCTTGATTGCCTGCAAGGTAGGCTTGTGTGTCCTGAGGTTGGAACACATTCACATTGGCTTGGGCCACTAAGCTCTTTTCTAGCTCAGTGCCGGCTTCGGGCAGCAGATAAATTTGGCAATCGAATACCGCTAATCCCGATTCCTCTTGATAGAGGCGGCTGACTTGGGTGCGATAGGTGCGCCCGAGCTCATATTGCTTGGCATACAAGGTTAATTTGCGCGATCCCAATAGAAAGCCCACGCGGATTTTATCATTGCGAAGCTTTGCCTCAACCCCAGCAAGGGCGGCAATACTTTGAGCCATATATTCGATACCCACATAATTGGGTACGGCTTGATATTTATCATCGAAATAAGGGCTCTTGGCCGTGATAGTGACTTCGGTCTCTAGGTTATCGCGCCGATAGCCAATGATTTTATCGAGCAAAATCATCGGTGCCCTATGGGGAATAAAATCGGCAATATCCTGTTCGGCAAAGGGTTGGTTAATCTTAAGTAACTGCATGGTACTAGGCCTCGTTACGGCAGAAAATTAGGCTGGCATTACTGCCGCCAAAGGCGAAGGAATTGCTCATCACATAATTAAGCGCGCCCTTAGCAGCGACTTGATGGCGCTCGACCAAGGCAATGGGCGGATCCTGTGGATCGACTTGTCCGTCCCATTGATGGGGCGGCAGGGCTTGGCGGTGATTATGTGCTGAAAGTAATAAATAACAGAAGGCGGCTTCAATGGCGCCAGCGGCACCTAAGGTATGGCCGACTAAGGGCTTGGTCGAGCTACAAGGGGGCGTGTTCACGCCAAACACCTCAACCACGGCGCGGCTTTCCATCGCATCATTTTTAGGCGTGGCTGTACCGTGTAAGTTTATGTAACCAATGTCTTTTGTTGCAATGTGTGCATCTTGCAACGCCGCGTGCATAGCAGCGATAGCGCCTGCGCCTTCGGGGTGTGGCGCCGACATATGGTGCGCATCGCTCGACTCGCCAATACCCGCTAGCATGACCTCTGACTCGCCCAACGTTAGGACGAAAAGCGCCGCGCCTTCGCCGATATTGATGCCATCACGGTTGATACTAAAAGGATTGCAGTGGCCTTTCGAGACAGATTCTAAGGCATTAAAACCATTGACTGTCAGTTGGCACAAGCTGTCGACCCCGCCGACAATCACAATATCACAGAGGTTAGCCTGTAATAGGCGTTTGGCACTGGCAAACACTTTAGCGCTGGATGAGCAGGCGGTTGAAATTGTGTAGCAAGGACCATCGAGCTCAAAATACTGGCGTAAAAAGTCGCTGGTGCTGCCGAGCTCCTGCTGGAAATAGTGGTAATCCGCGGGAAAGTATCCGTGTTGATTTCGATACGCAAGTGCCGCTTCGCCTTTAGATATGCCTGACGTGCTCGTGCCTAGTACTACACCAATACGGGCATGACCAAAATCCCGTTTCGCTTGTTCAACTGTGGTCGCAATTTGCAGTGCGGCGCACAGCAGTAATTGGTTGTTACGGCAATCGAACTGAATGAGTTTTTCGGGAATGGTTGGTAGTGCTGCCGTCACGGGGGCAACTAAGGTTGGGTGCTCGAACAGGAGAGTGTCACAGCGCAGCATCGCACTGGTATCACCAGCGATCAGGCGGTCTAAAACCTGCTGGGGATCTTGCCCTAGCGGGGTACACAATCCAATCTGTGTAATAGCTACTCTGTTCATCATTGTGTGTCTTTTTACCATGGCACAGTTAAGTGCGGATGCTAACAGATTAAATAGGTTCGATTTCTAGCTCAAATTTAGCTTGTGGCATAGTTAAGCTGATGTGGGCTTGCCAAAGAGCATCGCCGATATTTTGTTGATAACGGATTTGCACCACATGGGTTTGCTGGCCGCTTTTACTGATCAAGGTGTCTTGACTATAGATCTGGCGACAGGGGATTGTATTCACTCGGGTGCCTATAAGCGTATCGCCCTGATTTCCCCCAACCTTATCGCAAAGGCCTGTGACTAAATGACCACCTTCTAAATGGGCGCGAATACTCTGCTCAGGCCAATAGACCAGTTGCATCATCGCCATTAAATACTCAGCTTTAAAACGGTCCCCTAGCAGCATGCTTTGTTCACTGCTGAGTGTATTACCATCATAAACTAAGGTAAACAAAGCCTGTCCGAGTGGCGCTAAGCCAACGAGCGTCATGCGCTCATTCTCTAACTCTAATTGAGTGAGCAGCTCGTGGGATTTATCACCCACTTTAATGCTGACCTTTTGGCTAAAGGACTGGGGAGAAGATACGCCTGTGTTGCTGTCGGTTTGCTGACTCGCCATGATGGCGGGCTTAGTTGTAGGCTCAGTCGTGGACTTTATCCTTGGCTGAGTCAACGGCTTATCGGTCGCGGGAGCAAAATCATGGGGCAATGGTGCCAAACAATAACGCATATCCTTAGCGAGTCCGACACAGGTCTGCCTGAACAGCAGTTCACTACAGCCCGTTAGCCCAAGGCTTGCGAGCAATAGCGCGGGGATGATTAGCCATTTAGCGTTAAGGTTTAGCAGCATGCGATTAGACCTCTGCGAATGCTGGAGTGGCGGCTGGATTTCGGCACAGTTCGACTATCATATTCAGGCGGCGCTCCGAGTCTTTAACAAAGGGATTATTCGTATCCCAAGCATAGCCCGCCAGAATAGAACAAATCATCTGCTTGATACGCTCGTTCGGTTCTTCATAGAAGACCACATCCTGAAAGCGGCCATCATACCAAGCTTGCACATAGGTGCGGAAGGTATTCACCCCCTGCATTAAAGGCGCTGAGTAATCGGCTTGCCAGTCAACCGTTTCGCCATTGAGTTGTTTCGTCACACATTTTGCTGCCATCGATGCCGATTGCATGGCGATAGTGACACCGGAGGAAAATACCGGATCAAGGAACTCGCCGGCATTACCCAGTAGGGCGAACTTGTCGGTCGCAAGCCGTGACACATTGGCTGAATAACCCTTGAGTGTGGCGCATTCTTGCACCACCTTAGCGTTTGCCAGTAGGGCTTTTAGTCCTGGTTCTTCATTGACTATGTTCATCAATTGTTGCTCAAGCGAACCTTGTAAACGCGCAAGTAATTGCGGTTCGGCAACCACGCCGAGTGAGCAACGGCCATTGCTAAAGGGAATGAGCCAATACCAAATGTCTTTATGCTCTGGGTGGACGCTGATTAAAATTTTATTTCGATCAAAGCTAGGATCGCTGATGTTGTCTTCCACATGGGTAAAGATGGCGCTACGCGGTGGTAGGCAAGACGGACTTTCTAAGTCGAGCAAGCGGGGTAACACACGGCCAAAACCACTGGCATCAAGCACATATTGGGCGCTGATTTGATAAAGCTCGCCCTGTTCATTGCGCACCATTAAGCATGGATTCTCGGTTAAATCTATCGCCTCGACGGTTTCGCCATAGCGGATTTCGACCCCTTGGCTTTGGGCGGTATCGGCTAACAGTTTATCAAAACTGGCGCGCTGCACTTGGAATGTGGTGCCCGGCCCTGGGGTAAATTTATCGGTAAAATCGAAGGTAGTGTAAGTGCCATTGCGACGAAAGGCGGCGCCATTTTTATGTTGGAATCCGGCGGCATTGAGCACATCTAACATGCCGGCTTCTTCGATAAACTGCATGCAGCAGGGCAGTAAACTTTCACCGATGGAGAAACGGGGGAAATGTTGTTTTTCTAACACCAGCACGCGCTTACCTTGTTGGTGTAGCAAGCTGGCGGCGATGGCGCCTGAAGGTCCTGCGCCGATAATAGCCACATCGACGGCAAGTGAATTTGGCATAGCCGATAAATCGTGAGCGGGTGTAGGCATGTAAAGTACGTTCCTTGTCGTTATCAGGACTTTTTAGTCGTTAAAATCAGTGGCGAAAGTAAAAAGGTTAAACCTATACCTAGCGACAGGGTTAAACCAAAATAATGAATCGCTTGGGTCTGGCTAAAGGCGAGTAAACCAAAGGCTAATAGGGTCGAGCAGGCGGACATAAATACCGCCATCATCACTGCCTTGCCGTGGTTTTGAGCTGAGGCAAAGAACAAGCTGTAGTCTATCCCAATCCCGAAAACTAAAATGAGCGCGAGTGCATGGAACAGACTCAGCGGCGAGCCTGTTAAGCCTAAGGTTGCAAGCGTTAGCAAGGCCGCAAGGGCTGGAACGGCAACGACAACCGCGGCTTTTTTAATGCCAAAATTCAGGCTAAACAACAAGAGTGCGATACCGAGTGCGAGCGCTAACAGCTTTAGGGTTAACAGTCGGTAATGGCCCATGACGGCGGAGATATCCGCGACTTTATCGATAAGTTGTACGCTTTGAACATTGGCAAAGCGCGCCTTGAGCGCGTCGATCTGTTTAATGCCGCCAAGCAAGACAATGGCACCATACTCAGCGCTCGCGCCGCCATCATTTAGCGCGTCATAGTCGGTGGCCTTGCCATTTGGCGCTAGCCACAGCGGTGCGAGTTGCTTGCCTGCCTCTAGCTTAAAGAAATCTGCTGGGGCGATATATTGCTCTTTAGCTGCTAAGTAGCTTGCTTGCAGCTCTGGCTTTAAGTTCTCATCCAACCCAAGGCTTGTGAGCACAGTATCTATCTGAGTTTGATAGATTTCACCCTGCAAGCTATAAGCCGTGTCTTGCCTTTGATGGCTGGGCAGATATTGGCTGAGGCTGACGTAGTTGCCTAACTCTTGGTTCGTAATAGCGGCATCGAGCTGTGGCGACACTCGCTCAAGCTGTTGTAGTAGTGCTTCTTCACTCGCGGCGCGTACCAGTAAGAATTGATTATCTGTGCCGCCGCTGAGTAGCTGCCTGAGCTTATTTTCAGGTTCAGTCACGCTCGCGGGGCTTTGCTGCAAATGGCGAATATCGTCATCGACGGTTAACTTGGTTACGCCAACCAGACACCACATTACTATCACTAAAGCAAACATGCCCATGCCTAAAGGCGTGGTCAAGCTGTTGGATAACTGAGTGAGGTTGACAAGGTATTTCCCCGCTAACGCTAATGGGCGGGAGCCCGATGGCAAACGACTTCCCGCTAACAGTGGGTAGGCGAGAATGAGGGTGAGATAAGCCCCGAGTAGCCCCGCGGCGCAGAAAATCGCCACTTGCTGCATTCCTGGAAACGGCGCTAAACCTATGCCCACATAAGCTAAGGCACTGGTGATAAAGGCAAGTGTCACTGTGGGGAAGATATACGCGACCGTCGCCTTTGCGTTGCGTTCGGTATCGCTTAAGCGCTCGCAGTAAAAATGAAAGCTGTAGTCGATGGCAATGCCAATCAAGCTAGTTCCAAACACTAAGGTGAGTAAATGAAGCTCGCCAAATACGCTTAAGGTAAAAGTCGCGGCCAGCAACAGCCCGCTGGAGATAGTGACAATCGCCAGCAGTAGCGGCATTACAGAGCGAAACGCCAGCCAGACTAGGGCTATTACCCCAAGTAAGGATGCAAGACCAAGAATCGAGATTTCACTCTTAGCCGTTTGGGTCGCCGCAATAGCGTGAAACAGGGCGCCAGCCTTAAGCAGGGTAATATCGGGATAGCTTTGTTTAACCGTATCCAATCCTAGGGTTAATGCCGTCATCTGCGCCAATTGCGCATTGGGATTAAAAGCACTTTCTTGGCCCCTTGCCATAACAACCGCAGCGACATTATCGCCTTGATTAGCCAGCAGAATACCTTGGCTGGCTCTGACTTTGGAACTCGGCGCGAGGGCGAGTAAATTGGCGGGGAATAACAGTAGTGGATCTTGGGCAAGCAAGTTGCTATTGGCGTAACTAAAGGCGTTGTAAAGCTGTGCAGTGGCCGCTTCAATCAGATTTCCAATGTCTTTCGTTGCTAACGCCTCAGCTTGTGGCGCTGTCAGTAATTTAAATCTGTGGGGGAAATAATATTGCCCCAAGGCTTCACCGATCTGCATATCTGCGCTGCGAATATCTGTAAGTGCAGCATTTTTTCCAGTAGCAACAAGGTCTGTTTCAAGCTTTTGCATCAACAGCTTAGCTGCAGCGATTGCCGTGGTTTCATCTTTGGCGACGAGCGCAATATAGACTTGATCGGCGAGCGTCGCTTTAACTTGGTTAAGGGCGCGCTCTGTGAGTTTGTCCTGCTGTAAATGGGGCAGCATTGCGAGAATATCGCTCTGCACCCTTGCGCCGTTTTGCCAGAGTTGCAACGTCCATAGGCTGGCAGAGAGCATCAATAGCAACCAAATGGCGAGGCGCCATTTAGGGGATGATTGTATTAGCGCTTGATTGGCGCGCGCGGCGAAGTTGGCGGCCATAGTTAAGGTTTATTTGCCTCTATCGCTACAGCATACTGCGCCAATTCTGTTTCGCTGAGTTTGCCTTGGGAAATCGCACTAAAGTCGATGCGGGTCATATCCTGTGGGTTCACACTCGGTGCGGCACTGAGCAGCACTAAGGATTGCAACATATCGCTGCCCTCTAACACCATATTGGCGATGGCTTTTTTCATTAAGGGATCTTTGGGCGTTAGGCCTAATTGCCATTGGCTGCCTGGACTCAAGTTCTCTGCGTTTAACTTGTCTGTGCTGAGGAAGTGCAGCTCGAAGTTCTCACTTAAACCGGAAATATCACCGCCGAGCATAGCGCGCACTAGGCTGGGCAATAAATCCCCCATAGCGGCAGCGCTCGCCGAGGCATCGGCCTTGCTGACTTGGACTCGACCTTGGCTATCGCGCTGAATAAGCTGCTTATCTTTTAAAATCAGCAGGGATTCGAAGGGCTTTATCTGCTGCCAAATCAGTCCTTGGGTCTGATCGAAGATAAACTGACCTTGGCTGATTAACGGCTTTTTGAGCACCTTCAACTGCCGAGATTGCACAAAGTTGCCACGAACCGTTTCGCCCAAGTTAAGCTTTTGGCTTAAGGCGACAAGCTGTGCTTTATCCGCAGGTTGGTTGAATAGTTGCTGGTAATTGCTGGCAGAAACTGCCGTTGTCGATGTGTCAGCCTTGCACTGTGCCGATATCCATACGCTGCAAAAACACAGGATAAGCATAAGCTTGATGTGTGTTAGCGCGGCATTCATTGGTTTTCAACCTTAGCGAGCAGGGTGGCTATTTTGTCACGGAACACCTCTGGGGTAACAAAGCACAATTCTTGGGTGCTCATGTCGACTGCTGCCTGAATGGTGTAACCCTTAGTGATGCGCGCACCGGTTTCAACATCGCGAATTTGATAACTGATTTTTAAGCGGTTTTCCCACTCGACTAACTCGGCGCGGACTGTGATTTTTTGCTCGAAGGTGCTGGCTTTGACGTATTTAATCTGCAAATCGATAATAGGCCACGCGTAGTTAGATGCTTGCATTTGGCGGTAGTTGTAGCCCAACTCATCGAGCAGTTTGCAGCGAGCAATCTCGAAATAACGCAGGTAATTGCCATGCCAAGTGATCCCCATGGAATCCACATCGTGGAAGGGGATTTGCATTTCCATATCGATAGTGAGCAATGATTTCATCTGCACACTTCCCATTCGCCCGCTTGGATTTTAGCTATGGTTTGGCGCAGCACGGCTTCAAGCGGTCGGTCTTCGATTAAGGTCTCAAAATCACCGCGCACTTGAGCGAGGGTTTTCGCCAATGAAGGGGTGAGCGAGGCTTCGTCCAGTTCATTTTGGGCGATACGTAAACCAATACCTTGGGTCATGGCGAGCAAGGCTGCCGCCGCGACTTGTTCGGTCAATTGCAGCACGCGCATACAATCGCGGGCGGCAATAGTGCCCATGCTCACCTTGTCTTGGTTGTGGCATTCGGTCGAGCGCGAGAATACGCTGGCGGGCATAGTGTGCTTGAGCGCTTCTGCTGTCCACGCAGATACCCCAATTTGCACCGCTTTAAAGCCATGATTAATCGCGCGGCGCGGGCCGGTTGAGCCGGATAAGTTAGCGGGTAAACCATTGTTAAACTTAGGGTCCATCACTAGCGCCATTTGGCGATCGATAAGATCGGCTAAGTTAGCCACAGTATTTTTCAGTGAATCCATCGCAAAGGCGATATGGCCGCCGTAAAAATGGCCACCGTGGAGAATATGCTCGCCTTCGCCGTCGACAATCGGGTTGTCGTTGGCGCTGTTGACTTCGGTTTCGATAAACTGACGCATAAACGGCAGCGCATCCTGCAACACGCCGATAATGTGCGGTGCGCAGCGGATGGAATATCTGTCCTGCAGCCTGTCCGAATTGCGCGGATGTTCGTGGTGATTTAAATCTTCCCGTATCCAAGTGGCGATTTGGTTTTGTCCCGGATGCGGTTTAGCGGCAAATAAGATTTCATCAAAATGGTTCGAGTTGCCTTTTAACGTTAACGAAGCCATAGCGGTAATGCGACTACTTAAGCGGGCAAGATATTGGGCGCGATCGAAGGCTAAACAGGCCAAGGCCGTCATTACAGCCGTGCCGTTCATCAGGGCTAAGCCTTCTTTTGGCCGCAGTACGTGCGGGGTGATGTTGAGCTTAGCGTAGACATCTTGAGTCGCTTGGCGTTCACCTTGGTAGATTACTTCGCGCTCACCGACTAACACGGCGGCTAAATACGACAGCGGCGTTAAATCACCGCTGGCACCGACCGAACCTTCTTCTGGGATTACAGGGACTATGTTGAGATTGAGCAAAGTTTCGATGCGCTTTAATAGCTCATAGGTCACGCCAGATTTGCCAATGGCTAAGGAGTTTAAACGGCAAGCCATCACAGCGCGGGCCTGCATTATGTTTAAGGTCTCGCCTAAACCGCAGCCGTGGAAGCGGGTTAAATGCAGTGGCAATTCGTGGACCAGATCTAAGCTCACATTGACTGTGCAAGAGTCGCCATAACCTGTGGTTACACCATAAACCACGCCTTCTTCGTGCAGCAGGCTATCGATAAAGCGCGCACCTTTTTGAATGTATTCTTGATAATCCGCATCGTCACAGAGCTTGACTGGTGCGCCCTTGGCGACGGCAACCACTTGTTCTAAGGTAAGAAATTGACGGCCGAACTCAACAGTCTTTAAGTCTGATTGATTCTTTGAGTCGGCGGCTTGGGTGTGGCTCATGAATGACTAGTCCTGTCTGTCTTATGATCCTGCTCTGGGATCTGCGGTGATGTTGACTCTGCTGTTACAGCATCGGCTTGTACTGAATTGGCTGATACGCGTCCTAACTCGCTGTCTTTACGCCAAAAATCGAAGAAGTTAAACCATTGCAAAGGCTCGCGTCTGGCAAAGTATTCTAAACGTTCGCTGTAGCGATTTACCGCCTGCTGTAATCTGTCCATTCTGCCCGGCCTTGGGCCTTTAAGTGTTTCGGCGAAGTGCTCTAAATGCACCCGATAACGGCCCTGTTCCCGCAGGCAAAACATTAAAAACACAGGGCAATCGAGTAAGCCTGCCAAAATAAACGGCCCTTGGGGAAACGCTGCATCTTGCCCCATAAACGGCGCGTACATGACGCGACCTTGGGTATTCGGCGAGGTTCTATCGCCCGCGATCACCACCAGTTCACCGTCTTCTATTTTTTGCTGCAACAGCATAGACGTCGCGGGGTTAAGCTCGGTCACTTGAATAAGATTAAGCGTGCTATCAGGGTTTAACTGCTTAAGTACCTTATTGAAATTTTCAGCATGGCTAGTTAACACCATGACGTTTACTTTGACCTTGCGCTGGTGGATGGAAATGGCGCGGCAGAGTTCTAAATTGCCAAGGTGCGACACCAATAACACCGCGCCTTTACCGCTTTCGAGCTGGTCGGCCAGCACTTGGCGATCGGGGAAATCCACTTGGCTCAATTGGATGCGATCGCACCATGCATCGATTCTATCGAGAGCGGCATTGCCAAAGGCTAAAAAGTGATTCAGGCTATCGCGCCAGCCTACGGGCTGATTGAGCTTAGGATGTTGCGGCTCAAGCATTTGCACGCGGCGCAGGAAATCTAACGAGGCTTCGCGGGTGACTTTGCCCGTGAGAAAGAAATAACAAATCACAGGATACATAATGGCGCGGCACAACCAATGGCCGCCAATACGATAGCTCTCGGCTAACAGTTTGATGCCCCAGTAACTGCCGCGCTCCTTCATGCCCGACCAATGGGTGGCTGAAGTTGATGATGTTGCTGAAGTCGATAGTGTTGCTGACGAGCAATGGGAGTTTTGCGCGGCTTGTTGCTGTGATTTACGCTTCAATAGCCAAGGCAGGCGTTTGAGCATGCCGAAAAACAACTTGGTATGCAGTTTAGTGATGCGCACATTGTCGGCCACACCTTGAAAGTGACTAACACCACCTTCGGGATAAATCACCTTAGTCGGCTGGAATAAAATTTCCACCCCTTGCCAGTAGAGTTTGACGAGGATTTCAATATCAAAATCCATTCGCTCCGTTAATGCTTGCTGGCACAGTAATCGCTCGGTGGCGGCGAGGGGATAAACGCGAAAGCCACACATAGAATCTTTAATATCAAAGCTTAATGTTTCGACCCACACCCAAAAATGGGTGATATAACGGCCATAGAGCCTGCCCTTAGGCACGGATTCATCGTACTCGGGTTTGCCTGAAATCAGTGCATCGGGTTTAGCCTGCGCCCTTGCTACCATAGCTGGAATATCGGCTAGATTGTGTTGACCATCGGCATCGACCTGCAGTGCATGACTAAAGCCATCGCGGTAGGCTCGGCGTAGGCCC
The DNA here is from genome assembly GCF_025653795.1 of Shewanella sp. SM73. Classification (NCBI taxonomy): domain Bacteria; kingdom Pseudomonadati; phylum Pseudomonadota; class Gammaproteobacteria; order Alteromonadales; family Shewanellaceae; genus Shewanella; species Shewanella sp. SM73. The sequence goes on from NZ_JAKKRY010000019.1 coordinate 14,064, forward strand.
GTCATCACAGCAGCGCCTTTACCACGGTTGTAAGGATGCAGCAGCAAAGTCACCCAAGGATAGGTTTGGGCTAAGGATTGCAGTAGATAACGGGTTTCGTCATTGCTGCCATCATCAATCAAATAACAGGGCAGATTAAATTGGGCGAGTTCGGCCAAGGTCTGGGCAATTGCGGCACTGTGATTGTAATTGGGGATCACTAAGGCGAGCTTGATGGGCGCCGACTCAACTAAGTCGCTGGGAGGTGTTAGCACTGGCTCGCCTCATCGCTGCTGTTGGTATCAGAAGGCTTGCTGTTAACGGGCGAGATATCGAAGGCGATACGACCTGACGCGTAGCGGTTTTCACCATCGCTATAGGCGAAGGTGAGTTTCCCCTTAGCCGCATTATTGCTAATGCTTAAGGTGACTTCTTGCCCCGGCAGTATGAGTTGCTGAAACTTAAGCACTTCTAAGTTGGCTACGGCTTCGCAATAGCCGAAATATTGGCAGCCTAAACGCACCGCCCAATCTAATTGCGTCACGCCTGGCAGTACGGCTTGCTCGGGAAAATGTCCCTTAAAAGATTCAAGGTCGGCCGCCACTAACAGACGTAATTCAATATTATCCATGTCGATATTGGAATGCAGGATCGGCGGTAAACTCGATTTAATCATGATCAAATAACTCGACTAACTCGGCAGTGACACGCTTACCCTGAGTGTTCAGCGGCAAAATATCGGGATAACGCCAGCGGCGTGGCAGGGTGACTCGCTCAAATTGCGTCAGTAAATGTGCTTTTAACGCATTGTTGATACTGAGTTTTCCCTGCTCTTGATGCACACTGCGGCCAAGCGCTGAGAGGGTCACGACCGCGCCCAGTTGGGATTTAAACTGCGGCAATACGACAAGTGCGGCTTGCTCAACATAGGCGTGACTGCCTAACAGCGTTTCCATTTGCGCCAGTGACAGGCGTTTCTCTTCAATCTTAACGATGCGATCGAGTCGGCCCTTGAGTCTAAACTGGCCATTTTCGGTCGGTTCGATTTTATCTTCGCAGCGCAACCATTCATCGTCGGCTAAATAGGGTGATTTAAGCAGCAAGGCGCCGTCGCTAGGATCTTGATCTATCGATATTCTGTCAAATACTTGCCAAGGTTCATCGGCCTCATGCTGACGGCGATAGGCGATACCGCCCGTTTCTGTGCTACCAAAAATCTCGATGGGCAAATGGCCATAGCATTGGCTGATCCCCTGAGCCGCCGCAAAACTTAAGGGCCCGCCAGAGCTAAACACTAAGCTAGGTGAGCGCAGTTGGCGCTCGTGCTCTAAGGCCTTAGGTAAACGCGATAACTGGGCTGGGCTACTGATCAAACATAGGTTTGGCAGTAAGGCTGTGTAATAGCTTAAGGTTTCTGGGTATTCAATCTGCTCACTTAAAAACGGCCGACTGGCGGCGAGTGGCCACAAAATTTTGAATAACAGGCCATAGATATGCTGGTGGGAAACCGTTGAAACCACACTGCAATGGGGTAAATGTTCGGCAAAGGTATGTTCGAGCACTGAGACTTCAACGTCTAATTGCTGAAGTGTTTTACGGATCGCCTTAGGTTCGCCACTGCTGCCGGAGGTAAATAGCACAAGTTCACCGATAGCCTCGCTCGCCGGCCAAGGCTTGCTCGGCAGGCTCAGCTCTTTTCTCAGTAGAATAAAGGCCTGACTTTCACACAATGGCTTGTCCGACAATATGCCTTCAAACTGGTGGGTTAACTCGCTCAGCGTGCCCGTTTGGGTGTTGGCTGGTAAGATAATTTCCTTGCCTGCTAACAGCGCCGCACATAAACCGACAGCAAACAGATCGCTGGTATCACTCGCGAGCAGCCATTTTTTCTCTGGCGCGGCCAGCAGTTGCTCGTAAAAATACGCCACCTGATTGGTAAATAATGCACCTGTGACTATGTCGTGGTGATTAAAGCTGATCAGTTGTTGGGCAAAGGGCCCTTGGGTTAACCAGTTTTTGAGTAGCTGTGTCATGTTTTCTTCAACCAAAAGCTGCGATATAACCATTCCCCACCGAGGAGCAGTCCCATGAGTACGTATGCAATCAAACCGTTATACAAGGTCCAGGTTGCTAAGCTAGTAAAGCCAGCGGTGTAAGCCGCCATAGTGCCATTGAAGATAAATAAGCCGCACCAAAGTAGAGTGACTTTTTTAAGATACCCAGTGGCTTCATCCGGTAAATCGGGTTCTTTCAAACGGGCTAAACGTTCGATCATGCTAGGGCCAGTGTGCAGTGAATAACTGAACAGCGCCAGCATAGTGAGATTTATCACTACTGGGTAATACAGCAGCCAGTCACTGCGCTTGGCAAGATAACTGCCTGCCGTGAGCACAATCCCCACCAATAGTGGTAAAACTAATGTCTTAACCTTTTGCTTTTGTAGCATTAGCCGCACTATCAGCAATAAACACAGCACGAGCGCTATGGTGCCAGCAGGCAAGTAACTGAGCCCTAAATACACGGCAACGGGGTAGGCCAGCAAAGTTAGGGCGGTTAAGACCTGTAGCAAGGCTCGCATTAGGTTCTCACTAAACCTTCGATAGCATTAATCACATCGTTGATTGTGCGAACTGATTTAAATTCATCGGGTTGGATCTTTTTACCTGTCAGTTGCTGCAGCTTTATCACTAAGTCGACGGCATCAATACTGTCGAGATCGAGCTCTTCATACAGGTTGGCCTCAGGCGTAATCGCCTCGGCATCAATTTCGAATTCGTCCACTAAAATAGTGGTCAGCATAGCGAGGATTTGTTCACGATTTTGCATATTCCTCTCCTATGGACGCTGTGATTCGATAAAGCGAGCTAAGCTGGCAACACTGTGGAAATGGGCCTTAGTGGCATCCGAATTGGCTTCGATTTTGACATCAAATTTTTTCTTGATGGCTAAGCCGAGTTCGAGGGCGTCGATAGAATCTAAGCCTAAACCTTCGCCAAATAGCGGCGCATCGGTTTCAATATCATCAATGCTGACGTCTTCTAGATCGAGACAGTCGATGATTAACTGCTTTATTTCATTGTTTAAGTTCATAATTATTTTCGAGTTGTTGTTTATAGTAATGTTCAAGATCCCGCGTCAGCTGCCGGGCCATTTTTGCATGCTCACCTAAAGCCGCTTGGTACTTCTGGTAAGAAACGATTGTGCCGATTTCAACGGCCATTCCCATGGTTTGCCTTGGGATTTCATACCAAGGTTGCTCCTTTGTCAAACCACGCACATTGGTACGTAGCACCACAGGTAAAATATCCGCTTCGGCCCTTAAGGCGATATTGGCAGCGCCGCGGGCAAAGTGGTTAATGGTCGCACCAACCACCGTACGCGTGCCCTCGGGGAAGATGATTAAATTGGTGCCTCTTGCGAGCACTTCGCGGCAATCCTCTAGCATGAGTTCGGCGCCGCGATTGGGAATATAACCCGCGCAGGACACCACACCACGCAAAAATGGATTACGCCACAAAGCTTGTTTGACTATGCAGCCCGCATTGGGCATGAGACTTATCAATACCACCACATCGACTAAACTGGGGTGGTTGGCAATGACGATAACGCCTCTGGCATCATGTAATTTTTGTGCATCGTGGCTGCTGACCTTAATCACACCTGCCCAAGTGAGCATGGCGACAAAGCCTTTGAACATTAAATGCACGGCCTTTTGTACCCGAATAATCCGCGCCTCTGGTGTGCCTGGCCAAAAACGCAGCAAAGGCAAAATGGTCAAGGAGCTTAATAAGCCGCCTAAGCCAAAGGCGATATAACAACTTACACCGCCTAGCCAACGTGGCACATAATTCAGCCCTTCGCGGCGAGTTTCCGGCAAGGTATAAGCGGCATTGAGTATTGAATCTTGATGATCCTTGGCGGCGTCATGGCTGTGGGCTGCATCAAACATGCTCAAGTCTCCAATGCCATTGGGATAAGCAGCCTGAAATATTTTGCGCCGTCGCTAGGGCGTGGATAAATGCACCATAGGTCAGCGGATTTAAAGCTGTTGCCTTAGAAATACGGCTCACTGTGAGCTTGGCCGAAGCGGGTGTATCGAAGGGCGCGAGCTGTAGGCCTAGGGCCAAAGGTAATTCAAATTCTTGGGTAAACTCATCGTACACAGGAGGCACTGGATCATCACCGAAGACCAATAACAATGGTTCTGGCGATTGATGTAATTGGGCGAAGGCTTCGACCATAGCTTGGGACAGGGTTTCTGTGCCCGCCGCAACTGAGGTTGAAGGCGCTGTATTGGCCGCCACTATGCCAAAAATGCCGCTGGCGGTGTTGTGCACCGACTGACTAAAACCTAAGGGCGATAAGGGTTGTTTGGCGATAATGTCTTCGAGTAGGCCAATGGTGCGCTGCAACTCTCCATGGCGCGAGGCAAAAATAGAGCGACAATTTGCAGGCATTTCGCACTGAAAACTCACCTCTAACATCATCTTAGTCAAGCGACTAAAACGGCGGCGCTGCATGGCGGGAATTTGTTTGAGTGCGGGAGCGGTGGTATCCGACTGTGGTGGCGTATCGAGATTGAGCTCAGCCGAACTCTCGCACCAAGTTTGCCAACTTTGATGGTGCTGATATTGGGGGGCCCAAGCGCCCCAAGAGAGAATGCTGAATGTTAGTTGCACTACTTTGCCTCGACACTAAATTTAAGCTGTCTTAGTTATCCCTAACTAAGTTAGAACATTAATGGATTGTCATACCATAGTGAGGAGTATACGCGTTAGAAGAATGACGCTCGAAATGCCCTCTACAGCGTGGTCATTCTACACTATGCCCCTTCTTTTTATGAAGCCATTTGCATTGTGCGGGTTAACGGAATGGGATCAAGTGCTGTGATTTACAGCACTTATTCGACATTGAGTAACAAATATCGCAGTGGCTATCTGATTGCGCAGACGCTTTAACTTACAGGTTAAAATGAAAAAAGGCGCACTGAGCGCCTTTTGGCATGAGCTTGATAACCTATTGCGACAATTGATTCTCGATTTTACGCAGCGCTACTTTCAACTTGCGAGTATTTTCTGGACCCATACGGATCAACAGTTTTTGTGCACTGGGTAGTGCCTCTAAGTTAGGGTCAACGAATTGATAGTTAACGCTAATTGAATTCAGCTCAATCGGATCTTCAATAATAGGTGCTGCGAGTAACATTTTAATCGCTTGCAGCATTCTGTCGTTAAATTTGGCGTTGCTGTAGCCGAGTTCGGTAAAGGCTTCCTCTAGGAGCGGCGTCAGTTGCTTGTAAGTTGTAATTAAGCTCTGTTCGTCCATTTTGGCAATCGAGTCAACATAGGCATCGTATCTGTGGAAACCCTCAGGATTTAAATACACTTTGTTGGTGATTTCTGAGACTGAGAACAGCTTCTCTGGTCCTTTAAGTGGGCTAACTTTACGGGTTAATTCACCCTGAGCTAGGTTATCCACGAATACCACAAATTGGCGGACGAGATCTTGCTGCACTAACGAAGAACTCAGCACATTGTTATTGATCATGGCGAGAGCTTTTTGTTGCACAAATGCATCACTTTCAGCCAGCACAGGCACAGGTTCTACGACAACTTCAGGCTCTGCCACTGCAGTGGTTTCAGTGCTATTAGTGTTCGTTTCTGTAACGGCAGGCGTCGTCTCAGTGGTTTCAGGCTCTGGCTCACTTTCGAGCGTCATAGGTTCAGATGGCGGTGTTTCAGGCAATACAATAGGGGCGTTAGGAATGAGTTTAGGTGAGTCAGAATCACCGCTGTAGTAATAATATCCTCCGGCAGAAAGTAGCACGACGAGCACTATCGCAAAAAGCGCAAAGCGATTGCTGCTAGAAGAAGTCTCTTGAGGTGTTATTCTATCATCTTGATTAACTTGCATTTTACATCCTTCGCTTGAGTGTCAAGGTAACTTGGTGAATACATGCAGCTAACATTAAAGTGCAAGAGCGGGCTATTTGAAGGCCGCAGGTTCATTTTGCAAGTTTCCATGCGCTTGTCTATAGCGCTTAGCTGAACATAAACAATTTATTTCGAGTAAAGGCAGATGTTACGCCTCGTTCTTTACCCTTTAATATTTACGGCCTAAGCCTGCACATAGTGCTGTCTGTGCCCGAGCCAACGTAAAATAATTGCATCGACTTTTTCGGGAGCTTGCGCCATTACATGGCTCGCTAATTTCTGAATGTGTGGGATCAAAGCTTGATCGCGCACCAGATCGGCAATTTTGAGCTCAGCCAGTCCCGTCTGCTTAGTGCCAAGCACTTCACCCGGGCCACGAATTTCTAAATCTTTCTGCGCTATGATGAAACCATCATTGCTTTGTCTGAGTACACTCAGTCTTTGGGTGGCGGTATGGCTCAACGGCGCCTTGTAGAGTAACACACAATGGCTTGCGATGGCGCCTCGACCGACTCGTCCGCGCAGTTGATGCAGCTGTGCTAGACCTAAACGTTCAGGGTTTTCAATGATCATCAGGCTGGCATTAGGCACGTCGACGCCCACTTCAATCACGGTTGTCGCTACCAGTAGATGAATAATGCCTGCCTTAAAGTCGGCCATGATTTGCTGTTTCTCGGCGCTCTTCAACCTGCCATGCACTAGGCCAATATTGAGCTCGGGCAGGGCGAGGCGCAGTTCTTCGGCTGTGTCTTCGGCGGCTTGGCATTCGAGCACTTCGGATTCTTCAATCAGAGTACACACCCAATAGGCCTGACGTTGGTCGCTGATGACGGCGTTACGCACCCGTTCAAGCACTTCGTTACGGCGTAAATCAGCAATCGCCACAGTGGTCACTGGAGTTCGCCCCGGCGGCAGTTCATCGATAATGGACGTGTCGAGATCTGCATAGGCCGTCATTGCCAGCGTGCGGGGAATAGGTGTGGCTGTCATGATCAATTGATGCGGGTGGAAACCTTGGCTCACGCCCTTTTCCCGCAGGCCTAAGCGTTGGTGTACGCCGAATCTGTGTTGCTCATCTATGATAATTAACGCAAGTTTGTTAAAGACCACATGCTGCTGGAAGATGGCATGGGTACCAATCACCATCTGGGCGGCGCCGGATTCAATATCCGCAAGGGATTGCGCTCTGACCTTGCCTTTAAGTTTTCCCGCCAGCCAACCGACCTTAAGCCCGAGTGGCTCAAACCAAGCGGCAAAGTTAGTCGCATGCTGCTCGGCCAATAGCTCGGTTGGCGCCATCATGGCAACTTGATAACCGTTTTCAATCGCTTGCAATGCCGCCATCGCCGCGACTAAGGTTTTACCTGAGCCAACATCCCCTTGCACTAAGCGCATCATAGGGTGCGGCTGTTCTAAATCTTTGCCTATATCAGCCACGACTCTTTGCTGGGCGCCAGTCGGCTTAAAGGGCAAAGCCGCGAGGAAGGGATTGAGCAACTGCCCCGTGGCCTGCATGGTAACCGCTGCATCTAAATTACTGCGCTGCCTTAGGCGTAGCATGCTGAGATTATGGGCGAGCAACTCTTCCTGCACGAGTCGCTGCTGGGCTGGGTGTTGGCCTAACTCTAAATCGAACTGAGAGATCCCCGCAGGAGGTCGATGCAGCGTCTGCAGCGCTTGTTTAAGGCTGATGTTATTAGGTTGCAACTGCGGTGGCAGCAGCTCAGTTAAACCGCCCTCTTCCAGCAATACCAAAGCTTGCTCGGTCAGCTTGAGCCAACTCGCTTGTTTTAAGCCCTCAGTCGTGGGATAAATCGGCGTTAGGGTATCACTCAGGTGAACATCTTCACCGGGATACACCACTTTATATTCTGGATGCACTATCTCAGCTTGATGACTACCACGGCGCACTTCACCGTAGGCGCGGATCATCAAACCATTTTGCATGGCATTACGCTGAGCAACGGAAAAGTTAAAGAAGCGCAGGCTTAAGCTGCCCGTATCGTCGCGCACATTGCAGACCAGCATGCGCTTGCGGCCTTGGATGATTTGTGTCGATTGGATTTCAGCTTCTATAGTGCCATAACCGCCTAGGCTGAGGGCGGCAATGGGATAGATTTGGGTTCTATCTTCGTAGCGCAGGGGTAAGTGAAACAGCAGATCTTGTACTGTTGTGATGCCGAGCTTTGCGAGTTTCTCCGCGACCTTTTTGGCGACGCCTTTGAGGTCGGTGATCGGAACAAGATCCAATTGCTGCAAGTCGTTAGCACTCAATCACTGTGAATTTATACATATATTAACAGAGAATAAGCGTAAGGCAATCTCAAGGGGAATTAGGGTGTTATCAAATTTTGTTTGGAAGCATAGCTAATATCCTTCTGTGGCCTTAAGACCACAAAATTGTTGATAAGATATCGTTAGGCTGAAAGCGTGGTTAACTGTGAGTGTTATTACAACCAGCCTTTTTGCTTGGCAATGCGGGCTGCATCGATTCGATTACTGGCATTGAGTTTGGCTATGGCTTCTGAGAGGTAGTTGCGAACAGTCCCTTCGGCGATAAAAAGAGTTTCGGCGATGTCGGAGGTGGATTTGCCTTCGCTAGCGAGGCGAAGAGCGCGGCGTTCTTTGTCGTTGAGCGGGTCGACATCGCCAATCGCCATCATGGCAAGTTCAGGATCGATCACTCGTTTTCCCGCCATCACTTGTTGAATCGCGTTGACTAAGGTTTCCGAGGGCGCATCTTTAAGCAGAAAGCCGCCCACACCCGCTTCTATGGCACGTTTAATATAGCCCGTACGGCCGAAGGTGGTAATGACCACTATTTTGGTTTGGCTATGTTGCTCCTTTAACCATGTGGCCAGCTCTAAGCCTGTGCGGCCGGGCATTTCGATATCCGTTAGCAAGAGATCAAAGCTTTGCTGTTTGAGTAAACTTAGAGCTTCGTCGCCGTCACTCGCTTGGGTGATACTAAAACCCCCAGCAAGCGTGAGGAGTGCGGCGAGTGCTCCTCGCACCATAGCTTGATCTTCCGCCAATAAAATCTTCATTAATGTGTTGCTCCCTGCAAAGGTAAACTGACGGTAAATGTATATCCCTGTTCGAGATTATAGCTCAAGCTGCCGCCTAAACTGTCGAGGCGCTCGCGTATACCTGTGAGGCCATTACCCTCTATAAAAGGTTTGGCCGCGGCATTGTCTTTGACTTCGAGCAGCAGGCGGTCTGATTGCTTAGAAAAGTGGATAGAGCATTCACTTGCACCGCTATGGCGAAGAATATTATTAATGAGTTCGGTGAGGATCAAACTCAGTTGGCTTTCTGTGGTTGCACCTAGCTTGGGTAGCTCACCACTGAGCTCGACACTTAAGCCTTTATCCCTTAAGGATTTACAAAGCTGCGTCACGCAACTCTCTAGGCCCTTGTGTTTGTAGTCTGACACGGTGTGGCGGATCTGGCTTAAACTTTCCCTCGCAATTTGTCCTAGCTCAGTCAATTGGGTTGATGCGAGTTCATATTCTTGTTTTGCGATTAGCTTTTCGGCTAGCTCAGCCTTAAGGGCGATGGAAGATAGGCTATGCCCCATAATGTCGTGTAGATCCCGCGCGATACGTTCACGCTCAAGCATAGTGGCCAAGGTGGTAATTTCTTGGGCACTTTGCTGTTCTTTCAATTTATGCCGATAACGTCTGCGTTCGGCGACACCAAACATGCCCACGCCGAGCACTAATCCCGAGCCGTAAAGCGGAAAGTAGTAACTGTTAAAGTGGTAAATCTCATTGAGGGCAAACAGCAGGCCGATGAGGGCTGCAATAGCCAACAGACAGGTCCGGAGAGGATAAAAAAAGCCAATGAAGAAAGCGGCAAAGGTAAATAGCGAGATAGAGCCTGGGTTGATTGGTGTGATCGCTATTGCTATGGCCACCATAATGAGAATGGGCAGATAGGCGCTACGGCTATTGCACTTATAGGTCCAAAAATAACTGGCAATAAAAGGGATTAACACGGCAAAACTGAGGGCGATTTTCCAGCTTGGATAGGGATTTATGGCAAGTGGGATCAGATAAAACACTAAGTTTATCAAATACACCCAAGCAAGTTTTCGTTCGAGCTGAAGGGGAGTGCTTATCATGATGCCTCTGTGTCACTGAGTTGGTTGTTGAATGCCCACCGATGGCATCTGTTTTAATTTATTCTTTTTAGGGATTGGCGCTATCGTCAGCGCCATAGATCCCCGTTAACAACTTTGTCTATTTTGCACTTAATTGCTGATTTTGTTGAAGCAAAAATTTTGCCCAACCATAATCTGCTTGTACTTTGATCGCTTGTTGCCAATCTTCAATCGCGCCTTGGCTATCGCCTAATTCCTGTTTAGCGAGCCCGCGCCACGTGTAGGCTTCGGCTTCACCCCAGCAAATGTTGTCGCAAGGCTGGGCGAATCTTTCTATGGCCGTAGTGGCTAAGGTCTTAGCATTTTGCATGCTGCCGCCAAATATGGCTGGGGTGTTATAGGCGGCGATGGCTTTAACAAGCGCTACCCGTGGATTTTGTGGTTCTAATTGTTCGGCACTGGTAATCGCCTTGGCGGATTTCATACCGAGCGTTGCACCTTTGCTATTGTCTAAGGCGATTTGCATGCCATAAACCGACGATAACAGCGCGAGGGATTCTGCATTCGCTTGGCTGGTTTCGAGTGCTTCTAATGTGGTTTGCGCTGTAGTCAGTGCGATGCTAGCGAGCGTTTTCTGCCCCATTACATTGGCACTGATGGCTAAGCGATAGTTCGCATAGGCTTTATCATAATCTTGAGTGCTGCCGCTCAGTTGTTGTAATTGCGTTAGATTCATCGCATTCGAGGCTGCATCTACGTTGGTGATGTTAGTGTTTGATGACGTTGCTGCAAACGAGTGAGTACTGATAAGTACAAAGCTGGAGGCGAGGAGTAATGCTTTCATGGTATTTCCTTATTGAGTGAGTTTCCCAATGTTTGGGTACGGGCTCATTATCAGAAATTCGATAGAAGAAATGCAGATACAAAGGTCATGGCTTTGGCATGACAAATGTCATCAGTTGAGTTGTGTGCTTATATTTTTTATGAGGTGTGCTTTAAAGAAAGTGCTTGATTAATAAAGGGGACAATACCTAGAGAGCAAAACACCGGAGAGGCTCCGGTGTTTTTTATCGCAAATGAGCAGCTAAGTGTTATACCACAGCTTGAGTGCTCGCTTGGTTTATTAGGTAGCCCAAGTAACCTAAGTAGCACAGTAGTAATACTGAACCTTCGCGGCGGCCAATACGAAATCCTGTCCAAGCGAAAGGTAAAATCATGATGGCAAATGCCAACATCACGATGAAATCAAAGGGTTGGAAGCCAAGTGATGATACTGGCTGTACTATTGCAGTAATACCTAAAATACCCAAAATATTGAATATGTTAGAACCGACAACGTTACCTATGGCTATGTCACTCTGACCTTTCAGTGCCGCTAGAACAGAAGTTACTAACTCTGGCATACTGGTACCAATCGCCACGATCGTTAAGCCGATAATGACTTCACTGATACCGAAGGTCTTGGCTAAATCTACTGCGCCGTTGACAAACAAAATACCGCCACCGACTAACATACCAATACCGACTAAGATAAATAGGGCTGAAAGTAGGGGATTATTTGGACCAGCTTCAATCTCTTCCTCTTCATTACCATTTTTCGAGCTGATGTAACTAAAGGCTAAATAACCGAACAGTAGTGACAGTAATATCACACCGTCAATTAGGCTGAGCTCGCCATCTAACAAGAGTGCCCAGAACAACATAGAAGCCAATATCATCAAAGGGATATCACGCTTTACGACTTGAGATTGCACTTGAATTGGGCGGATAAGTGCCGTGATGGCTAAAATCAAACCTATGTTGGCAATGTTAGAGCCAATAACGTTACCTAAGGCGATACCGCTGTTTCCTGCTAGAGCAGACTTTACACTCACAGCCAGTTCTGGTGCGCTAGTACCAAAGGCTACAATAGTTAAGCCTATGATAAGTGGCGTAATACCTAAACGTAGAGCGATAGAACTCGCGCCACGAACTAGGGCTTCAGCGCCTAAGGTTAAAATAATAAAACCGCCAATAATCGATAGTGTAATTAGCATCGTTAGACTCTGTTAAACCTAATATTGAATGGAAAAGTACAAGGGAATTGCCCCTTGGCCGACTGGCGCACATGATACGTGGTTTTATCGGATTTTGACAGAATATGTCATAAAAAAGCACACCCTAGGCGTGCTTAGTTTTAGCTGATGACCATACTCGCCAACTGATTGTTTGGCCTAGTTATTTTTGAGTTAATTCATCTTCCCAGCGGACTTGGGCGCCACGAATGCCGTCAACTCGTTCGCTAAAGGCTTTTTCAAGCACATGGCGTTTGATTTTGAGGGTAGGCGTGAGCGCATCATTCTCAATCGTCCAAGGATCACTGACCACGACAATCGCATCGACATGTTCGTGTGACTCTAAGTGCGGATTAACGCTATCGAGTGTCGCTTTGAGTGAGGTGCGGACTTCTTCACGGGCTTGTAGATTGGCTCCTTCGGATAACTGCACTAGTGCGACGGGATGTGGCAGACCAGAGCCAATCACGCAGATCAGTTCAACATGGGGATCCTGTGCCAGTTTACGTTCGATAGGCACGGGCGCTACATATTTACCCTTGGCGGTTTTAAAGTTGTCTTTCACTCGGCCAGTAATAGTGACACAACCATCGGCATCAATTGAGCAGAGATCGCCTGTGTGGAAGAAACCATCAGCATCGAATGCCGCTGCAGTAGCTTCAGGCTGCAGATAATAAGCTGTCATTAATCCCGGACTCTTGAGCAGTAGCTCACCATCCTCGCCTTGGCGGATCTGGCAATCCTCAACTGGGCGGCCAACAGTACCAATTTTACGCGCATCAAAAGGATAGTTGATGATCGAATAGGCACAGTTTTCTGTCATACCCCAAGCTTCGCAGATATTAAGACCAATACTGTGATACCAGTGGATCAGTGATGGTGGAATTGGCGCCGAGCCAGAGCCGAGTAGACGACAATGGTTCAAGCCTAAACCCTTATGGATTTTGTATTTCACAAAGCTGCTAAGCAGTGGGATTTTCAGCAATAGATTAAGTTTACTGACCCCAATTTTGTCGATAATGTTTTTTTGAAACAGGCTCCATAACCGTGGTACTGAGAAGAATACCGTTGGTTTTGCCCGTTGAACATCGACAACGAAGGAGTCGAGACTTTCAACGAAAGCCACCACACTACCTGAGTAGAAGGATGAGCCTTCAATCGCAACGCGCTCTGTGATGTGGGCTAAGGGTAAATAGGATAACAGTCTATCGTCGCCATCGGTGCGCAGGTCACGGACGACCGCTTGGCAAGTCCAGCCATAGCTGGCGAAGGTTTGAATCGCGCCCTTAGGTTGGCCAGTCGAGCCAGAGGTATAGATGAGCGTCATCACTTGATCTGGAGTAGGCAGCGGGGCGTTAACTAAGGGGTAGCCTAGCTTAAGCAATTGTTCCCATTGATATTGTGCTGGCATCGTATCATAGGGCATGGCAAGGCGTAGTAGCTCGCCGCCGACACCAGCCTCTTGGTCTGCCCAATGGTCAAGTTTGCCGAGAAAAATGGCTTTTGCGCCACTGTGTTGCAGCACATAGCGAATAGTATCTGTGTTGGCGGTAGGATAAATAGGTACGCTGACATAACCGCCGTGCATCAACGCGAGGTCGGTGATAAACCATTCGGCACAGTTTTTAGAGAGAACGGCAATTTTATCACCACGCTCTAAGCCTAAGTGATGTAAGGCACCGGCAAGTTGTTGAACTTTTTCTTGAACTTCAGCCCAAGTAAAATCAAGGAATTGACCCTTGATCGGTTGGCGTAAATAGACTTGGTCCCCCTGAGTCTTAGCCCAGTGCGCCAGCATTTCAATTGGCGTCTTAATCGCTGTATCCATTGGCAATTCCCTGTTATTTATTGTTCTTTTGGCTGTACCCAGTATGGCGAGTTTTGTGAGCTCGCGCAAATAGTTTACAAGATTGTAAAATATGAGAATGGAGCGCAAAGCCTACAAGTTGAGTGTTATACCAATCGTATTAAATATCTGTTCATTCAGCGGGAGTTCAACGCGCTTTAGACAAGGCGAAGGCTTGAAGGCATAGTGGTGCTCTGCCGAAAGCCTTAAACGCAGTATAAAGCACGTTGCCATGTAGTGAACATCAGCCGCCCTTCGGGAGCCACACAGGCATCCCACTCCGGTGTTGCATTGACTTAAAAGGGAATGACCATTTCTGCGTCAATGCGCCTTGGATTGAAATGCCTGTGAGGCTCTGAACTGATTAGATATTTAATGTGATTGGTATGAAAGCAAGATGAAGAGAGTGGCAAGTAGGGTGTAGGATTGTGGTGGTAACGAAAAGGCGCCGTAGCGCCTTTTCGTTTATAGAAGGTGAAATGCTAGCGCTTACAGCTCCATCACGCCGTCCATTTCAACTTGAGAATCCTTCGGCAATTGCTTCACGCCGATAGCAGCACGGGCTGGGTATGGCTGGCTGAAGTAACGGCTCATGATTTCATTCACTTTAGCGAAGTGGCTTAAATCAATCAGGAAGATGTTGAGCTTAACGATATCGTTGATTGAACCGCCCGCAGCAGTACAAACTGCCGTCAGGTTTTTAAATACTTGCACGACTTGTGCTTCAAAATCATCGCTGACAATTTGCATTGTGCTTGGCACGAGCGGGATCTGGCCAGATAAATACACTGTGCTGCCGACTTTAACCGCTTGTGAATACGTGCCTATGGCCGCTGGGGCGTTTTCGGTCGCTATGATGATTTTTTCTGCCATGACGCTCTCTCTAGTGTTGAGTTAATTAACGATTACGGGACGTGCGCAGTACTTCGGGCAGTACCCTAATTCGGCGCATCACGTTGGCTAAATGGATCCTGTCTTTCACCGAAATCCGCAGGTTGATCAAATACACGCGACCATCACGTTCTTCAGTGCTGAGGTTGTGAATGTTTGAACCTTCGGCGGCAATGATCGAGGTGATCTTCGCCAGTGCACCTTGGTGGTTAACAATTTCCACCCGCAGATTGGCTTGGTAATCAACGCCTTCAACATTATCCCATTGTACGGGAATATACTTGTCTGGCTCGCCTTGATAACCACGAATATTGGCGCAGTTTTCCATGTGTACCACTAAGCCCTTACCTTGGCTCACGTGGGCAATCACGGCATCACCAGGAATTGGGCGGCAACAGTTGGCGAAGGTAACGAGCATGCCTTCTGCGCCACGAATTGGCATAATGTGGCCGTCGCGACTCTCTTGATTCTCAAGATTATCGCCAATCAAACGCTGGGCGATAACGATGCTCATGGCATTGCCAAGGCCAATGTCGGCGAGCAGCGAATCGAGCGTCGTATGTTTAGTATCGCGGATCACTTTTTCAATCTGCTCAGGCGCAATGCTGTCGAGTTTGGTTTTGCCTAGCGCATGGTTGAGCAGGCGGCGACCGAGTGCAATCGCATCATCACCTTTAAGGCTTTTCAGCACTTGGCGGATTTTAGCGCGGGCCTTACCGGTTACCACAAAGTTCAGCCAAGCGGCATTAGGACGGGCGCCTTTGGCGGTAATGATTTCAACTGTTTGGCCTGAAATTAACGGCTGGCTAAGCGGATACGCTTGGCGGTTAACACGGGCGCCGACGCAAGTATTACCTACGTCTGTATGCACTTCGTAGGCAAAGTCTACCGCGGTGGCATTGACGGGTAATTCCAGAATGCGACCTTCAGGGGTGAACACATAAATCTCTTCAGGGAAGAGTTCAGTCTTCACGTTTTCAACGAATTCGAATGAGGTGCTAGCGCTTTGTTGTAGCTCCAACAAGCTTTGCATCCACTTACGGGCACGTACTTGAGTCGTCGTGCCTTGGCCTGTTTGTGCTCCGCCTTTGTAGGCCCAATGTGCGGCGACCCCTTTGTCGGCCATCTGATCCATATCTTCGGTACGAATTTGGATCTCAACGGGCACGCCGTGTGGACCAAATAAAGAGGTATGGAGAGACTGATAACCGTTGGCTTTGGGGATAGCGATATAATCTTTGAAACGACCGGGACGAGGTTTGTACAGTCCGTGCATGGCACCGAGTACGCGATAACAAGTGTCGATGGAATCGACTATCACCCTAAAGGCGTAGATATCCATGACTTCTTGGAATTGCAGCTCTTTACTCTGCATCTTGTTATAGATGGAGTAGAGGTTTTTCTCGCGACCTTTGACTTTTCCCGGAATACCCGCATCGTTTAAGCGCGTATACACAGCGGCTTCAATGCCTTGGATCAATTCTTTGCGATTGCCACGGGCGGCTTTAACGACTTCTTTAAGCACCCGATATCGCATGGGATAATAAGCTTGGAAACCTAAGTCTTCTAACTCTGTCTTGATGTTATGGATACCGAGACGGTTAGCGATAGGTGCGTAGATCTCTAAGGTTTCGCGGGCGATACGGCGACGTTTGTCGGGACGCAGTGCGCCTAAGGTACGCATGTTGTGGGTTCTATCGGCAAGCTTGATGAGGATAACGCGGATATCCTGCGTCATCGCCATCATCATTTTACGAAAGTTTTCAGCCTGAGCTTCTTTCTTGTCGCGAAATTTAAGCTTATCGAGTTTTGACACGCCTTCGACGAGTTCGGCCACCGCGACACCGAATAGTTCGGCTAAATCGTCTTTGGTGACATGAGTATCTTCGATAGTGTCGTGGAGCAGTGCTGCCATCAGCGTCTCATGATCAAGACGCATGTCAGCAAGGATGCGGGCAACCGCAACCGGATGAGTAATATAAGGTTCGCCACTCGTGCGCATTTGCCCTTCGTGGGCATCGCGCGCAATCTGGTACGCCTGCTTGAGCAATTCTACCTGTTCAGGTTCTAAGTAACCGGAAGCAGACTCCTTTAGACCTTCAAACAGATACAAGTGGCAGCTCTCCTTTTACCTAAATAGGTTTTTACTCAAAAACTATAATGAACGACCTTCAGCAATGGCTGCAACCGCTGCAATTTCAGCGGCTTCACGTTCACGCACCGTTTGACGCTCATCGGCATCTAAGGTGTGAGCATTAACTAAACCTAGTTCGATTTCACGCAGGGCGATAACCGTGGGTTTGTCGTTCATCTCTTCAACCATAGGGTCTTTACCCTGCACGGCGATTTGGCGAGCACGACGCGCCGCAACCAAGATCATATCAAAACGGTTGCCGATTTGTTCTACGGCGTCTTCTACAGTTACGCGAGCCATGTGTTGAAACTCCAGTTTATCTAGGGAAAAAATGACGCAAAATTGTACACTATGACAGCTATCCTGCCAACAGATCGTGAAGCATATCATTTTGCGCGTGGATCTGACTAGCACCTGTTAAGCGCTGACTGCGAATGATGGCACGCAAATCGGCTAAGGCAGTGTCAAAATCGTCGTTGACGATAATAAAATCATATTCTTTATAGTGGGACATTTCCGATACGGCTTGTGCCATACGGCTGGCGATAACATCGCTACTGTCTTGTCCGCGACCTGTGAGGCGGCGCTCTAGCTCGGCTTTAGAGGGTGGTAGAATAAACACACCAACGGCCTCTGGCATCACGGCTTTAACTTGTTCGGCACCTTGCCAGTCGATATCGAGGAAAACATCGATACCTTGGGTGAGCGTATGCTCGATCACATGGCGCGAGGTACCATAATAATTGCCGAACACTTCTGCCCATTCAAAAAAGGCATTTTCAGCAATTAAGGCTTTGAATTGCTCAACATTAACGAAGTGATAGTGTTGACCATCAACTTCACCTGGGCGTGGTGCGCGGGTGGTATGAGATACTGAAACCTGCATGTCGGCTGGCTTGTCTTTAAGCAAGGCTGAAATCAACGAGGATTTACCTGCGCCACTTGGCGCCGACACAATAAATAAATTTCCGCGTGCGGTCATGAGCTAAATATCCAATGGGTTAACGCAAGAAGGGCCCAGAAAGCCGAGTATTATACCGATTTTGACCATAGAAATACTAGGGCTTGTTGGCTGGCAATTTAAGCCTATTTTAGATTTACTTCGATATTATGTGCATTTTTATCCGACTTGGGTCGTAGGCACTGACAATTGCGGGTAAATTGGTTACGCTCGTGCGAATAAGGCAATGAGTGTCTTTTTGTATCTCGTTTTTACAACAATAAAGGAAGGGTCGTGCTGTTAAAATCTCTTTTCTGCCTTCACGGGCGTGATTCTCGTCCCCGTTTTGTCGCAATCAGTGTTGGCGTTTATGTCTGTATTGCATTTGCAGCCGCTGCTTTTGGGGCTAATTTTCTGATGTATTTGCTGGCATTGTTGGGTCTACCTTTATTAGGGCTCACCAGTTTGCGTCGTTTGGCCGATGCCGATAAGTCAAAAGGCTTGATTGGCGTATTTCTATTGCCGTTAATAATTTTCATCGGCCTGTTAGCGGCCGGTGTGCATATTGTCTTAATTGTATTGAGTTTAGTGTTAGCCGCGGGACTGACATTTTGGGGCTGGCGCTTTCCTGCACCAACGATAGTGGATTATCGCTACGGTTATTTCGGTCCTGAGCTGGATGCACCAACATCACAGGCAATGCCTAGGCGCCGTGTGGAACCGACTATCGTTCCTAAAACCATCGCACCTAAAACCATAGATCCTAAAATCGTAGATCCTAAAACTATAGACCCTAAAGCCATGGCATCTAAAACTGCCATAGATCCTAACATCATTGACCCTAAACCTATTGTTGCTCAAGACGTTGCCGTAAGACAATCGGCAAAATCTACCTCTCATATTCAAGCACAACCTCAAGCTGAAAGGCATGAGCCGCATGTTGATCAGCTTCATGCCCAAACCATTAGTGCTGAGACTGTGTCTGAGCCAGAGGTCGATTTGTCTACCCATGTTGAATCTGTTTTAACATCGCCGAGGGTTGAGCCGAGTGTTAGCGCGGCGGAGGCAGAGCGAGAGGCGTTGCGTCAAGATGAGCTGCGCTTTGATGCGTTAACTCGAATGACGCAGAATCCTGCCGATTTTGTGATACCAGACAGCCATGCAGATTTCCGTCCTGCTAATACTAGCCGCGTTGAACAGACCCACATTGAGTTGGTCGATGTCGATGTGGACAATGTTGATTTGAAACATGTCGACTTTACTGCGGCGCAATTAGATCCTGCCGAGCGTAGTGCTGAACCCGGTTGGCGTTTTACCGCCGAAGAAGATGACGAGCCTGACAGCTTTAACGATAGAGATCATGCCGAAGAAGTGCGTCAGCGCCGCGCCGAAGCAAAAGATTCTGGTTCGATGACTGAGCTATTTCGCGGTTTATTTGAGTTTTTGGCGCCACTAAAGCGTTTCTTGGTGTTGCCTAAGATTAAACTGCCGAAAGTGGAACGCCGTTATTGGCGCCCAGCAGGAATTGGCTGTGGCGTGGTGCTCTTGATTGCCTTGGTGTGGGGCCTTTGGCCAAATGGCGACGCAGAAACGGGTGATGGTGCAGAAGTTGTCACAGTTAACGCGATTGCGCCCTATGCGGGTGAGCGGGTGACGCTCGCGTTACCGGACGGTTTTTCTGTGGCGCTGGAGGATGACATCTTGATCATGCGTTGGCTCGGTGAGAAAGGTAAAGCACAAAACCTGTGGTCCTTAGCGACGGCAAAGGGAGATAAAACTTGCAGCGTCTTATCCTTTAACAATGGCACTGACTATCGCCCTGTGACTGTGGATCTGAAAGCGGATTCCGCTTCAGAGGCACGATTCTCGCCACTCGATACTCAGGCCATCATTATTGATCTCGCCCGTCGAGGTAATATTAGCCTGTGTGGTTATAAGTTCAGTCTTAAGGGCAGCCAAGCGATATTGGAACAAAATCGCACCTTTGGCGATTATATTGCTCGTTAAAAAAGTCTGCAGCTAAGTCGATAAAAATTCTGCTTAAATGCTAGTCACAATTAGAGGGGTAGATTACACTTTTGCTCCTCTTTTTCTCAAACCGTACTTTAGGTTGTTTAGGTCGCTGCGGTTTGGGGGAACACCTTTAAATTTGAACTGAATATATCAATCCAGCATGAATACAGAATTGACCTTAGTCATTATGGCTGCGGGGCTAGGTAGTCGTTTCGGCGGCGATAAGCAATTGGCGGCACTCGGCCCCGCGGGTGAACCCATGTTGGTGCTATCAATCATGTCGGCCATTCGCAGTGGTTTTCAGCGTGCTGTGCTGGTGATCCGCCCAGAATTAGAAAGTGAATTAACTGAGATCCTGACACGATTTTTGCCAGCCGATTTTGAATATCATTTTTGCTATCAAGTCTTAACGGATTTACCCGAAGCGGCGCAGTTGGCGGATCTTAGCCACAGGCTTAAACCTTGGGGGACGGCCCATGCACTCTGGAGTGCGCGCCATCTTGTTAAAGAGCCAATGGCCGTTATCAATGCCGATGATTTTTATGGTGATAGCGCTTTTGCTTCCTTAGCCAAAGGCTTAAGCACTAGGCCAACCGAGTGGATGATGGTGGCCTATCCCATAGAACTCACATTGTCGGAACACGGTGGTGTTAACCGTGGTTTGTGTCAGGTTGAAAATGGTCAGCTTAAATCGGTCGCCGAATGGCTTAATATCGCCGAGCAAGCAGGCCACTTAATGGGTGATGGCCCGCAGGGTCATGCTAATTTGCCGGCGCAGTCCTTGGTCTCTATGACATGCTGGGGCTTCTCCCCAAACATATTTGATGTTATTAAACGTGAATTAACCGAATTTATCGGGCAACAGGGTCAACAACCTAAGTCTGAATGCTATTTACCCGCCATAGTACAAGTGGGAATTGAGCAAGGTTTGCCTGTCTATGTCGATGTTGCCTGTGAGCCATGGCTTGGCGTGACTTATCCGCAGGACACTGTCTGGGTAAAACAAAAATTAACGGAGTTATTGAGTGATTAAACTCATCAGGCAGTCAGTGTTGCCTCATTTTGGTATTGAATCTGCCGAGGCGAAAATTTCTGCCCTCGGTAATGGCCACATCAATGACACCCTTTTAGTGCGCTGGCCTGCGGGCGAATTGGTATTGCAGCGAATTAACACTGAGGTATTTAAAACACCCAACGCTTTGGTCTGCAATGCCTATAAAATTAGCCATCATTTATGCGCTAAGTCATTACAGCAACAATACGGCCTTAAAGTCGTTAGCCCATGTTTAACCCAAGAGGGTGAGCTGGCTATCGATTTAGGCGAGCAAGGATTTTGGCGTGCGATCAGTTACTTGCCCCATAGTCTCAGCATTGAAGTGGTTAAGTCGGAACAAGAAGCGGAAATGGCGGCCAAGGCCTTTGGGCATTTTGCCTCTGCCTTAAGTGATTTTGATGCGACAGAGCTTGAAGATGTGATCCCTCAATTTCACCATTTACCGGGACGCATGGCCTTACTAAAGCAGGCCGCTGAACTCGATAGTCAACATCGCTTAGCGCTCTGCCGTCATTGGGTCGATTACGCGTTATCTCAGCAGGCTTTGCTAGATGAACTTGCAGAAATATCACCAAAGCTGCCGCTACGAATTTGTCATAACGACACTAAAATCAATAACATGCTTTTTGATAAACGTGACATGTCCAGCATGGCGATTATCGATTTAGATACCTGCATGAAAGGTCATCTTATGTATGACTTTGGCGACATGGTCCGTACTTTCTGCTCGCCAGAGGAGGAAGACTCTACGGCCTTGGATAAAGTCCAAGTGCGCCAAGATATCTTCGCCGCGATTTGCCGTGGCTACTTGAGCGAGTTGGGTGACGTTTTAACGGAAGACGAAAAGCGCAGTCTGTGGCTCGGTGCTCGGGTGATTTGTTTGATGATAGGTGTGCGTTTTTTAACGGATTATCTTAACGGTGATGTGTATTTCCACATCCACCGCGAAGGCCATAATTTAGACCGCGCGGCCAACCAGTTTACCTTGTACCAAAGCTTGCTCGACCAAGAGACTGTGCTTAAAGCTAATTTCTAATTCAGCGCTTGGATATCTGTGTATTGGTATCTGTGTACTGATCCAATGTTAAAGCGTGTAGTCGAAAAATTTACGGCTTTGTGGGCCTGCGCTATTGGTGTTGACCTTGTTGGGGTGTTTATATTCGCCCCAACTTGCCACGTTGCGGCCCACGTTAAGTTTAGGGAAACTCAGTGGCTCGCTTAAACCTAATGTAACATCGCTATTCTCCGCGTTTGCTTCCATTCCCAAAAATTGCAGTAACTGACTCAAGCTCCCCGCATGGCTAACATCAATTGAAATAAAGTCTTCCCGCCCACTAAAGTAAGCGAACACTTCTTGCTGATGCTTTTGATAACAAGCAATTAAGTGCTCACTGCTGGCAGGTTCCGCCACTTTATCTATGGCGAAAGTATGCCTAAAACTGCGCTTTAATATTGGATGGAAGCGGCCTGTTTTTTCATCCAAATGGGGCGCCATTTTACCAAGTAACATCTGCATCGAAGGCAACCAAGTATTGATATCGCGGTCGAGATAGACAAACACAGCCTCGGGAAATAATAAATCCAACTGCTGATAATCGCTGAAACAAGGCGTGTCAGACACTGCATCGGCCAGCATAAACGCCTGCTTAGTAAAGGCCATGTGCGCCACTTTTAGCCCTTGCTCCAACAGCGCCACACTCACACTCGTGGTGCCCGTACGTGGCAAACCTATGATAAAGACCTTCTGCTTTTTTACCTTTATCTGTTCGTTACTGAGCGCATTCGACTGGACTGGATACATTGCATCTGGCGTAGCAATCTGTGAATTACCAGTAGGTTGAACATTGCCGATACGCTGTGCATTAGCAGTACATTGTACGTGAGTAGAGGTTGGTGAATTGTTGGCGTTATCAGGCATAGGTTAGGCTCAGAATGTGTGTCAGCGGTGCGGTAAAGCCGTAGGTTATCACCTCGGCGTTTCACATTGGCGTGTCAAATCAGCGGCGGCATTATATCTCAGCGCGAAGGCTTTGTCGGTGGCTATACATATTTGTCGGTGGCTATACATAAAAGTCACGCGCAACGCCAATGCACCACAGTAAAGGCGCCACTAAGTTGTATGATAGCTGCACTGTAGCTGCACAATAATAGCAAGTGGCTGACCGCAAGGCTTAGAAACGAGCTCCCGGATTACCAACAAGGCTCATTTCCCTGTATTGCATAGCCATGTTGGTATTGATGAGGCGATTATTAGTGCTATTCGACTCATAAAGTGAGGCGAATAGGTTTGTTAATCGCCTCATTATGTGAGTAGAATAGGCTTGTTATTTGACTCATGGGGTAGATATGTGGATTTGGCAGCAAGCCGATTGGCCTAAGTTTCATTGGAACACCAGCAGCATTGATGCCTTGCTGCGTCAGGTCTATTTCAATCAGGGCCAGTTGCTTGGCAAGCAAATGCTAAGTCACGACGATAGCTTATTAACTTCAGACGCTGCACTCGACACCTTACTCGCTAACATTATCCATTCCAGTGCGATCGAAGGTGAAAAGCTCAATGCGGCTTCGGTACGCTCATCCTTAGCTAAAAAACTCGGTGTGACTGAAGATAAACCGTATCCGACAACAGCACAAACCGATGGTTTGGCTGACATTATGCTCGATGCCTTAAAAAATTTAGATACAGAGTTAACCCTTGAGCGGATATTAGGTTGGCATAAACAGTTATTTCCCCAGGGTTATACGCTGTTTAACCCTGTTATTGGCGGAGCGCTGCGTGGCGATACACCTATGCAGGTTGTCTCTGGCCGCATTGATAAACCAACAGTACATTTTGAGGCACCCTCTAGAGTGTCATTGGATGCTGAACTCTCGCAGTTTATCGAATGGTTTAATGCATCACGGCAAGCGCAGGTTTTAGATCCGCTTATCCGCGCGGCGATAACTCACCTTTGGTTTGTGACGCTGCATCCGCTTGATGATGGCAATGGGCGCATCACTCGCCTATTGACCGATTTGGCCTTGGCACAAGCGGAAAAACGCTCGATTCGTTTTTACGCTATGTCGGTCAGTATTCTTGCCCGTCGCCAAAGCTACTATGATATTTTAGAGTCCACTCAAAGGGGCGATGTAGATATTACTCCTTGGTTAGTCTGGTTTTTTGAAACCCTCAATGATTGCTTACTCAATGCGATGGCAGATGTGAGTAGAACGCTGTCGAAAACTCAGTATTGGCAAAGTGTCGACCAATCTTTATTGAATCAAGAGCAAGCCAAAGTACTCAATCGCATGTTAGACGGCGATTTTGAACTAGAGATTAATAGTAGCCAGTATCAAAAAGTCGCTAAGGTGAGTCGCGCCACCGCCACCCGTCATCTTGCGCAAATGGTTGAACAGCACTTTTTAGTTAAAGCCGACGCCGGTGGCCGAAGTACCAGATACTTATTGCCACTCAGTATGAAACGATAAAGGTTAGGTATGTTATCAAGCACTTGCATTCCAGTGACTCGGTGAATAGAAACCTAGGGTTTCTAAGTTTATGAACGAGAGCCATGGAAGGCGAACAGGCAGTTAAATAGGGAATGTTCAAGTCCCAGGATGCTCAACCGTGACGTCCTGTCACGGATGGTCACTTCCATGTTAGTGCCTAATCCTGCTAGCCTTCGCGCATATCTGTTAGCCAGTAGAACCAATCGCTTAATAGAAATTTGAGATAGATACTGGCTCAAAGCCGACGTCGGCGGCCGAAGTACAAGGTACTTATTGCCGAGTGGTTGGTAAGTAGATTGCGGAATTTGCCGTCTAAATGTAATCAGCGGCAACAATCATTTTGCATTTTGTGAGTGATTACCCTGTGCGATGTTATGTCCAAATCATTAAGTGCTAGGCATTTAATGTGACTCATAGTCCGTAGACGTATTGTCTACAAGTAAAGATCATCATGAAAACTCTTCAAAGGATTATTCATGGAAGATCATTTGCTTACCTCATTCGGTACTCATCTAAAAAGTTTGCGACTTGAGAGATCTTTTTCTCAGGAGCAGCTTGCATTAAAAGCTGACATGGACAGAACCTATGTCAGCGGCATTGAACGTGGGCAACGCAATGTTAGTTTGATTAATCTTTTTAAGCTTGCCAGTGCTTTAGATATTCCGGCGAAACAACTTCTTGATTTTACCGTTGAGGGATCATTATGACTCAACGAGCATTTTATTCGGCGAGTTTTAAAGATTTTCTATCTGCTGAGCCCGATGCGATTACCGGGCAGATATCACGTTTCCATACTCAGCATTTATTGCATGCACAAACTCGTGCTTGGTGTGCTGAAATTGAAGTTCTCAAACGCTCCTTGGCCGAGAGCGTTGAGCGAGAAGGGCATATTTTCATTGAGTTTATGATCCCACGAATGGGACGACGTGCGGATGTCGTCATGATATTTAAAGGAATTGTTTTTATTGTAGAGTTTAAAGTTGGCGCAAAAGTATTTACCGCTGCAGATATGAGGCAAACTCATGGATATGCCTTAGATTTAAAGAACTTTCATCGCGGTAGTCATGATAAATATCTAGTCCCTCTGCTTGTCGCCACCAAAGCGACGAGCCAATCGAAAGATCCAGTATTCGCAGGCGATAATGTTGCTTCTACCTTGTGTATTTCACCCGGTGAATTGTTTTCAAGAATGCGCCTAATTGCTGAGCGGTTGAATCAACCTACTTTTGATTCAAACTTGTGGGCTGATTCTGGTTATTTGCCAACACCAACTATTATCGAAGCGGCGCAAGCGCTATATGCGCAGCATAAAGTCGAAGATATTGCTCGTAGTGAAGCCGACACTCAAAATCTTGGACAAACGAGCCAGCAATTACTTCAGTTGATTCACAATGCTCGGATCAATAAGCGAAAAATCATTTGTTTCGTTACCGGCGTTCCGGGTGCGGGCAAAACCCTTGTAGGGCTTAATATTGCGAGTGCGCATTCTAATGCTGACGAAAAGGAATATGCCGTATTTTTAAGCGGAAATGGCCCTTTAGTCTCTGTTTTGCAAGAAGCTCTGGCGCGAGATAGACGTGATCGCACTAAAGAGAAAATTGGCGATTGTCGACGACATACTGAGCAATTTATTCAGAATATCCATAAGTTTAGGGATGACTCGCTTACATCGAACAAACCCCCAGTAGAGCAAGTAGCTATCTTTGACGAAGCTCAGCGTGCTTGGAATGTTGAGCAGACTAGCAAATTCATGCAGACCAAGCGTAATCAAGCTGGATTCAATAAGTCTGAGCCAGAATATCTTATCGAAGTGATGGACCGCCATGAAGATTGGGCTGTAATTATTGCGTTGATCGGCGGTGGACAAGAAATCAACACCGGCGAGGTTGGGCTTTTTGGATGGTTGGATGCACTTGGCAACCGATTTACTCACTGGGATGCTTATTATTCTACGGATTTACTTAATGGTGAGTATGTGTCTACGGGTTTAACGACTCGCGACTTTTCAAAAGGTACTTTGTTACCTTGTTTACATTTGGCGACATCGATGCGTTCATTTCGAGCCGAAAAGTTGTCAAATTTTATCCACCATTTAGTTAATGGTAACAGTGGCATGGCTTTGAATGTTATGGCGACTTTTAAGCAAAAATATACAATTAAAGTTACCCGAGACTTAAAGGCTGCTAAATGTTGGATAAAATCTCAAGTGCGTGGGACTGAAACAATGGGAATGCTAGCCTCGTCAAATGGTATTCGATTAAAAGCTGAAGGCATTTTCGTTAAAAACAAAATTGAGCATAAAGATTGGTTTTTGGGGCCGATAGAGGATATTCGTTCTTCACATTTTCTTGAAGATGTCGCCACAGAGTTTGATGTTCAAGGGCTTGAGCTTGATTGGTGTTTGGTTGCTTGGGAGGCTGATTTTAGATTCGGTCATGCAGGTTTTGAGCATATGCAGTTTCGAGGCTCAAGCTGGGAACAACGACAACGGGAAGAAAAATGCAGGTATCTTGAAAATGCCTATCGAGTCTTACTGACGCGAGCGAGGCAAGGAATGGTGATTTTCGTCCCTAAAGGCGATGAGTTAGATATTACTAGAAAACCGGCTTTTTATGATTCGACTTATCAATTTCTAAAAGCGTGTGGAATCGAAGAGATTTGAACTTTTGAGTGAGACACGAACTAACTTTATTATCCTATTTGCAATATCAACTTTACCCATTGGATAGATAGAGTTGCTCCGCTTTTACAGGTATCGAGCATATCTCTCATTCAACATATGGGTAAAGTAGGGATGTAATTCTTAGTCGCTTACAAGCTGAAACTTATCTGAACTCGCCAGCTTCTCCATCAAAAACTCAATCAATACACTCACCTTAGTCGGCAAATGTTTTCGCTGTGGATAAACTGCATAAATGCCATGTTCGGGGAGGGGATGATCTGTGAGCAAGGCTTGTAGGCGGCCAGCTTGTAAGTCGGCGTCGACCATGAAACGCGGCAGGTTGGCTATGCCTAAACCATCGAGTGTGGCTTGGTGGATAGCATCACTATTGTTGACTTGATAGTTACCGTTCGGCTGGATACGAGTGGGGCCCTGCGGGCTTAAGAAGGTCCATTCAACACCATCACGAAAATATTAGTAGAACAAACAGTTATGTTGGCTTAATTGCTGCGGCGTTTGTGTTGCAGCGTGGCGAGCAAGATATTCGGGTGAGGCGCAAATGACACTTAAACAAGGGGCGATTTTACGGGCAATAAGGCTTGAATCTGGTAGCTCGCCTATACGAATTACCAGATCGAATCCGCCAGCAATTAAATCGGTTGTCTTATCATCCATCTGCATTTGCAGCTGTATTTTCGGGTAACGGCGCAGAAACTCGGGGATTAAAGGGGCGATATGCAAGCGGCCAAATACCATAGGAACTGCGATGCGAAGATTGCCCTGAGGCGCTTGTTGTAGCTCAGAAATGGCGTCTAACCCTTCCTCTGCGAGTTTAACGGCAGGACGAACATAGTCAAAATAGCGGGCGCCCGCTTCGGTAAGACTTAAGCTGCGAGTGGTACGGTGCAAAAGTTGAATACCCAGACTTTGTTCTAATAGGGTAATGCGTTTACTCACCGCCGATTTACTCAGTCCAAGCTTTTGACTTGCAAGCGAAAAGCTACCGCATTCCACGACCGTGACAAAGATAGGTAATGCCGAAAAGTGCTCCATGGTGTCCTTAGATTATCGCGTTCCCCTGCCATTATTGTTGATGATACCTCAACAGTCAGTTTTTATTATCGTGGTTATCATCGCCCTTGATGCAAGGTAGACTAATGCACTTGCTGATTGCGGGTGTCGACTGTGAAGCCTAGTTATTTTGGCGCTCATCGCTCATGTTTATCGCTTATCTTGATTACTGCTAGGTAGTTAGCCACAGTGTTGCCGCAATCGCCGATGTACCATTCTCGATGCCACTGAACGGCATGGGATGGGTCTTAGCTATTTTGTCAGAAAGAGAGTTCCTATGTCCTTGCCTTACCAATGGATTTTGTTCGATGCCGATGAAACCCTATTTTATTTCGATGCCTTAAAAGGGCTTAAATTGATGTTTAGTGAGTTTGGGGTCGATTTTACCCAAGCCGATTTTGATGAGTATCAGTTAGTTAACAAACCACTTTGGGTCGATTATCAAGATGGCAAGATAACTGCCGCTGAGTTGCAGACCATACGTTTCGAGCCTTGGGCTGCCAAATTATCTGTCACGGCGATGACGCTCAATAGTGCCTTTTTATCGGCAATGGCCGAAATTTGTTCGCCGCTACCCGGTGCCCGCGAGTTATTAGCCGCGCTCCAAGGTAAGGCTAAATTAGGCATCATCACTAACGGTTTCACTGAGCTACAAACCGTGCGATTAGAGCGTACAGGCTTACAGCATCATTTTGATATTTTAGTGATTTCAGAAAAAGTCGGCATAGCCAAACCTGATGTGGGCATCTTCGAACATGCTTTCGAACTCATGGGTCATCCTGAGCGCGATGCTGTGCTCATGGTCGGTGATAACCCGCATTCAGATATTCAAGGCGGTATCAATGCAGGTATTCATACTTGTTGGTATAACGTCCACGGCCACGGTGTACCCGCCGGTATCGCCCCGCACTATCAAGTGAGCTCGCACCAAGAGCTGCAAAAAATCCTGTTACCGTAAATAATTGTTCACTGAGTCTAGCTCAGCACTTCGCACTTGATATTAGTGACTCAAAGTGAGTGTTTTAACTGATACTCCCTCAGTGTCATAAAATACAAAAAGCCCTTACATTAAGGGCTTTTTGGTATCTAAAACGCGTTAACTATCATTACTCAACGTTTTGGATCTGCTCGCGCATTTGCTCAATCAGCACCTTAAGTTCAACTGCGGCTGAGGTGATTTCAGTGCTGATGGATTTAGAGGCGAGTGTGTTCGATTCGCGGTTGAATTCTTGCATCATAAAATCTAAACGGCGACCTTCGCTGCCGCCTTTTTTGAGGATGCGGCGAGCTTCGGCCACATGGGCTTCGAGTCTGTCCATTTCTTCGGCGACATCTTGTTTCTGAGCCAGAAGCACCATTTCTTGCTCGATACGGGCGGGGTCGAGTTCACCTTTGATTTCTGCAAGGCGGTTGATGAGCTTTTCGCGTTGATACAGCATCACATTAGGCATGTGCTCGCGTACGATGGCGATTTGCTCGCTCACGCCGTCTAAGCGGCTTAACAGCATGTCTTTGATGGCTTCGCCTTCACGGCCACGGGCTTCGATGAATTGATCTATGGCTGAGTCGAAGGCTGTCATCAGATCGGCGCCGATGGCATCCATATCTTGTTCACCGCTCGCGAGCACGCCCGGCCAGCGCAGGATGTCGGTAAGATTGACATCGCCCTGTCCCGCTTCTTGCTTGAGCCAAGTGGCGGCGCCTAAGAGCTGTTTTGCTAGCGCTTGATTCAACTGCAGCTCGTTATTGCTGTTGTCTGCCAGCTCGTAGCGCAAATTGACTTCAACTTTGCCGCGGTTTAAGCGTTTACGAAGACGGTCGCGCAGTACAGGTTCGAAGCTGCGGAATTGCTCGGGTAAACGTAGGTAAGTTTCGAGATAGCGTTGATTGACTGAGCGAATTTCCCAGGAGGCTGTGCCCCATTGTGCTTTGTGCTCGATGCGAGCGTAGGCTGTCATGCTTTGGATCATGGGTTGTCCTAATGGTGTAATCGTCATAATGAGAGGCGATTATAGAGTCAATGGCTTTAGGATTAAAGGCATACCGCCAATAGCGACCGGGATTAGGCGTTTGAGTGTGATGAGTTTGCCAGAGAATCACCCTAAGCATGGCATCCTAAGGCTCAAGCCCTTATAATATGCAGCCAAAATCGGTCAATGACTCAGAATACAGGAATCTCGCATGCGTCCAAGTAACAGAACGCCAGCACAAACTCGTCCCATCACTATCACTCGCCAGTTTACGGCCCATGCCGAAGGTTCTGTGTTAGTGGAATTTGGCGAAACGAAAGTGCTTTGTACCGCCAGTTTTACTGAAGGTGTGCCACGTTTCCTTAAAGGTCAGGGTCAAGGCTGGGTAACGGCTGAATACGGCATGTTGCCACGTTCGACCCATAGCCGTATGGATCGTGAAGCCGCTCGCGGTAAGCAATCTGGCCGTACGCAAGAAATTCAACGTCTTATCGGTCGTGCCCTACGCGCCTGTGTGGATATGAAAGCCCTAGGCGAAAACACTATCGTGATCGACTGTGATGTGATCCAAGCTGACGGTGGCACACGCACTGCCTCTATCACTGGCGCCTGTGTGGCCTTAGTGGATGCGTTGAACTGGGCGCGTGGTAAAGGCATCATTAAATCTAACCCGCTGAAATTCCTTATCGCTGCTGTCAGCGTCGGTATTTACAAGGGTGAAGCAATAAGCGATCTAGAATATATCGAAGACAGCGCCGCCGAAACGGACATGAACGTGGTGATGACGGAAACGGGCAAGATCATCGAAATTCAAGGCACCGCCGAAGGCGAGCCATTCAGCCACGAAGAATTACTCGAACTGTTGGCATTGGCGAAGAACAGTATTCGTGAAATCGTCGATGTGCAGAAAGCCGCACTGAACTAATATTGTGGTGATGAAAAAGCCCCGTCATGTTATAGAGTGCTGGGCTTTTTATTAACTGCAGCTTTTTATCTGCAGCAAGATGCTAGTGTAAAGCAAGCCCTGTACCGAATAAAAATTCCCCATAATAAAAAACCAGTAAAATACAAAGTCGTAAGGAGATATTGTGAAAGCTTATCAACGTGAGTTTATTGAATTTGCCCTAGAACGTCAGGTGTTGCGATTTGGCGAATTTACCCTTAAATCGGGCCGTATCAGTCCTTATTTCTTCAATGCGGGTTTGTTCAATACTGGCCGTGATTTAGCGCGTCTGGGCCGTTTTTATGCCGCTGCGTTAGTGGATTCTGGTATTGATTACGACTTGCTGTTTGGCCCTGCTTACAAAGGCATTCCGATTGCGACCACTACGGCGGTTGCTCTATGTGAGCATCACGATATCGACATTCCTTACTGCTTTAATCGCAAAGAAAAAAAAGATCACGGTGAAGGTGGCAGCTTAGTCGGTAGCGAGCTGAAAGGCCGCGTGATGCTGGTGGACGATGTGATCACTGCGGGTACTGCGATTCGTGAGTCGATGGAAATCATCGAAGCCCATAAAGCACAATTAGCGGGTGTGTTGATTGCTTTAGACAGGCAAGAGAAAGGCAAGGGCGAGTTATCGGCCATCCAAGAAGTTGAGCGTGATTTTGGCTGCGGAATAGTAGCAATTATTAAACTCGCCGACCTAATCAGTTATTTGTCTGAAAAACCAGGGATGGAAGTGCAACTTGCCGCCGTGAGCCAGTACCGCGAGCAATACGGGATTTAAGTCTAGCGCTTAGCGGCTGGTATTGATCAAGTGGCTATCGCTGGCTTGGTGAAATCAGTTAATCAGCCGGCATTGATCTTAGCTAGGTTGAGAAAGGTTTGATTGAGTGGGTATGAAAACAAAAAACGCTGCGATTCTATAGAAGGAATCGCAGCGTTTTTTTATTGAGTTGTATTGATTGCTATTGATTTCGACACGTTTTAAATAGCGTTAAGTTTCAATACATTTATTTAGACTGGTGCAAAAACTCGGCGCGGGTCGCGGGGTTAGATTTGAAAATGCCGCCCAGCGCTGTGGTAGTGGTCGAACTGGTGGAGTCCATCACGCCACGGGATTTTACACAGTAATGCACGGCATCCATTTTAACGGCAACGTCTTTGGTTTCGAGCAAGGTTTGCAGCGCGACTAACACTTGCTGAGTCAAACGCTCTTGCACTTGTGGACGTTGGGCAAAGAAACGCACGATGCGATTAATCTTTGATAAACCAATGATTTTTTTGCGTGGTAGATAAGCTATGGTCGCAGTGCCATCGATCGTCACTAAATGGTGTTCGCAGGTACTGGTGAGGCTAATGTCTTGCACTCGCACCATTTCATCGAAGCCCATCTTATTGTCGATAACCGTGATCTTAGGGAAGTTCGCATAATCTAAGCCGGAGAAGATTTCATCGACGTACATTTTAGCAATGCGGCGCGGCGTATCGGCAAGGCTATCGTCTGATAGATCCAATGACATTAATGTCAGGATTTCTTTCATATGATGTTCAATCTTGTCTTTACGTTCTTCACTGCTGTAAACGCTTGGGAGCATTGGGGTTTCAAGTCCACGTTCTAATAACGCGGCTTGTACTTTTACTGCTGCTTCACTTAATGCCATCTTATCCTCCACTACGTCGTAGCGGCTATAACAGAAAACCTATGCTGATCATCGCGTGGTACTTGGGCTGTTCAGCATCAGATACAAATTATTGTTATTCTCGCTAGGGCAAGAATAGGGGGAGGAGGATAGCGCGAATTGCAGACAATTCATACCGAAAAACGCGCATAGGCCACATGAAAAAGCCGATAGTCCTTATCGGATATCGGCTTTAAATTTGCCACTGTCAATCGAGTTTAGCCTAGCAGTGTCGGCAAGTTTGAGTTAATTCTAAAGTTTCAGATTGGTTTTTAGGAAGCTGAGCATTTGTTCATAGTACTTCGCTCTATGCTCATCGTTATAAAAACCGTGGCCTTCATTGTCCATCACCAGTTTTTGGTAAGGATAATTGTGAGCTTTTAGGGCTTTTTCGAGGGATTCGAGTTGCTCAATTGGCGCTCGCTCATCTTCACCACCATGCACCAATAGTATGTTTGCTTTGAGTTTATCGACGTTTTCAGAAGGAGACATTGCTTTAAGTACCGCTTTATCTTGGCCAAGCACATCCTTGAGATAGCTAGTACCAGAACGGCTGTTGGCGACATCGCCTTCATTAAACATCAATTCAAGATCATATACGCCAGCTACACCTATGGCGCATTTAAACATATCTGGCGCAAGCACAGCGCTCTGCAAGGCGCTGTACCCACCAAAACTGCCGCCAACAATACAGATGCGTTCCTTATCGGCAAAACCTTGGTCAATAACGTACTGGGTTGCGTCGATAATGTCGTGCTGAATATCTGAGCCCCATTTTTGATAGCCTGCGCGTTCAAATTGATCGCCATATCCACCTGAGCCACGGAAGTTGACCTGTAGAACGGCTATGCCTTGGCTTGCTAGATATTGGTTTTGTGGGTCAAAGCCCCACCAGTCACGGATACCGTGTGGACCACCGTGTGGATTGACGACTAAGGGTAGGTTTTTAGCTTCTTTACCAAAGGGGAGCGTTAGATACCCATGGAGTTGTTTACCATCACGGCTGGTGAAACTGATGGGTTTAACATCAGCCATTTGCTCTGGGTCGAGCCATTTTTTAGCGGCGGCTAGATATTCAAGTTTTAGTGTTTTCGTATCAAATATGTAGTAATCGCCAGGGTTTCGATCGTTAAACGCAAGTACAACGAGTTTTTCTGCATCTCGGGTTTCGCTAACAATTCGTACTTGATGGCCGGGGAGAGCACCAAGCAGATCTTTTAGCAATTTAGCGTGCGAATCCTCATTATCGACAAAGGCATAACTTGGGTAGCCATTTTCAAACTCAACTGCGTAAAGTTGTTTATTGGTGCCGTTAATCCAAAAGTTGTTAGGGTCAACGTTTTCATCCTGAATGATTTCAGTTTTATCGCCCGTTTCGAGATTAATTTTGTAAACTCCTAAGGTTTCACCTTGGGAGCGACCCGCGGCATAAATCGTATTTTTATCATCGGCAAAGGAGAGTGGTTTAAAATCAGCAAGACCTAGATTTAGTTTATCGGTATTTACCCAGTTACCGTCTTTGCGGTAGAACACTTTAGTAATGTTTTGTTTGTCCTCACCGGCAACGAAGCGGACTTCACCTTGATGGTCTGTCATAAAACGGGCTCGGCCGATAGGTGAGCCAGTGATGCGTTTACGTGTGCCATTGAACAAGTCTACGCGATAGACATCTTGTGATAGTTCAAAGTCAAGATTGATCCTATCATTCCATGGAATAGCATTGACTAACATGTAGCGTTCATCATCTGGCAGAGGATCGAGGATAAACGCGCTCGCACGCATAGGTGTGTTTTTCTTGATATTTGAACCTGTTTGTTGCTCGCCACTCTCGAAGCCGAATAGATACGCTTTTCGTGAACCATCGGCATTTACCGCCATCAATTCACCGTAGTAGATAGGTGTGTCTTGCCAGCCTTTTAGGTATTCTTTTGCCAGTACCAGTCGCTCACTATTGGCCCATTCATAGTCGCCGACTTGAGCATTACCGGGAAAACGTATCGCATTGAGGAGTTTTTTGGTTTGGGTATCTAAGACTAAGAGAACATTTTTACCTTCGACACTTGTGATAGCGCTTAAATATTTACCAGTAGGCGATATTTTTACATCCGAGTACTCATCACCTTTGCTGAATAATTGTGCTTGCGATAACGCATTCGCGTTGGAGCTATTGGCTGCAAAGGTGGATATTGGAAGTATTGGTAAGCAAAGTGTCGCCAACATGGCTAATCGGAAGAGTTTCATCTGACATCCTTGTAAAATCATTGTGTTTTTTGTTCTTAAAATGTTTTTCGAGGATAAAACAAAAGATGGAGCGAAACAAGGAAGGAATATCGAAAATAAAGGACGATAGTTACCGTCCTTTATGTTGAAAAATCATTAGCTTTGTAAAAGTTGGTGCTGGATAAAACGCCACTGTTCATCGAAGTGTGTCGTCGGTTTGAGTTTGAATTCACTTCGTACAAATTGAGCGATTCGGCCTTCGGCAAAGGCTAACAGTAAATTGGCTAATATGGCTTCGTCTAAGTTGAAGCCTTTACCTTCTCGCAGGGTTTTTTCCCGTAAAATTTGCTTTAACTGGGTTTCAATTTTGGCAAATAAGTTACCAATACGGCTTCGCAGGCGTTCATTTTCACCTAGTAGAGCATCACCGTTGAGAACGCGGGAAATTCCTGGGTTACGCTCGGCAAAGATCAGCAGCAGTTGCAGTACCAACTGGCAGCGCTTCATGGTGTCTTTTTCGTCATCCATGATTAAATTGATGCGCGACAATAACGACTCTTCGATAAATTCGATTAGGCCTTCGAACATCCGCGCTTTACTCGGGAAGTGGCGATACAGTGCGGCTTCCGATACACCGACTTCTGAGGCCAGTTTCGCTGTGGTGATCCTTTGTCCTGGGTTGGTTTCTAGCATCTGCGCTAGACATTGCAGAATGTGTTCACGACGATTAATTTTTGGGCTTACAGCCATTGCAGTATCCTTGGCTCAATAACGACTTAGGGGATTATTTAGTGCCTGAATGGCCAAATCCGCCTTCACCACGGTCTGAGCTGTCGAACTCATCAACGAGTTTGAATTGTGCTTGTACCACAGGAACAAACACCAGTTGCGCGAGACGATCGCCCATTTCTAAGGTGAATGGACTGTCACCACGATTCCAACAAGATACCATTAAGGGGCCTTGGTAATCTGAATCTATGAGTCCGACTAGATTCCCCAGTACGATACCGTGTTTATGGCCCAGGCCTGAGCGCGGTAAAATCACCGCTGCAAGTCCTGGGTCGGCCACATGAATGGCAATCCCCGTAGGAATGAGCACTGTTTCACCCGGTGTTATGGTTAAAGCCGTGTCTATCATGGCGCGAAGATCCATGCCTGCACTGCCTGCGGTGGCGTAAGCGGGCAAGGGAAATTCTGAGCCGATACGGGAGTCGAGAATTTTTAATTCAATCGGTGTTTTCATGTATTTGTTTTTTCTTTCACTATCAACGAAAGTAATTGCCGTGCCAACGTGAGTTTGTCAGTAGCAGGCAAATCTTGACTGCCGTGCGGCCAGAAAACACGCAGGGCATTAGCATCGGCATTAAAGCCTAGGCCAGCAATGGAAACGTCGTTTGCGGCGATCATGTTCAAGTTTTTACGTTTGAGCTTATCGCGCGCATAGGCTTCTACATCATGGGTTTCGGCGGCAAATCCCACCACAAAAGGACGGTTAGGTAAGCTCGCAACCGTGGCTAAGATATCAGGATTCCTCACCAGCGCAAGTTGCATTTCTTCGGTCGATTTTTTGATCTTACAGGTAGCAATATCGCTAATGCGGTAGTCTGCAACGGCGGCGCAGCCAATAAAAATATCTTTTTTATCAACGTTATCCATAACAGCATCGAGCATATTTTGCGCCGATTCAACATCAATGCGTACCACGCCTTCAGGAGTATTTAAATTTACGGGGCCTGAGACTAAGGTGACTGCTGCACCCATATCTGCCGCGGCTTTGGCCAGTGCAAAGCCCATTTTTCCAGAACTGTGATTTGAAATGTATCTGACGGGATCAATTGCTTCACGGGTTGGTCCGGCGGTGATCAGCACCGACTGTCCTGCGAGTGGCTTAAATTCAACGGCGTCAGGCGTGGCAAAAAATTGTGTAGCCAGTTCCGCTATGTCTAATGGCTCTAACATACGACCAGGGCCGACTTCACCACAGGCCTGACTGCCACTGGCGGGGCCCCAAAGTGTAAAACCACGTGATGCGAGGCTAGTTAAATTCGCTTGTGTAGCCAGATTACGGTACATCTGCTGATTCATTGCTGGACACAGGGCAATTGGCGCCTCAGTGGCAAGACACGTGGTGGTGATTAGCTCATCGGCCATGCCTGCATTAATCCGCGCCAATAGGTTTGCGGTTGCAGGGGCGATGATGACGAGATCTGCCCAACGAGCAAGTTCTATATGGCCCATGGCTGCTTCTGCTGCGGGGTCGAGCAAGCTAGATGCCACTGGATGTCCAGACAACGCTTGCAGCGTCAGAGGCGTGATAAATTCCATCGCACTTTGGCTCATCACCACGCGCACATCAAAGCCTCGCTCCTTCAAGCGGCGTACTAAATCAGCACTTTTATAGGCCGCAATACCGCCGCCAATGCCCAGCAGGACGTTTTTATTTGTCAGACTCACAGACATCATCCGAGATAGAAATAATGCCGGCAACAATATCACAAAGTGGTGAATTTTAGTGACTATCCCAGTTCAAAAAATCTCGTCCATACTCAGTAAAGTGAAAATATGTGAGATGACAGGGAGGTCACATGGGGATTAAAGATTGGCCTGAGGGCGAAGGTCCCAGAGATAAACTGTTACAAAAAGGAGCTGCGCATCTCTCGGATGCTGAATTACTGGCAGTATTGCTGCGTAACGGTTTAGCCGGATTAAACGCGGTTGACCTTGCTAGGTCGCTTATTTGCGAGTTTGGCGGCCTCAGAAACCTGCTCTGTGCCCCAAGAAATCAGGTGTGTCGACTTCCGGGCGTAGGACCTGTAAAATACGCCCAGCTTCAAGCTGCGGCCGAATTAGCGCGGCGTGTAGCGCAGGAAAATCTGCAAAGAGGTCAGGTTTTGACAAATCCCGATTTAACTCGGGACTATTTAATGCGACAATTGGCCGATCGCTCCTATGAAGTGTTCGCAGTTTTACTGCTGGATAGCCAGCATAGAGTGATTCAATTTGTCGAATTATTCCGCGGCACAATAGACTCAGCCTCAGTGTATCCACGTGAAGTGGTGAGCTTAGTGCTGGAGAAAAAGGCCGCAGCAGTTATAGTTTGTCATAATCATCCGTCTGGTATTGCCGAGCCCAGTCAGGCTGACCGACGAATAACTGAGCGATTAAAAAATGCGTTAGCAACCATAGACGTATCCTTGTTGGACCATATGGTTGTAGGTGATCGAGAGATAGTTTCTTTTGCAGAACGAGGCTGGATTAATTAATCTAACACTTGATCTTCACTCTGTGATCGTGTATAAAATGCGCCCTCTTTGTGCCTCGGGCGACGGCCATACGAGGCACATTAATGCTCGAGCGTTAAAATTGTTTTTGGAGAAGATTGACATGTCAAGAGTATGCCAAGTTACTGGCAAGAAGCCGATGGTTGGTAACAACCGTTCGCATGCAAAAAACGCGACCCGTCGTCGTTTTTTACCTAACCTACAAAACCACCGTTTTTGGTTAGAAGAAGAAAAGCGTTTCGTACAGTTACGTGTATCTACTAAAGGTATCCGTCTGATCGACAAAAAAGGTATCGAAGTTGTTGTTGCTGAACTTCGTGCCCGTGGCGAGAAGGTATAATAGATCATGGCTAAAGCTAAAGGTAATCGTGAGAAGATCAAATTAGTTTCTACAGCTAAGACTGGTCACTTCTACACAACTGAAAAAAACAAGCGTAACATGCCTGAAAAAATGGAAATCAAAAAATTTGATCCAGTTATTCGTCAGCACGTTATCTACAAAGAAGCCAAAATCAAGTAATCCTTGGTTAGTGTTTCGAGAAAAGCCCCTTATTTAAGGGGCTTTTTTTTGCATTTTTTTAGTGGCTAGTCATCAAGTTGAGATAATTGCCTCGCAAACTTAAGCCGCTGAATCATCCCCTGTGAAGTTAAAAAAGTGTGAACACTTGCTGAAAATATAAAATAGTGCAGTTCTAAGCACTTTAAATCATTAAAGCTGCACTTTAGTGAGAATAAATTCTTTATATGTGAATTAAAATGCAATACCATACGCGAAAGTTATCGATTCATTCCTGGCATGTCATAGTGACGCTGCCAGCTCAAAAATGAGGTGTAAATAACGCGTGCGTACCACTGAACTGGTTGATGGATTTCGTCACTCTGCCCCCTATGTTAATGCTCACAGAGGTAAAACTTTTGTGGTCATGCTTGGCGGTGAAGCTTTGGCTCAAAATCAATTCCGCGCCATCTTAAATGATGTCGCCCTGCTGCACAGTTTAGGGATCAAAGTGGTGTTGGTATATGGCGCTAGGCCGCAGATTGATGCAGCATTAGCCGCCAACGGTATTGCGCCTGCCTACCACGACGGTGTGCGTATCACGGATGAAGATTCGCTCAAAGTGATTAAGCAAGTTGCAGGTGCACTGCAATTTGATATCACAGCGCGTTTATCCATGAGTTTAAGTAATACGCCGATGCAAGGTGCGCAAATTAACTTAGTGAGCGGCAACTTTGTGATTGCTCAACCACTGGGTGTGGATAATGGTGTGGATTTTTGCCTGAGTGGCAAAGTGCGTCGTATTGACGTGCAAGGCTTAAAACGTCAGTTAGATAATCACTGCATCGTATTGATGGGGCCGATTGCGGCTTCGGTTACTGGTGAAAGTTTTAATCTCACCGCTGAGGAAATCGCGACTCAAGTGGCAATTAAGCTTAAAGCAGACAAGATGATCGGCTTTAGCTCACAGAACGGTATTCTCGATCGTAATGGCGATGTAATTGCCGAGTTGATGCCAAATGATGCGCAAAACATCATGAACAAGCTGGCCGAGCAAGGGTCAGCTTGTGTTGGCACTATGGCGTTTCTCAAAGCCAGTATCGATGCTTGCCGCAATGGTGTGCCACGTTGTCATTTAGTTAGCTACCTTGAAGATGGTGCTTTACTACAAGAGCTGTTTTCCCGTGAAGGGATTGGTACACAAATCGTCACTGAGAGTGCTGAGCGTTTACGCTGTGCGTCGATCGCTGATATTGGCGGTGTGTTGAACCTTATCCGTCCATTGGAGGAGCAAGGCATTCTGGTGCGTCGTAGTCGTGAGCAGCTTGAGATTGAAATCGAACAGTTCATGTTGATTGAGCGCGACGGTTTAGTGATTGGTTGCGCTGCGCTCTATCCTTTTGAAGAGGACAATGCGGGTGAGTTTGCTTGTTTAGTGGTGCATCCCGATTATCGCGATGCCGACAGAGGGAGCTTACTGCTGAAGAACATTATCAATCAGGCCAGAAACCGTGGTTATTCACGCTTGTTTGCATTGACAACTCGGAGCATTCACTGGTTCTTAGAGCATGGTTTTGTGATTGAAGATGTTGAAGCACTGCCACAGAAGAAGAAGCAGTTGTATAACTATCAACGCCGCTCAAAAATTCTCGCGCTCGATCTTTAAGCCGTTCTAAATCAATCCAATCAATGCCAGCCTAGTACTCATATTAGCGCTGGCATTTTTATTGACATAATATGTCTT
Organism: Shewanella sp. SM73; assembly: GCF_025653795.1. Lineage (NCBI taxonomy): Bacteria > Pseudomonadati > Pseudomonadota > Gammaproteobacteria > Alteromonadales > Shewanellaceae > Shewanella > Shewanella sp. SM73. Next base: position 54,571 of record NZ_JAKKRY010000019.1, read on the forward strand.
TGTTGGCAGATTAAGGCTTCACTGCACGGGAGATACTGCCAATGAGTCCTCAATTTTTTGAACTCGCCCCTTTAACCCAAACCTCTATCTTCAGTTTTATCGTCTTATTGCTCGGTTTAGCGGGTATCTTACTGATGTTATGGCTAAAAAATATGCCTAAGATAGCGAAGTCAGCGAGTTTAGGTATATTGCTGGTGATGATGGGCGGATTTTCTTGGGTCTTCTATCAATCGAATAGCGCCGAATTAGTGTTAACCGATACAGAGCTCACAGTGGATGTTCCCTTCTATAAAGTGCAGTTATCCCGCGCGGATTTATTGCCCGCCGAGGCACGTATAGTCGATTTGCAACAAGAGGCAGATTTAACGCCGAGATTTAAAACGAATGGTATAGGCATGCCAGGATTTCAATTGGGTTGGTTTAATCTACAAGGGAAAGGCAGGGCATTTTTGGCGATAACAGATAAATCGCAGTTAGTGTTAGTGCCAACGACTAAAGGCTACAGTTTATTACTGACAGTACCGCAAGGGAGTGAGTTTTTAGCACAGTTACAGAAGTAATCATCATATGTCATCATTTCTGCCACTGTGTTTATCGGCGTGATAATGCTCACGCCGTTTTGCGTTTATAGGCCATATCTAAGGTAAAGACGAGCAGCGCGCTCCAGATAAATCCGAAGGTCACGCCTTTTTCGGCATCGAAGGGCTCATTGAATAGACTCACCGCGAGGATAAACATAATACTCGGGCCAATATATTGGAAAAAGCCGAGCATAGACAATGGAATACGTACCGCTGCCCCTGCAAAACACAGCAAAGGAATGGTAGTCACTATCCCCGCCGCCATTAACATCAGATTCAATTGCCAATCGTTAGTCAGCATGCTCGCCGTGGCAGTGTCTAAGGTTGCGACGAGATAAATCAGCGCTACCGGTAATAACACTGCGGTTTCGACCAATAATCCGGCCTTAGCATCCACATTGACCTTTTTTCGCAGCAGTGCATAGAAACCAAAGGTGCCCGCGAGTGCCAGTGAGACGATGGGAATCGAGCCAAAAGAGATTAACTGGATCAATACGCCAGCGCTGGCGAGTGAAACCGCAAACCATTGCAGTTTACGCAACCTTTCGCCTAGAAATAACATACCGAGTAAGACGTTGAGTAAAGGATTGATGAAGTAACCTAGGCTGGCATCGAGCATGTGATCGTTATTTACCGCCCAGATAAATAGTAGCCAGTTTCCCGCGATCAATATGGAAGTAATGGTGAGAACCATCAACTGTTTAGGCTGTTTAAACAGTAAGCGTAAGCGAGAAAAACCGCCGATAAACTGCATAATGATCAGCATAAACACGAATGACCAAATCACTCGATGGAGCAAAATTTCGGTGGCGGAAACATGGTTGAGTAATTTGAAATATAAAGGCGCAAAACCCCACATACAGTAAGCACTGACGGCAAGTAGGATCCCTTTGCGGTATTCAAGATTTGGCATGAGACATCTTCGAAGAACAACAAGGTGGCGATTGTAGGTGTGTCTGACCGCTGACTCAAGGGTATCGCCGTGTTCTTTTCGTTACAGAATATCTCCGCAATAGATTGAATGGGCGATTAAAGTGAGTAAACATCCTGTTGATCAAGACGTTTACCTTAGTCAATTTTGAGCCCTAAGGCAGTAATACACATCTAAATTTAACCGCCTAACCCACCATATAAGTCCCTGTTCCAAAAGCGATATGGGTGCCTTGCTCATTATGTAGTTCCATGCGGCATACTGAAACTCGATTACCCGCACGAATGACGCTGCCCGTGCCCGTAAAGGTGAGGCCGCGTCCCGGCCGCAGATAATCGACGCGCATATCAATTGTCCCTAGGGTTTGCAGGCGTTGCTGCAGCTCTTCGACCGTCCAATCATCACGACTGGCGACCAGTCCTGCAAAGGCCGTGAGTCCGCCAACCACATCGAGTACCGTTGCTGTCACACCGCCGTGGAGGATTTGCTGGTGGATATTGCCAATCAGCTCAGGCTTCATGTTGATCACGACTTCGACGCCATCAATGTCATAACGCTTGATATCGAGTCCGAGTAGATTATGGAAAGGGACATGTTGATCAAATACTGCTGCGACTCTTCTCAAAGCTTCGGCTTGGATTGGGCTGGTCATTTTGGGGTCCTTGTCACTGAGTGACGGTATTAGGCGTAATTGGATTTGTTATCAACACTGAGATAAACAAAGTGCGGCTTAGAGCAATTAATCTACAGTGAAGTTTACGGCTAATGCAACTCCGTCGCTAAAATGACGACACAGTTTCGGCAGTTTTTAAAGTATTTTACCCCGCGTTCGTTATTTTTGGCTTAGCCCACTAGGGTTAAAATAGCTGCAATCGTGGTGAATTGCCTCGTCTAAAACGCTTTAAATTACCGTTGAATCCTGCATTTTGAACTAGTTTGGGTATAGAATAGGCACCCTCACTTTTGACATAGAAGATCCATGGAAAAGCTCGTACTCGACACGCATGATGATCCGCTCTCGCAACGCCTCGCACAGGTGTTTGGTTACCGTGACTTTAGGGACGGTCAGCGGGAGGTGATAGAACGTGTCTGTGGCGGGCAAGATTGCTTAGTGATCATGCCAACGGGCGGCGGTAAGAGTCTTTGCTATCAACTCCCCGCGTTGCTGATGAATGGCATCACTATTGTCGTATCTCCATTGATTTCTTTGATGAAAGATCAAGTCGATAGCTTGTTGCAAACCGGTGTTGCAGCGGCTTATCTCAATTCTTCATTGCCGCGAGAGCAGAGCGCCGAAGTATTAAGGCAGCTGCGCCATGGTGAGTTAAAACTACTTTATGTGTCACCTGAGCGCTTATTAACCGCTGATTTTATTGAGCGTATGCAGTCGTTGCAGTTGGCGATGTTTGCCATCGATGAGGCGCACTGTATCAGTCAGTGGGGCCATGATTTTCGCCCTGAATATGCGGCGCTTGGCCAGCTAAAACAACTCTTCCCCTATGTGCCCATGATGGCGCTGACGGCAACGGCGGATCAGGCGACTCGGCAGAGTATTTGCGAGCGACTTGGGATTGACCCGTTCCGTTTACTTTCGAGTTTCGATCGGCCCAATATTCGCTACACAGTGGCGGAAAAGCTCAATGCTGCGAATCAGTTACGGCATTTTTTAACCCAGCAAAATGGCACTAACGGGATTATTTACTGTAGCAGTCGCCGCCGTGTCGACGAGGTTGCCGATCGTTTATGTCTGCAAGGTTTTAATGCTAAGGCCTATCATGCGGGAATGACGCAGGAAGATCGTGGTGCCGTGCAGGACAGTTTCCTTAAGGATCAAATCGATATTGTTGTCGCCACTGTGGCTTTCGGTATGGGGATCAATAAATCGAATGTGCGCTTTGTGGTGCATTACGATATCCCTAAAAGTATCGAAGCCTATTATCAGGAAACGGGCCGAGCAGGCCGTGATGGGCTCGATGCAGAAGCTTTTATGTTGTTCGATCCCGCCGATATTGGTCGGGTCAGACATTTGATTGAACAGTCTGAACCTGGGCCGCAGCAGCAGGTCGAATTCCATAAACTTAATACTATGGCAGCCTTTGCCGAGGCGCAGACCTGTCGCCGCCAAGTGTTGCTGCATTACTTTGATGAGAGCGCACTAGAGCCCTGTGGCAACTGCGACATTTGCCTCGATCCACCTAAGCGTTATAACGGCACTGAAGATGCGCAGAAGGTGTTGTCATGTATTTTCCGTTTAGGCCAGCGTTTTGGTATCAATCACTTAATTGAAGTGTTGCGCGGCTCGAAAGGCGCACCGATAGTCGATCGAGGGCATGACAAACTCACGACTTGGGGGATTGGTAAAGACAAGAGCCATGAATATTGGTTGAGTGTGATCCGCCAACTCATTCATTTGGGACTGGCGAGTCAAGATGTGACCCGCGGCTCATCTATTACCTTAAACCCATCGGCACGGCCTGTGCTCAAAGGGGAAGTGGCGTTAATGCTCGCCGAACCGCGTATTCAGTTAACAACCACAAAACGTAAGGCGACTCAGTCTAAAGCACCGTTGAATTATGACCGTAAGTTGTTCGCACGGTTGAAGTTATTGCGTAGAACCATTGCCGAGCAGCAGGATGTGCCGCCGTATTTAGTCTTTAACGACGCTACCCTCGCAGAAATGGCAGCCATGATGCCAACGAGCGCGGGGGAAATGCTCGCCGTCAACGGGGTTGGCGAGCGTAAACTGAGTCGTTTCGGTGATGCTTTTCTCGATGAAATTACGGCTTACTTAGCGGGAGAATAATGGTTTGAAGTATTCTCATTGATTTTAACCTTGCCCAATTGATTGATACTGGCTCTCTTAATTAAAGACTCTAACGTATCAAACTGTTGCATCGCCGCTATACCAATATTGACCTTACTTGAACCCTGCCAAGGCTGAATGCAAGCAACCAACTGACTAACGACTCTTTTAGCACCAGTTGCCGAGGTATGCGGCAGGATAATGGCAATTTCATCCATCGAATATCGGATTAACTTATCTTGCTCCCGTAGTCTGTGTTGTAGCTCATCCTGTAAGAGAGGTAGGTCAACTTGACGGATCTGACTCGCATTAAACAATAATAAAGACAGTGGGTAATTGCCTTGTTTGGCACTGTTTAATGCTGATGTGACTTGTTGGAGCAGCGTTTCCGCAGGTTCATTACCTTCAATATGTGGGGCACGATTATTCTGTTTATCAATCAAATACCAAATAGCCCCGCCCAATAATGCCATCGCGATTAAGAACAGTGTGCTATAGGCCCAATCGACATTTAGCTCTTGTAAGATTGAATCTTTTTCTGGTGCAGTGCTATTTGGCTCCTGCTGCAGATCTTGTTGATTTAGACGGGCCTTAAACTGCAATATCCGAGCATTATTCATCGCTTGATTGGTGAGCTCGGCCGCTCGATAACGTTTGAGTAAGAAAGAATAGGCCTGTTTAAAATCTCCTTTTTCTAAGTAGTGATCGCTCATGATCCCGTAAAATCCTTTGAGATCAGAATACTGTTTTAGATTTTCAGCTTGCTCAATTGCGTGATTCATGAGGATTAAAGCGGCATCTTCTTGATGTTGAGCAAAACGAATTTGGGCGAGTAGGCGAGTTGAACGCATTGTAGCTAATTGTTGATTTTGTTTTTTAAACGTATTAATCGCGATAGAAAGATATTCTTCGGCATTATCAATGCGGCCTTTATCGAGCGCGATTGAGGCCAAAATGGCATAACTGTAGGCGAGTTCAAGTGGCGAACCGAGCTCAGGTAAAAGCGCTTTAGCTTGTTGTTCGAGTTTATCACTGTAATCAAACTCTTGATTATCAAGCGCTATCCGAGCTGCATTGCGTAAAATAAAGTGTAAAACCTTCCCTTTTGCATCGGCACTTTGTATACCTAAGTTGGTGTAATACATGGCTTGGGGGAAATCATGGGTGGCATAAAGTAAATTTCCCATCGCGGCATACACATAGGCCTGTGGTGGCCAAATCCAATTTTGGGTTTGAGCATGAATATCCGGATAAATATCAATCGCGAGGCGTAAATCTTCGATAGCAGAAGAGAAGTTGTCAGTGTCAGTATCGAGTTGGCCACGTAAGCGTAAAGCATCGACTAAGGCTTGTGGTTGCTGGTAACGTCGCGCTAGGTTAATGGCTGAATCAAGCAAAGGTAGGGCATTTTGAATATTGTTATAGCTAAGGTTGGCATCGGCTTGGCAAATCAAAAAGTAAGGTCGTACTTGATCTAGCTTAAGTTGTTTAGCGTTTGCTTCGCCTAATTGAGCGACGTTGATAGCGGCTTCATTTTCCCCTATTTGTAGTAGGTTTTGGCATTTCAACACACTTAATCTGAGTCGATTGATATCTGAGCTTGCACTGGTCGCAAATTGTTTTTCTAACGCTGTTATTTGAGTGAGTGCTTTACTTGGATATTGGTAGACGAGTTCAGTGAGTTCATCTAATTGGTCTATAGCACTGGCCCCAAAGGGAAACAGCCATAACAACAGGCTCAGTACCAAGACGCGAAAATCCATTTTGTGCTCCATATAAAATGCGTAAGTTCTAATATCCCTAATCACTAAGGCGGGATTATAACTTTTCTTAATCGTTTTTTGCATAAAAAACTATTTTTTTCTAAGGGGAATAAGTTAACACATCCCAGTGATTTCTGAATCCAAACAGCTGGTTAATTCTGTGGAATCGATCACTAATTTGGGGATGAAACTCACAGTTATTAGCCTTAAGACAGGTTGAATGAGTGGAACATGAAAAAATTAGGGTTGACACTATCGGCTAGGCAAGTTAAATATTAACCGTCCTCAATAATTCAAACAGAATAAATATACAGATTAAATGAATATTATTAGCCGCAAACTCGACCTCCTCCTTCTCTCTCTCGCGGTTTATACGCGGAGGTCTTAGTGTTGCACGCTCGATAAAGAGGCAAAGCATTCACAAACCCCGCACCGATGTTGCGGGGTTTTTTGTATCTGAATACGGCAAAAATTAACTAACGAACGGTGACGTTCCATGGAGAAGCGAGATGTCTAACAGAGTCATAATATTTGATACTACCTTGCGTGATGGTGAGCAGGCGTTAGCCGCAAGTTTGTCGGTCAAAGAAAAGCTACAGATCGCTATGGCGCTGGAACGTCTCGGTGTGGATGTGATGGAAGTGGGTTTTCCGGTTTCTTCACCCGGTGATTTTGAGTCAGTGCAGACCATAGCGCGTACCATCAAAAATAGCCGTGTTTGTGCCTTATCCCGTGCATTGGAAAAGGACATAGATGCAGCGGCGCAGGCCTTGTCAGTTGCAGATCAATTCCGTATCCATACCTTTATCTCGACCTCGACGATTCACGTTGAGAGCAAGTTGAAGCGTTCTTTCGATCAAGTGTTAGAGATGGCCGTAGGCGCGGTGAAGTATGCCCGCCGTTTTACCGACGATGTGGAATTTTCCTGTGAGGATGCGGGGCGTACGCCCATCGATAATCTATGTCGTATGGTAGAAGCCGCCATTCGTGCGGGCGCACGCACCATTAATATTCCCGATACGGTCGGTTACACAGTGCCAAGCGAGTTTGGCAATATCATTCAGACTTTGTTTAATCGGGTGCCGAATATCGACCAAGCGGTGATCTCAGTGCATTGCCACGATGACTTAGGTTTGTCTGTGGCTAACTCGATTACCGCTGTACAGCACGGTGCGCGTCAAATTGAATGTACGATCAATGGCATAGGTGAGCGTGCGGGTAACTGTTCACTGGAAGAGATCGCTATGATTTTAGCGACGCGTAAGGGCATGTTAGGGCTAGAAACGGGCATTAATGCCAAGGAAATTCATCGTACTTCTAATTTAGTCAGCCAGTTATGCAATATGCCAGTGCAGGCGAACAAGGCGATTGTCGGTGCCAATGCCTTTACCCATTCGTCGGGCATCCATCAGGATGGCATGTTAAAAGCACAAAATACCTATGAAATCATGACGCCAGAAAGCATAGGTTTGAATCGCAACAACTTGAATATGACCTCGCGCTCGGGTCGCCATGTGATCAAGCATCGCATGGAGGAAATGGGCTATAGCGAGCACGATTACAATATGGATACTCTGTATGAAGAGTTTCTAAAATTGGCAGATAAAAAAGGACAAGTATTTGATTATGATTTAGAAGCCTTAGCCTTTATGGAAGCACAGGCCGAAGAAGACAATCACTATCAATTGCAGCAATTAGTGGTGCAGTCTGACTCAACTGAAGGCGTTGCTACGGCGACTGTGCGTATCGAAGTGGGCGGCGAAATTAAAACCGAAGCCGCAACGGGTAATGGTCCTGTTGATGCTGCCTATAACGCGATTGCCCGCGCAACCGATCGTCGAATCGATATCATCAGCTACAAGCTAGGCGCTAAAGGCGTAGGTCAAAATGCCTTAGGCCAAGTGGATATTACCGCGGTTTACCACGAGCAAAACTTTCACGGCGTAGGTTTGGCAACCGATGTGGTTGAAGCCTCGGCACGCGCTTTAGTGCATGTGATGAACTTAACGTGCCGCGCAGACAAGGTTGCCGATTACAAACAAAGCATGCAAAAAAATCGAGAGCTAGGCGGCGTCTAGTCGCTAAAAGCATCCAGAGAATAGCAAGGTCGAGCATAAAGCATTTACATTTAAAGGAGTTGGCTGGCGTATGAGTTATCAAATAGCAGTATTAGCAGGGGATGGGATCGGCCCAGAAGTGATGGCAGAGGCGCGTAAAGTGCTGCGTGAGGTTGAAGCGCGTTTCGATTTGAATATCGAATACACTGAATTCGATGTTGGCGGTATTGCCATTGATAACCACGGTTGTCCCTTACCCGATGCCACGCTAAAGGGCTGTGAAGCGGCCGATGCGATCCTATTAGGTTCAGTCGGTGGCCCTAAGTGGGAAAAGTTACCGCCAAATGAACAACCTGAGCGCGGCGCGCTATTGCCACTGCGTGGTCACTTCGAACTGTTTTGTAATCTGCGCCCAGCTAAATTGCATGATGGCTTAGAACATATGTCACCGCTGCGTAGCGATATTTCCGCCCGTGGATTTGATGTCTTATGTGTACGCGAGTTAACCGGCGGCATTTATTTTGGTAAGCCAAAGGGCCGTCAAGGCGAAGGCGAAAATGAAGAAGCTTTCGATACCATGCGTTATAGCCGTCGCGAAATTAGCCGTATCGCCCGCATCGCCTTCGAAGCCGCCCGTGGTCGCCGTAAAAAAGTGACCTCAGTGGATAAAGCCAACGTGCTCGCCTGTTCAGTGTTATGGCGCCAAGTGGTAGAAGAAGTGGCGGTGGACTTCCCCGATGTCGAGCTTGAACACATCTATATCGATAATGCGACCATGCAGTTGCTACGTCGTCCCGATGAGTTCGATGTGATGCTATGTTCTAACCTGTTCGGCGACATTTTATCCGACGAAATCGCGATGTTAACCGGCTCTATGGGCTTGTTGTCATCGGCGAGCATGAACAGCACTGGCTTTGGTTTATTTGAACCAGCGGGTGGCAGTGCGCCCGATATCGCGGGCAAAGGCATTGCAAACCCTATCGCCCAAATTCTGTCGGCGGCATTAATGCTGCGCCACAGCTTAAAGCAAGAAGAAGCCGCTTGTGCGATTGAGCGTGCCGTCAGCAAAACATTAAATTCTGGCTACTTAACCGGTGAGCTATTGAGCAGCGATAAGCGTAGCCAAGCTAAATCAACCGCCGAGATGGGTGACTTTATCGCCAATGCTATAAAGGAAGGTGTGTAATGACGAACGCAAAGACCTTGTACCAAAAAGTATGGGATGCCCACGTTGTAGCGACTCCTGAAGGTGAAGCGCCGATCATTTATGTCGACAGACATTTAGTCCATGAAGTGACTTCTCCCCAAGCATTCAGTGGCTTAAAAGTGGCGGGCCGCAAACTGCGTGCACCGGAAAAAACCTTTGCTACTATGGATCACAACACTTCGACCCGTAGCGCCAGCTTGGATGCGCTAAGCCCGATGGCACGCACTCAGGTTGAAACCCTAGCGCAAAACTGTAAAGACTTTGGCGTGCGTTTATATGACATTCACCATCCTAATCAAGGGATTGTGCATGTAATGGGGCCAGAGTTAGGGATTACCTTACCCGGCACTGTGATTGTCTGTGGTGATTCCCATACCGCGACCCATGGCGCCTTTGGGGCATTGGCGTTTGGCATTGGTACGTCCGAGGTTGAGCACGTTTTAGCAACCCAAACCTTGCGTCAACTAAAAGCTAAGACCATGAAGATTGAAGTGCGTGGTCATGTCACCGATGGCGTGACCGCCAAAGATATCGTACTCGCTATTATTGGCAAAATCGGCATGGATGGTGGCACGGGTTATGTGGTGGAGTTCTGTGGTGAGGCGATTGAAGCCCTGTCGATGGAAGGCCGCATGACAGTGTGCAATATGGCGATTGAAATGGGCGCTAAGGCTGGCATGGTCGCGCCGGATCAAACCACTTTCGATTATTTAGCAGGCCGTGAATTTGCACCTAAGGGCGAAGATTGGACTGAGGCAGTCGCTTACTGGAAAGCCATTAAAACCGATGACGGCGCCGTATTTGATGCTGTCGTTGAATTAGATGCCGCTGATATCGCACCGCAATTGACTTGGGGCACTAACCCCGGCCAAGTCGTAGCGATCGATGGCAAAGTGCCTAATCCTCTTGATGAAGCCAACCCAAGCACCCGTGCCAGTATGGAGAAGGCTTTAGAATACATTGGCCTGAGTGCGGGTACGCCTATGACAGATATCAACATCAACAAGGTATTTATCGGCTCTTGCACTAACTCACGGATTGAAGATTTACGCAGCGCCGCCGTACATGCCAAAGGTCGTAAAGTGGCGAGTGGCGTCACCGCGATTGTTGTACCAGGTTCTGGTCAAGTGAAAGCCCAAGCCGAAGCCGAAGGCTTAGATAAAATATTTATCGAAGCCGGGTTTGAGTGGCGTTTACCGGGTTGTTCCATGTGTTTAGCGATGAATGATGACAGATTAGAAGCGGGTGATCGCTGCGCTTCGACCAGTAATCGTAATTTCGAAGGTCGCCAAGGCCGTGGTAGTCGTACCCATTTGGTGAGCCCGGCGATGGCCGCCGCCGCTGCGGTGGCTGGGCATTTTGTCGATATTCGTAAACCTTACTAATTACCGTAAACCCAAGAGGAGAAGTTAATGCAACCTTTTACGACCCATACCGGGCTTGCGGTCATGATCGACAGCACCAATATCGATACGGATCAGATCATTCCGAAACAGTTTTTGTCTAAGGTGACGCGCGATGGTTTTGGCGTGCACTTATTTCATGACTGGCGTTATTTAGATGATGCGGGCGATGTGCCTAATCCTGAGTTTTCATTGAACCAGCCTCGTTATAAAGGCGCTTCAATTCTTTTGTCGCAGGAAAACTTTGGTTGTGGTTCAAGCCGCGAACATGCGCCTTGGGCGCTGGCGGACTTTGGTTTGCGCGCCATTATAGCGCCGAGTTTTGCCGATATTTTTTACGGCAACTCAATCAATAATGGCCTATTGCCTGTGGCGTTAACCCATGCGCAGGTGCGTCAGTTGATGGACGAAGTGGCGGCAGAAGAAGGCGCGCAAATCACGGTTGATCTCACCAGCTGTAAAGTGATTGCACCGTCAGGTGCTGAGTTTAGTTTTACGCTGGCAGAGTCGGCGAGACATAAGTTACTCAATGGGTTAGATGCTATTGGGCTGACCTTGTCCCATGCTGCGCAAATCAGTCAGTACGAAACTCAAATCCAAAGTTGGCGCCGCTAAACTTTCAGCGCACATTTGTACTCGTGTTGAGTCTATATTTATGCGCCTAGGTTAATACCTAGGCGTTTTTGTTTTAAATCTCAAAACACTCTTAATTTAATTAATTGTATTTTAAAGCATAAATTTTTATTGTCGTTTTGATACTAGAAAATTTTATTCTCTGCAGTGATTTATGCTGTATTTGTCGAGTTTAAATGATTTACAGGTGTTCCAAAGTTTTAATTTTTTATCTTATTGTTTAATATTGGTATTTGTTGGGTTCATAATTTGAATCTCACGACTGTCGTGAATGATTTTTGAGTGTTTAAAGGTTGGTTTTTGTTTGAATGGTGATGTGTGTCACTAAATCTGTTTTAAATTTGTATTTCTTTAGAGTTTTTGTCTGTTTTATCTCCTTTGGTTGCAAACATCTTCTGCATAAGTAAACTGCTGCGCATTCAATATGGAGTGTTTGCTCTATTTTGCCTGAACGCCGCAGTACTCATCTAAGTAGTACAGATAACAATAATATGATTAGAGAATAACAATGCAAAAACGTCTTCTGACTTTGGCTGTAACTGCAGCCTTGTTAAGTTCAACGACTCAACTCCATGCCGCGGGTTTTCAACTTGCGGAATACTCTGCTACAGGTTTAGGTCGCGCCTTTGCGGGTGAAGCCGCTATGGCGGATAACGCTTCGGCTCAAGGTCGAAATCCTGCAATGCTCACTTATTTAGAAGGACGCCAGTTGTCCGCGGGTGGCATTTACGTTATGCCAAACGTCGATGTGACTGGTGATGTGAGCCTTAGCTCACCGTTAATTGGTCCAAATCCTGTTGTTATGAAAGGTGGCGACGCACTGGATGTGGCTGATGACGCACTCGTGCCAAATTTTTATTATTCAAATCAGCTAAATGATCAATGGACTTGGGGCCTAGCGGTAAACTCTAATTATGGTCTAGCCACTGAATTACCCGCGACCCACGCAGCGGCTATTTTTGGTAATAAGACTTCGGTTACGACCGTTGAATTTAATCCAAACATCGCTTATCGCATCAATGATGCTGTCAGCGTCGGTGCTGGTGTACGGATCGTTTATGGTGAAGGCGAAATTGGTGCCTCATTACCAGGTTGGGTTGATGGTATCAAACCTGCTCTGCCGGCTCCTGTGCAGGCTATGTTACCTCCAGGTGGCACTGAGCTGAAAAGCATGAAGGGTGATGATGTGGGTTACGGCTGGCAGTTAGGTGCAAGCTGGCAAATTAATCCTGCTCACCGTTTAGGTTTTGCTTATCACAGCGGCGTGCAACTGGACTTAGATGGCCATGCGTCTGGTGTTCTGTACACTGGCGGCCAAGATGTGTCCATTGAAGGTTATTTACCGCTTGAATTGCCCGCTTTTGCAGAGATAGCTTCCCATCACCAATTGACCGATAACTGGGCCATGCATGCGAGTGTAAACTGGACCGATTGGAGTGTATTCGATCAACTAGTGGCTTATTTCCCTGGTGAAGTTAAACCTAAGGGCGGTTTAGAGTCTGATTTAGTTAAAGAAGAGCACTTCGAAGATAACTGGCGCTTCGCGCTAGGGACGACTTATCAAGTGAATAACGACTGGTTAGTGCGTGCCGGTGTTGCTTTAGATAAAACGGCGGCAAATGACGAGTGGCGCACAACCACAATTCCAGACTCTGACCGTCTGTGGTTCTCTGTGGGCGCAGGTTATCAGGCAACTAAGAACCTGAACGTTGATTTTGCTGTGACTTATATTAAAGCGACTGGCGATGCGCCAATCAACGAACAGCAAAACCTATTGAACCTCGCGACTGTTAACTTTAACGGCGAAGCAAGCGGCGATGTATGGCTTGCGGGTATCCAAATGAGCTACAAGATGTAAGTTCAGTATGTTAAAAAAAGCCCTGAATCTTCAGGGCTTTTTTATGGCTATAGCATGGTGGCGTTATCTTGTTTTACGGCTTGCTTGCTGGTCACGGCGGTAAATTCCTAATATATTCACTGCATAAGTCGGTGGATCATGTTAATTCTCCCTAGCATAAAAAGGCGGCGGAGAGTTCAGATAGGATAGTAGCGTGCAGAAAAAATACGTGGTGGCATTAGATCAAGGCACGACCAGCTCAAGGGCGATAGTGTTCGATCACGACGCAAACATTGTCAGCGTGTCCCAGCGGGAATTTACCCAGTTGTACCCTAATCCGGGTTGGGTCGAGCATGATCCCATGGAGATTTGGGCAAGCCAAAGTTCAGTGTTAATTGAAGTATTGGCGCGTGCGGGTATTCACAGCGATGAAGTGGCGGCCATTGGCATTACCAATCAGCGGGAAACCACTGTTATATGGGAGAAGGCCACAGGTAAACCTATTTATAACGCGATTGTGTGGCAGTGCCGTCGCAGCGCTGAGATTTGTGAGCAACTCAAAGCTCAAGGGTTAGAAGAATATGTGCGTGAGAATACCGGTTTATTACTCGACCCTTATTTTTCAGGCACTAAGATCAAATGGATTCTAGATAATGTGCCCAATGCCCGTGAGCAAGCCGAGCGTGGTGAGTTGTTGTTCGGCACTATCGATACTTGGCTCGTGTGGAAGTTAACCGAGGGCAAGGTGCATGTTACCGATCCCACCAATGCTGCCCGCACTCTACTATTCAATATCCATAGCCTGACTTGGGATAATAAGTTACTCGAAGCCTTAGATATTCCCTTGTCTATGTTGCCTGACGTTAAACCTTCCTGCAGCGTGTATGGTACAACACGGATTGCTGGCGAAGGCAGTGAAATCCAAATTGCAGGAATGGCGGGCGATCAACAGGCTGCGCTTTTTGGTCAGCTATGTGTCGAGCCCGGCATGGCGAAGAATACCTACGGTACTGGTTGTTTTTTGTTGATGAATACAGGGACAAAAGCGGTGCGCTCAAACCATGGCTTATTGACTACAGTTGCCGTGGGGCCTAAGGGTGAAGTGAACTATGCTCTTGAAGGTTCAGTCTTTATGGGCGGTGCGACCATTCAATGGTTGCGAGATGAACTGGGGCTTATTCGTGATGCCAGTGATACCGAGTATTTTGCCTCTAAGGTCGCCGATACTAATGGCGTGTATCTGGTGCCCGCTTTTGTGGGACTCGGTGCGCCCTATTGGGATCCCAATGCCCGTGGTGCGCTATTTGGTCTGACGCGCGGGGCGAATCGTAATCATATTATTCGGGCGGCGTTAGAATCCATCGCTTATCAGAGTAAAGATTTACTCGATGCCATGATCAAAGACAGTGGCGTCAGCCTTAAGCGTTTAAAGGTGGATGGCGGCGCGGTCGCTAATGATTTTTTGATGCAATTTCAAGCCGACATTACCGATGTCGAAGTGTTAAGGCCAAGCGTTTGTGAGACAACCGCTTTGGGTGCGGCATTTTTAGCTGGGTTGGCAGTGGGCTTTTGGGAGAGTGTGATAGAGCTTGAGCACAAAGCCTGTATCGATAAGCATTTTATCCCTAATATCGATGCCCAAACTCGAGTACAGCTATACACAGGTTGGCAGGACGCGGTGGCCAGAACTCGAACTTAAACAATACGCCTTGAGGCGGCATTGGTTTGAGATAAAACTTAATTTGAGGTATCGCATGATTCGAAATCTGGCCTGATTTCAGGCATGCTCGATAGTGCTGCTAAAAAGAGGCTAATAAAAAGGCGCTAATCCAATGGGATTGCGCCTTTTCCGTTTTATATCAGTACGGATTTATACTTCTACATCAATGATATGTTGGCTCGGTGGCTTCTTGATTTCTGCGGAATCATCGGTCACTTCAAGTACGACACCTTCTTTTAGTTTTAGCGTTTCGGTTTCATCCGATGCACGGCGTTTCTTATTTTTATTGTTATCTGATTCTTTGCGTCTTTCCCTGACTTTAGTATTGCGGCTTTCTAACGCTGGAGGTAACTGCGACTGCGGTGTTTCATGGCTATCGGGGGCATTTGCGCTTGCACTGCTGACTTGGTCAACAACCCGTTTAGGGTGAAACACGGCTTTTACTGGCTGTGCCAGCATGGCATAAATGCTATCCAATCCACTCATAACGCCTCCTTGTTATTACACCTCTTAATATGATATCGGCTGAAGTCGGTCAATATTTAGACTATACGCCGTTTAACTTGTTAAGGCGAATAGGGCGAGTCATTAGGTAGCTAGTGCGGGTATAAGGTGAATGTGTAGGGATAAAGTGGTTCTTTTGGTGGATTTTACGTGGGATTTTTGATCTTTCTCGCAATCGCGACATTAATATTCAGCCATTAGTAAAAAGATGAACGTCTTTATTTGGAATAAAAATTTAGATTTTTATGCTGATTTCAACTCTTTTTTGACTGTCGAATAAGGATGGACGTAAGTTTGTTTTGTTGCGTTTTTGAGTTTGACGTTATTTCTCGACCCGTAAAATCCCACAAAGACAGAAATAATTCCCCATTTTTTTCATCGCAAGCACCTGAAAGCAAAAGGTTGCTGAATATATCGGCGCTATTTATTCCTGTTGTTTCCTCTGTTTAGTCAATCTCTAATGGTTTTTCTTGTCAAAAGTTTGTCGCGCGGTTAAGTGCTCAACATGCGGCTAACCCGCTTGCCGACTGGATTTATAAAAGGATCCCATCCCTTGACAATGCTTGTCGACTGTCCCTAAACTTAGCAGTTGTGGGAAATAGTGGATATTTGTGGATCAAAAATCAAAGGATAGGATGAATTAGCGTGTTTCGTGGAGCCAGTGCTATCAACTTAGATACAAAGGGACGGATCGCTATTCCAGTGCGATACCGCGAACCTTTGCAGCTTGAGCACCAAGGCCGCATCGTGATTACCGTCGATATCCAATCCGCCTGTTTACTCTTGTATCCCATTCACGAATGGGAATTGATCGAAGCTAAGTTGTTGAAGCTTTCAGATACCGATAAAACCCAGAGATCCTTAAAACGCCTGTTACTCGGCTACGCCCACGAAGTGGAGCTCGACGGTAATGGGCGCATATTACTGCCGCCACCGTTAAGGCAATATGCCAATTTAGATAAGCGCATCATGCTGGTGGGGCAATTGAATAAATTTGAGCTGTGGGATGAGCAATCTTGGCTGCAGCAAATTGATGAATGTCAGGAAACGATTCGAAGTGAGGATCTCGTTAATAATGAGCGCCTCGCGGATTTTTCACTTTAACGAGTCGTGATAACTAAATAAGAAGAGAGTAATGAGTCAAGAATTTGCCCATTTATCCGTACTGCTAGCAGAAACGGTTGGCGGTTTAAACATCAAAGACGATGGCATCTATATCGATGGCACGTTCGGCCGCGGTGGTCATTCAAGACAAGTATTACAACAACTCGGTGAACATGGTCGATTGATCGCCATCGATCGTGATCCTCAAGCGATTGAAGCGGCCAAACAATTTGCTGACGATCCACGCTTTCAAATCGTGCATGGCGGCTTTGGTCAATTAGCCGATTACGTCGAAGAGCTTGGGCTTGTGGGCAAAATTGATGGCGTATTACTCGATTTAGGTGTGTCTTCACCCCAGCTAGACGATGCTGAACGCGGTTTTAGTTTTTTGCGCGATGGTCCACTCGATATGCGTATGGATAACAGCCAAGGCCAAACGGCTGCGCAATGGTTGGCTCGTGCCGAAATTGAAGATATGGCTTGGGTATTTAAAACCTACGGCGAAGAGAAAAATGCCCGTCATATCGCCCGCTGCATCGCTGCCGACCGTGAGAAAACGCCGTTTTTACGTACCAAAGATTTAGCCGATTTAATTGCGCGTATCACTAAAAATAAAGAACGCAATAAGCACCCTGCGACTCGGGTGTTTCAAGCGATCCGCATTTATATCAATAGTGAATTAGATCAAATTGATCAGGCACTTGAAGGAGCCGTCAATGTGCTTGCTCCCCAAGGACGCTTGTCGGTCATCAGTTTTCATTCTTTAGAAGATCGTATCGTGAAGCGTTTTATTCGTCGTCATAGCCAAGGCGAAAGTGTACCGCACGGTTTTCCGGTTACTGAAGATCAAATTAACAAGTCGCGTAAGTTACGTGCCGTGGGCAAGGCGATTATGCCATCCGACGAAGAAATCGAACGCAATGCCAGAGCTCGCAGCTCAGTGTTACGCATTGCCGAGCGTTTAGATTACTAAGGGGCGCACTGTGAGTAAGCCCTCGATTAATCTGCCACGGATCGTTTTACATGATTTATGGCTGCACAAATGGATCTTGTTATTAGCCTTGCTTGTGCTGAGTAATGCGGTTGCCGTGGTCTATGGCAGTCATGTTAGCCGTCAACTGACAACCCAGTGGGACCAGTTACTGCAGGAGCGAGATAGATTAGATATTGAGTGGCGCAATTTATTATTAGAAGAGCAATCGCAGACTGAGCACAGTCGTATTACGCGTATTGCCTCTAAGGAACTCAACATGAGTCGTCCGTTACCCAGCGAAGAAGTTGTGGTAAAGGTGCCGTGAGTATAGGGAAGATATGACTAGGCAAGCGAAAATCAAACGGGTAAGCAAACCGCAAAAACCTCAATTGATCCACTGGCGTTTATACGTAGTGGTCGGGTTTGTGTGTGCGTTGTTTTGCAGCCTAGTGGGACGCGCAGCTTACATTCAAATTATCGAGCCCGACAAATTACGTCACGAAAGTGACATGCGAACATTGCGGACAACAAGTCGTGAAGTGCAGCGTGGCTTGATCACCGACCGTAATGGCGACATGTTGGCCGTGAGCGTACCTGTACGAGCCGTCTGGGCCGATCCAAAACAAGTCAATGATAGTAATGGTTTTGCCGATATGCGCCGCTGGCAAGCCTTAGCAGATGTGTTGCATGAGCCCCTCGAGGATTTGTTAGAGCGAGTGCGCAGTAACCCTACCAAACGCTTCACCTACTTGAAACGCCAAATTACCCCTGCGGTTGCGGACTATATTACTCAGCTTAAATTACCCGGTGTATTTCTAAAGTCTGAATCTCGCCGTTATTATCCTGGTGGTGAAATCACAGCTCAGTTAATCGGCATCACTAATATAGATGATGTTGGGATTGAAGGTGTTGAAAATGCTTATAATAGTTGGTTAACAGGTACGCCTTCCAAACAAAAAGTGCGTAAGTCACGTGATGGTCATGTCGTCGAGCGTCTCGATATAGTGCAGGAAGGTGAGAGCCCTAACGATCTCGTGCTGAGTATCGATCATAGGATCCAACAATTAGCCTATCGCGAATTAAAACGCACCACTGAGATGAACCAAGCGACTTCGGGGTCGATTGTCGTCCTCGACATTCACACGGGTGAAGTCTTGGCTATGGTGAATACGCCTTCGTATAACCCCAATGCGCGCGACAATCTGCAAACCTTCAGAATGCGTAACCGTGCTATGACAGATACCTTTGAGCCGGGTTCGACCATTAAGCCATTTGTGGTAGCCGCAGCGCTTGAAGCTGGCACAGTTAAATCGACCGATATTATTGCCACTTCACCGGGTTGGATGCGTTTAGGTGGTCGCCAAGTACGTGACCCCGCTAACTATGGCGATATGAGTTTGGCGCGTATTTTGGCTAAATCCAGTAACGTCGGCATCAGTAAATTGGCTTTGTCTATTCCGGTGCAGCAACTGCTCGGCACTTATCAATCCATGGGACTTGGTAGTTTTTCGGGAATTAACCTCACGGGTGAAAGCGCTGGCTTGATTCAAGATCGCCACCGTTGGTCAGACTTTGAACGTGCCACCTTGTCGTTTGGTTACGGCTTAACAGCAACAACACTTCAACTCGCGCGCATGTACGCCACCTTAGGCAATGGCGGCACTTTGTTCCCTGTCTCGATAATGAAACTGAAAAAGCCACCTGTCGGTGAGCGAGTCATTTCTGAAAATGTGGCCCACGATGTGATGCAAATGCTAGTCGGCGTAACGGAAAAAGGTGGCACTGGTACTTTAGCGCACATCGACGGTTATCCAGTTGCAGGTAAGTCTGGCACAAGTCGTAAGGCAGTTGCTGGTGGCTATGGTGATGATTATGTTGCTTTATTTGCGGGTGTTGCTCCTGCGAATAATCCTAGATTAGCGATAGTGGTGGTAGTGAACGAGCCTAAGGGCGATCTCTATTATGGTGGTTCAGTGGCGGGGCCTGCATTTGCCAAAGTCATGTCTGGCGCACTGCAAATGTTAAACGTTGAACCCATTACCGATAAAGAACAAGTGCAATTGGCGGGAATCGCCGCTGGGAGAGCAGAATGATGTTATTACGGGATTTGCTAGCGCCTTGGCTACATTATGCTGGCGCGCAGTCCTTCAATGATCTGACCTTAGATAGCCGCGCAATACGTCGCGGCGATGTGTTTTTGGCGCTGCCAGGACATAAAGTCGATGGCAGACAGTTTATTGAAAAAGCCTTAGATTTAGGTGCAGCAGGCGTATTAGTTCACACGGATGATGCTGACCAACATGGCAAAGTGTTGCTGGGCGATAATGCCGAGCACGGTGTACAGATTTATTTCTTTCAGTTAAGTCGTCAGGTATCGGCAATTGCCGCCCAGCGTTATCCCTTAGCGCACAAGTCTGCCGTTATGCCATCCCTTGGGGTTATCGGCATTACCGGAACTAACGGTAAAACCTCTACGAGTCAACTCATTGCACAACTGGTGACTTCATTGGGGCGCAAAGCCGCCGTCATGGGCACCCTTGGCAATGGTCTCTGGGGCGAGCTTGTTGATAGTGGTAACACCACAGCTGATGCGATTACCTTAATGCGTCAGTTGCATGAGTTTGAAGCCCAAGGCGCGAGTGTCTGCGCCATGGAAGTGTCGAGTCACGGCTTAGTGCAAGGCCGCGTCGACGCAGTACCATTTGATGTTGCCGTGTTCACTAATCTGACTCGCGATCACCTCGATTACCACGGCGATATGGAAAGCTATGCCGCCGCTAAACAAAGCCTATTTCGTTTCAGCACGTTAGGTCACGGTTTATTGAATCTCGACGATGCAGTTGGCGTGTCTTGGTTGACTGAGCTTAAGCCTGTGCCTGCGCAGATTTGGGGTTTTAGCATTGAAGGTCATCAAGGTGAGGCTTTTTATACCAAAAATGCCAAGTTTGACGATCAAGGTGTCAGTGCAACCTTAGTGTGGCCCGAGGGCGAGACTCAAATCCACTCGCCACTTCTTGGTGCCTTTAATCTCTCTAATTTACTCGCGGCGTTATCGGCCTTGTATCTGCAAGGTTTTGATATGAAAGCGTTAGCCGAGCAGGTGCAATATTTAACGCCCGTTGCAGGTCGTATGGAGCGTTTCACTACAGCGGATAACATCACCTTAGTGGTCGATTATGCCCATACACCCGATGCGATTGAACAAGCGTTAAACGCGCTACGTCGCCATTGTGCCGGTGATTTATGGTGCGTATTTGGCTGTGGTGGCGACCGTGATAAGGGCAAGCGTCCTTTGATGGGCCAAGCAGCAGAGCAATATGCTGACCGCATTATGGTGACCAGCGACAATGCGCGCAGTGAAGACCCCGCGCAAATTATTACCGATATTATCCAAGGGCTAACCCACCCTCAGCAGGCATTGACTCAGGTTGACCGTATCGCAGCAATTAAAGAGGTTGTGGCATTGGCTAAACCTGGCGATGTGATCTTGCTTGCGGGCAAAGGCCACGAAACTTACCAAGAGGCGGCAGGTGTGCGTCATGACTATGATGAACGCGCCCTGGCACGCCTGTTAGCGGAGCAATCAAGATGATCCCTCTTTCTCTCGGGACCCTAAGTCAACATTATGATGGATGTGTATTGGCACACCGGTCATTGGAGCAATCAAGATGATCCCTCTTTCTCTCGAGACTCTAAGTCAACACTTAGGCGTGCATCGAGTCGGTGACGACGTCACCATCCAAGATTTAAGCAGTGATAGCCGCAAAATCGGCGCTGCAACCCTGTTTGTTGCCTTAAAGGGTGAGCGCTTTGACGGCCATGATTTTGCCGCAACAGCTATTGCGAACGGCGCCGCGGCGTTAATGGTTGAGCGTGAATTAGCTTTTGATGTCCCGCAGCTCATTGTGGCTGATTGTCAAAAGGCCATGGGTGCGATTGGTGCTTATGTTCGTGACCAGATCAATCCGATTTGTGTTGCTTTGACTGGCTCAAACGGCAAAACCAGCGTGAAGGAAATGATCGCGACCATTCTGTCGGCAAAGCATCAAATCCTCTATACCGCTGGCAATTTTAATAATGAGATTGGTGTGCCGCTCACTTTGCTGCGTTTAACGCCAGCGGATGAGTTTGGGATATTCGAGCTCGGCGCTAACCATAAAGGTGAAATCGATTACACCTCGGGACTTGTGCGTCCAAACGTCGCGCTGGTGAATAACGTCGGCAGCGCCCATTTAGAAGGATTTGGATCACAAGCAGGTGTCGCACAGGCGAAGTCAGAGATTTTTAATCATCTGCAGGCCGATGGCACTGCCATCATCAACGCCGATGATGCCTTCGCTGATTTTATGAGCGTTAAGGCAAGACCTTATAAGCAACTGAGCTTCTCCCAGCAAGATGGCGCCGCTAAACGTCATATCGACGTGATAGCGACAGGCCATAAGACTAATGCGGATGGTTGCTATCGTTTTATGCTCAATTATTTAGGTGAATCTTGCCAAGTGGTATTGCCGTTGGCGGGTCGTCATCAGGTGAGTAATGCTCTCGCCGCTGCAAGTGTTTGTATTGCTTTGGGATTGAGTTTGACTGAAATATCTGAAGGCTTGAGCCAATTAACGCCAGTGAAAGGACGTATGCAGCCGAGTCAATTGGGACGCGTGCGTCTAATCGACGATAGCTATAACGCAAATCCTGTGTCCGTTGGCGCTGCGATCGCTTGGTTAAAGGAAATTTCTGAAAATCGCTGTCTGGTACTGGGAGATTTAGGAGAATTAGGCGACAATGCGCCCCTTTTACACGCTGAACTAGGGCAACTGGCCAAGCAACAGGGGATTGATGCCTTGTTTTGTACCGGAACTTTAAGTCAGCACACGAGCCAAGCTTTCGGTGCGGAGCACTATGACAGTGTGGCGACGTTAGTAGAAAAACTTATAAAGCATATAAACCAGTTGCCGGGACAGGTAACGGTTCTCGTTAAAGGTTCACGTAGCGCCGCCATGGAGCGGGTCGTGGATGGCCTAACAGTAGCCTTCGGGCGTGGGGAGTTAGTGTAAATGCTGGTATATCTGGCCGAGTATTTAACCCGTTTTCATACCGGGTTTAACGTGTTTTCCTATGTAACATTTCGAGCCATTTTAGGCTTATTGACTGCATTGGTTTTTAGCTTATGGTTTGGCCCTAAACTGATTGAACGTTTGCAAATACTGCAAATTGGTCAGGTTGTGCGTAACGATGGTCCAGAATCACATTTTAGTAAGCGTGGCACGCCGACTATGGGTGGCTTGCTGATATTGGCTGCTATTTTCATCAGCGTGTTGCTGTGGGGCGATCTCGGTAGCCGCTATGTGTGGGTCATGCTGTTTGTGCTCGGCAGTTTCGGTTTGATCGGCTTTATCGACGATTACCGCAAAGTGGTGCGTAAAGACACTAAAGGTTTGATCGCGCGCTGGAAGTACATTCTGCAATCTTTGGCTGCGCTGCTTATTGCTTTTTTTCTGTATGCCACAGCGGCCAATCCAGGCGAAACCCAATTAGTGGTGCCTTTCTTTAAAGACGTGATGCCGCAACTCGGCGCCGTATTTATCGTATTGGCGTACTTCACGATAGTGGGTTCGAGTAATGCGGTGAACTTAACCGATGGTCTCGATGGTTTGGCGATTATGCCGACGGTAATGGTCGCGGCGGCGTTTGCATTGATTGCTTATTTGTCGGGTCACGCTCAGTTTGCGAATTACTTACATATCCCGCATTTACCCGGTTCTGGTGAGCTTGTGATTGTCTGTACCGCCATTGTCGGTGCGGGTCTGGGCTTTTTGTGGTTCAACACTTACCCTGCGCAAGTCTTCATGGGCGATGTGGGTTCTCTGTCATTAGGTGCTGCACTGGGCACAATTGCAGTGCTCGTTCGCCAAGAGATTTTGTTAGTGATTATGGGCGGCGTGTTCGTGATGGAAACCCTGTCGGTGATCCTGCAGGTGGGTTCGTACAAGTTACGCGGCCAGCGTATTTTCCGCATGGCGCCGATACACCATCACTATGAGTTAAAAGGTTGGCCTGAACCTCGAGTGATAGTGCGTTTTTGGATTATCTCGATATTCCTCGTCTTACTTGGCTTAGCCACGTTGAAGTTAAGGTAATTGGTTATGCAAAATCAGTATTCACACATAGTGTTAGGTTTGGGGGCCACGGGCTTGTCCGTGGTGCGCTATTTGTGTGGAAAGGGCATTACGCCATTGGTGATGGACAGTCGTCGGCAGCCTCCGGGCGCCGAAACGTTAGCGACGTCTTTTCCTGATGTGAAGCTGATTTCTGGCGGATTCGATTGCCGTTATCTTGTGCAAGCGACGCAGATCATTATCAGTCCAGGCATTGCCACTTATACCCCAGAGGTACGTGCCGCTGTGGATATGGGTATCGAAGTGATTGGTGATGTTGAGCTATTTGCCCGTGAGATTGCTGACCGTAAACCTTGTGTGATTGGCATTACTGGCTCTAACGGTAAATCGACCGTCACTACGTTGGTGGGCGAGATGGCAAGGGAAGCGGGTATTGCCGTTGCCGTCGGAGGTAATATCGGTGTACCTGCGCTGGATTTGCTGCATGAAAATGCGGACTTATTTGTGCTTGAGTTGTCGAGCTTTCAATTGGAAACCACCCACAGTCTTAAGTGTGTGGTGGCGACCTGTTTGAATATCAGCGAAGACCACATGGACAGATACAGTGACATCGATGCCTACCGCGAGGCTAAATTTCGCTTATACAAACAAACCCGTGCCGTACTCTTTAATCGTGACGATAAACTGACCGTACCGCCAGAACCAATGAACCAAAACAGTTTTGGTTTAGCGGCGCCAGAAGCGGACGAATGGGGCATCAGCGACAGCAAGATTTATCACGGCAGCAGCGAAATAATGCCGATCACTGAAGTCTCGCTGATTGGCAGTCATAACCATGCCAACCTACTTGCTGCGATGGCGCTTGTGGATGTCGTGGGTATCGACAAGCACGTTATGGCAAAAGTGGCGCGTACTTTTACTGGCTTATCCCATCGCTGTGAAGTGGTTGGTGTTAAGAATGGCGTGACCTATGTCAATGACTCTAAAGCGACAAATGTCGGTGCCACAGTCGCCGCACTCGATGGCTTGAGTGACCACTTAGGCGATATTATTTTGATTGCTGGCGGTGACGGTAAAGGGGCTGATTTTAAGCCTTTAGCTGTGGCTTTAGCTAAAGTCACACACCTCATCACCTTAGGCCGCGATGGTAAAAAGATTGCTGCATTGAAAGACGGCTCGATAAGAGTCGACACTATGGCTGCTGCGGTAGCGAAAGCCGCTGAATTGGCCACCTCTGGTGATATCGTTTTATTATCGCCAGCCTGCGCCAGTTTAGATATGTACAGTAACTTCATGGCTCGAGGTGATGATTTTAGAAACCT
The DNA here is from genome assembly GCF_025653795.1 of Shewanella sp. SM73. Lineage (NCBI taxonomy): Bacteria > Pseudomonadati > Pseudomonadota > Gammaproteobacteria > Alteromonadales > Shewanellaceae > Shewanella > Shewanella sp. SM73. The sequence goes on from NZ_JAKKRY010000019.1 coordinate 79,522, forward strand.
CGTGGGACAACTTAATGGCGAGTGATGCAAGACAACTTAGCCTATTTGGGCGTTTGCGTTTAGCAATTCCCAATTGGCAACGTGATACCGAAGTCCCGGGCGTGCAATTGTACGACCGTGCTTTGCTCGCGGCTGTGTTGTCTTTGATTAGCTTCGGCTTTGTAATGGTGATGTCAGCCTCTATGCCTGAAGCGCAAACGCTCACGGGGAACCCATTTTATTTTATGACTCGCCATGTGGGTTATTTAGTGGGTTGCTTATTCATTGCGGCATTTGTGCTAAGAGTAGAGATGCAGACTTGGCAGCGCTGGAGCCCCATGTTGTTGTTGATTGTGGGTTTGATGTTGTTGGCTGTATTGGTGGTTGGCACTACGGTAAACGGTGCAACGCGTTGGTTATCCATAGGCCCTATTCGCATCCAGGTGGCGGAAGTCGCTAAATTTGCCTTCGCCATCTATATGGCGGGTTACTTAGTGAGGCGTCATCAGGAAGTGCGTGAGAATGCTAAAGGCTTCTATAAGCCGATTGCAGTATTTGCGATTTACGCTGTGCTGATTTTGATGCAGCCCGACTTAGGTACTGTGGTGGTGCTATTTGTGGGAACGGTTGGTCTATTGTTTTTAGCCGGTGCGCGGTTACTCGATTTCTTTGCCTTGATTTTTGCGGGCGTATTGGCGTTTGTGGCCCTAGTGCTATTGGAACCGTATCGTATCCGCCGAGTGACCTCCTTTATGGATCCTTGGCAAGATCCCTTCGGTAGCGGTTACCAGTTGACTCAATCTTTGATGGCCTATGGTCGAGGTGATTGGTTCGGCCAAGGGCTCGGAAATAGTATTCAAAAACTAGAATATTTACCCGAAGCGCACACTGACTTTATCTTTGCCGTGATCGGGGAAGAATTGGGCTTTATCGGCATTATCGCTGTGTTATCTGTGCTGCTATTTGTGGCGCTGAGATCGATTCGTTTAGGTAATTTGTGTTTAGCCATGGATAAGCCATTTGAAGGTTATTTAGGTTATGCCATCGGTATTTGGATTTGTTTCCAGACTGTGGTGAATGTCGGCGCGAGTATCGGCATGTTGCCAACCAAAGGGCTGACATTACCTTTTATCAGTTACGGTGGTAGTAGTTTATGGGTCATGACTGCGGCAGCCATGATGTTGCTGCGCATTGATTACGAGCGGCGCATGACATTAGTTCAGGCCGTGCAAGGGAGATTGAAGTGATGACTCCAACAGGAAAACGTATTTTAGTCATGGCGGGTGGTACGGGAGGACATGTGTTCCCGGCACTCGCGGTGGCTAAGTATTTAGCTCAACAGGGTTGGCAAGTGCGTTGGTTAGGCACGGCCGATCGTATGGAGGCGCGTTTAGTGCCTCAGTATGGATTTGATATTGATTTCATCGATATCAAAGGTGTGCGCGGTAATGGTTTGATCCGAAAACTCGCGGCGCCCTTTAAAGTGGTGCGTTCAATATTGCAGGCTAAGGCCGTGATTGCTGAGTTTAAACCCGATGTGGTCCTTGGCATGGGCGGATTCGCCAGTGGTCCAGGTGGTGTTGCGGCAAGATTAGCCGGTATTCCATTGGTACTACATGAACAAAATGCCATCCCAGGGATGACAAACAAGTTGTTGTCGCGGATTGCGACGCAAGTGTTATGCGCCTTTAAAAATACCTTTACCACAGTGAAGGCCAAGGTCGTTGGTAATCCGATTCGCCAAGAACTGATTGCCTTAGGCGCAGAACCTCAGCCTGAGGCTGATAAAGCTTTAAAAGTGCTCGTGGTCGGTGGCAGTCTTGGCGCCAAAGTATTTAACGATCTTATGCCAGAAGCTGTCGCGATACTGAGTCAGCAGCAGTCAGTGACGGTTTGGCATCAAGTGGGTAAAGATAATCTTACGGGCGTGAAGGCGGCATATCAGCAACAAGGACAAGATGGTGGCGTGAATATCGCTGAGTTTATCGACGATATGGAAGCCGCCTATCGCTGGGCTGATGTGGTATTGTGCCGAGCTGGCGCCTTGACTGTGTCTGAGTTAGCGGCGGTGGGGCTACCGAGTATTCTGGTACCTTATCCCCATGCAGTGGATGATCATCAAACCCGTAACGCTCAAGTATTGGTTGAGGCTGGCGCAGCTTTCCTATTGCCACAGGCCATCTTGGACGTGAATAAACTGGCGAACAAATTACAGTTGCTCGCCAATGACAGAACAGAATTAGCCCGTATGGGCCAAAGAGCGAGAGACGTTGCGGTACTGGATGCGACTGAACAAGTTGCCGCAGTGTGCATCAGCCTTGCTGAGAAAGGATAAGCATGACTAAGACAGAAAGATACGCACAACTGAGAAGCATGATCCCAGAAATGCGCCGTATTAAGCGTATTCACTTCGTCGGCATTGGCGGCGCGGGCATGGGCGGGATCGCCGAAGTGTTAGTGAACGAAGGCTATCAGGTGAGTGGTTCGGATATTGCGCAAAATGCCGTGACCGACAGATTGTGTTTACTCGGAGCCAAGATCCAAATTGGTCATGCCGCTGAAAACGTGCAGCAAGTGGATGTGGTCGTTATATCAACCGCGATTAATCTGGAAAATCCAGAAATCCTTGCCGCTAAAGAATTACGTATTCCTATTGTGCGTCGTGCTGAGATGTTAGCCGAGTTGATGCGTTATCGACATGGTGTGGCGATTGCGGGCACTCATGGTAAAACCACGACAACGAGTCTTATCGCCAGCGTTTATGGTCAAGCTGGGCGGGACCCAACCTTTGTGATTGGTGGCTTGCTTAACAGTGCCGGTACCAATGCCAGATTAGGTACCAGCCGTTATTTGATTGCCGAAGCCGATGAGAGTGATGCGAGCTTTTTGCATTTGCAGCCTATGGTCAGTGTGGTGACTAACATCGAAGCCGATCATATGGATACTTATGGCGGTGATTTTGAAAAACTGAAATCGACTTTTGTGGATTTTCTGCACAACTTGCCGTTCTACGGTGTCGCTGTGGTGTGCATTGATGATGCCGTCGTGCGTGAGATTCTGCCGCGTATTGGCCGTAAACACGTGACCTATGGTTTCAGTGACGATGCGGACGTGCAAGCACTTAATTTTAGCCAGCAAGGTCATCAGTGCCGTTTTACTGTCAGACGTAAAGCTAAAGAAGATCTCGATCTGGTGTTGAATTTACCGGGCCAACATAATGTGCTCAATGCGTTAGCGGCCATTGCGGTGGCGACTGAAGATGAAATCGACGATAACGCTATTACTCAGGCTTTAGTGGAGTTCCAAGGTATAGGGCGTCGTTTCCAGCATTTAGGCAAATTTGCCACGCCGAAGGGCGAAGTTATGTTAGTGGATGATTATGGTCATCATCCCAGCGAAGTTGCGGCGACCATTAAAGCTGCGCGTGCAGGATGGCCTGATAGACGTTTGGTCATGGCGTATCAGCCGCACAGATACACTCGTACCCGTGATTTGTATGAGGATTTTGTGGAAGTGTTATCACAAGTGGATTGCTTATTGTTACTCGATATTTATAGTGCGGGTGAAGCGCCTATCACAGGTGCGGATGGTCGAGCATTATGCCGCTCAATTCGCTTGCGTGGTCAGCTAGATCCGATCTTTATTGCAAGCCCAGATCTGCTTGCAGAAGTGTTGCCCGATGTATTGCAGGACGGGGATTTATTACTCACCCAAGGTGCGGGTAATATTGGCGCCCTGTCACGACAGTTAGCGTCGTCTGGATTAGGGTTTGCTGTGGTGGAATTACCTGCGCAAGCAAGCTGATCTTTAGCGCTTGATCTGCGAGAAAAAGGAAATTTTGACCAAAGGATTTTGGTCTATATAATGGCCGGTTTTCTGTGGTTTTTAATGGGTGTCGTTAAAGGTGGGATGAAGCGTGTCTTGGAGTGATAAGAGGCGGCACTGGCGGGCAAGAATGTCACGGTTTAATTGGTATCAGTGGAGCGGGGCTGGCTTTTTATTCTTCATCGTAGCCAGTTTTGTATTTGGTGGCTATCAGTTACATAAATTTTTGAATGATGCCAGCAACTTGCCGATTGAGGCCGTTGCCATCAAAGGTGAGCGGGTTTACACCACAGATAAAGATATACAAGTAGCACTACAGCATTTAATGCAACGCAGTTTTTTTAGTGCTGACATTACCTTAGTGCAGCAGGCACTAGAAGCCTTGCCTTGGGTATATCGCGCATCGGTAAGGCGTGAGTGGCCAGCGAAACTCAGGGTGTATTTGCAAGAGCAGCAACCCGCAGCCCATTGGAATGGTGACTTGTGGTTGAACGTGCATGGAGAAGTATTCGAAGCGCCATCGCACCCAGAGCTTGAGCATTTACCGCAGTTATCTGGACCAAATGATATGGGCCTTGAGGTGTTGACTGTCTATGCACAGATCAACTCCCTACTAAAGATTAATGGCTTTACCTTAGCCAGTTTGAATTTAACGCCACGACATGCGTGGCACGCGACCCTTGGAAACGGTATCGTTTTAGATTTGGGTCGAGAAGATAAAATTGCACGGATACAACGATTTATTACTGTTTATCCGGTTTTGGCGAAACAAGAGAAATCCGTTGCCAGAGTAGATTTGCGCTACGACACAGGGTTGGCCGTAGGCTGGGGCGATGCACAAACAAGAGAGCCGATAATTAATGATCAAAAACCAAGATAGAAACCTTATCGTCGGATTGGACATAGGAACCTCTAAGGTCGCAGTGATCATAGGCGAAGTTCTGCCCGATGGTGAAATCAGCATAGTCGGCCTTGGTAACCATCCCTCAAGGGGCATGGATAAAGGTGGCGTGAACGATTTAGATTCAATAGTTCGCAGTGTGCAACGTGCGCTCGATCAAGCGGAATTAATGGCGGATTGCCAAGTGTCATCGGTTTACTTGAGTATTTCGGGTAAACACATCGCCTGCCAAAATGAAAACGGCATGGTATCGATCAACGATGAAGAAGTGACACAGGAAGATGTTGATAACGTGATCCATACGGCTCGCTCGGTGAAGATCCCGACCGAACGTCGCATTTTACACGTGCTGCCGCAGGAATATGCAATCGACGTTCAAGACGGTATTCGCAGCCCAATCGGTATGTCCGGTATGCGTATGGAGGCCAAGGTGCACATAGTGACCTGCGCCAATGATATGGCGAAGAATATTACTAAGAGCGTTGAGCGTTGTGGCCTTAAGGTTGACGACTTAGTGTTCTCGGGGATTGCCTCAGCCGATGCTGTGTTGACCTTCGATGAGAAAGATTTAGGTGTGTGTATCGTCGATATCGGCGGTGGCACTACAGATATTGCGGTATATACCAATGGCGCTTTGCGTCATTGTGCGGTTGTACCGGTTGCAGGTAACCAAGTGACGAACGACATTGCGAAGATTTTCCGCACGCCGTCGTCACATGCTGAACAAATTAAAGTGCAGTTCGCCTGTGCTCGCAGTTCTATGGTGAGCCGCGAAGACAGTATTGAAGTGCCATCGGTAGGTGGTCGTCCATCGCGTAGCATGTCACGTCACACGCTCGCCGAAGTAGTAGAACCAAGATACCAAGAGCTGTTTGAGCTTGTGCTCAAAGAGTTGAAAGACAGTGGTTTAGAAGATCAAATCGCCGCAGGTATTGTGCTCACTGGTGGCACAGCGTCGATTCAAGGTGTGGTCGATATTGCGGAAGCGACTTTTGGCATGCCAGTTCGCGTAGCGTCACCGCTACCGATCAAAGGTTTATATGAATACGTGGACCAGTCTATTTACTCCACAGGAGTCGGACTGCTTCATTACGGCGCACGACGGGTGATCGAACGTCAGTTCGAACGTCCTGAGCGCCAAGGGGTAACTAGCGCTTGGAATCGGGTCCAAAGCTGGTTTAAGGGCGAATTTTAATTTTCATAACGCAGGCAACACGGAGATCAGACAATGTTTGAGATCATGGATACTCACTCAGACGACGCGGTGATTAAAGTCATCGGCGTTGGCGGCGGCGGTGGTAACGCTGTCGAACATATGGTCAAACACAACATTGAAGGTGTTGAGTTTATCGTTACCAATACAGACGCTCAGGCCCTGAGAAAATCAGGCGCTGGCTCAACAATTCAATTAGGACGCGATGTCACTAAAGGTCTTGGAGCAGGGGCAAACCCAGATGTGGGTCGTGCTGCAGCTGAAGAAGACCGCGAAAACATTCGCGCGGCAATCAAAGGTTCTGACATGATCTTTATCGCTGCCGGTATGGGCGGTGGTACAGGTACAGGTGCTGCACCTGTTGTGGCTCAAATCGCACGCGAAGAAGGTATTCTCACCGTTGCGGTTGTGACTAAGCCTTTCCCATTCGAAGGGAAAAAACGTATGGCTTACGCTGAGCAAGGCATTGCCGAGCTGGCTAAGCACGTGGATTCGTTAATCACGATCCCGAACGAAAAATTATTAAAAGTATTGGGCCGTGGTACTTCTTTACTCGATGCGTTTGCAGCAGCGAATAATGTGTTACTTGGCGCGGTACAAGGTATTGCCGAGCTTATCACTCGTCCAGGTCTGATTAACGTCGACTTCGCCGACGTGAAGACTGTGATGTCTGAAATGGGTAATGCCATGATGGGTACAGGCGTCGCTCGCGGTGAAGACCGTGCTGAAGAAGCGGCCGAAGCTGCTGTTGCCAGCCCATTATTAGAAGACATCGACTTAGCCGGTGCGCGTGGTGTGTTAGTGAACATTACTGCGGGTATGGACATGAGTATCGAAGAATTCGAAACTGTCGGTAATCACGTTAAGGCTTACGCCTCTGACAACGCGACTGTGGTTGTTGGTGCTGTCATCGACCCAGAAATGAGTGATGAGCTGCGTGTAACGGTTGTTGCGACTGGTATCGGTGCTGAAAAGCGTCCTGATATCCAATTGGTTTCTAAACCTGCACCTCGTCCAGAGCCTGTAGTTGTTGAACCAAAAGTCGAAGCCTATGTCGAAGAAGCTGCACATGTGAACTATGCAGCGCCAAAAGGCAACGTGTTGCCAGCGGCTCCGCAGCCAGCTCCTACGCCTGCACCATCGACAAAGCATGAATTGGATTATCTTGATATTCCAGCATTTTTGCGTAAGCAAGCCGACTAGCGAGAGCGTTTGAGTCCAGCGTAATATGTGAGGTGTTGTTCGTTTTGGGCAATACCACAACATAGCTGCATTTGTGTGACATAATAAAGTTATGTTATTATGTTGAACCAGTGCGGCTCGATTTGCCGACGCTGAGTGTACAAATATTAGGCTTTATAATTGGCATATAAACGGGTAACTGAATGATATTTCAACGAACTGTTCAGAAAATGGTGAAAACAACTGGTGTCGGATTGCATTCTGGCAACAAGGTCACTTTGAGCATTATGCCCGCGCCCGTTAATTCAGGGATCGTACTCGTGCGCACCGATTTGAGTCCTGCCGTCGCCATTCCAGCGAAGGCGGAGCAAGTTCGTGAAACCACTATGTGTACGGCACTTGTCAATGACGAAGGTATTCGTATCTCGACCATTGAGCATTTATTTGCAGCACTTGCGGGTTTAGGCATAGATAACGCTGTAATCGAAGTGGACGCGCCTGAAATTCCTATTATGGATGGCAGTGCAAGCCCATTCGTCTTCTTGTTGCAGTCTGCTGGTATTAAAGAGCAGGCCGCGCCTAAGAAGTACTTAAAGATTAAGCGCCCTGTGCGCGTTGAAGATGGCGATAAATGGGCCGAGTTAAAACCGTTTAAAGGTTTTAGAGTCAATTTTAAAATTGATTTTGCGCATCCAGAAATCGCTCGTAGCCAACAGCATGTGGTGATGGACTTTTCAACTTCTGCTTTCGTGAAAGATATCAGCCGCGCCCGTACTTTTGGGTTTATGCGTGATATCGAATATTTGCGAGCCAACAACCTAGCGTTGGGCGGCAGCATGGAAAACGCTGTTGTACTTGATGAATATCGCGTCCTTAATCCCGACGGCCTGCGTTATGAGGACGAATTTGTTAAGCACAAAATTCTAGATGCGTTTGGTGATTTATATGTAGCTGGGCACGCTATTTTAGGTGAGTTTACTGCGTATAAAACCGGTCATGCGTTGAACAACCAATTGGTGCGTGCTTTACTCGCGCAACAGGATGCGTGGGAGTTGGTCAGCTTCGAAAAAGAAGCCGATGTCCCCGTCAGCTTTACCGTACCAGGTGGCGCTGTATTTGCTTAAAAAGCGGTAAGATTATTTATTACGGCTGGCCAATGAGGCCAGCCGTTTTAGTTTTTCACCCAGTGAACCGCCAATATTTTCCGCTAATGCTGCAATGTGCTCCGCTGCTGCTGGGCTTAATTCTTTATGTCCCTGTTTAGGCTTTGCGTCATACATTGCTAATCTCGGGTTGACTTTAACTTCAATTGCGGTAAGGATTGGGAGCGTTTCTGCTTGAAGCTGGATTAATAGCTTCGGCTTTTGGAAATTAATTCGCGCAGCCCAGGCCGCCGAAGTGGTTTCAACCACAAGAACACCCTGGCGGAAATTAGCGACTTTTAGTTGCTCCGCAACAGGACCTGCAATAATCTGCTTCACATGCTGATCCAGATACATAAGTAGTTCCGCTTTCTCAGCAAGGTCGGGTAATTTTCCCGATTGATGCAGTAATTGGCTGAGATCTTGAGGGGGCTTTTTCATATGATAATAAGATGGCTGAATTAGGCTATGAGTGTAACAGTATTTATTCAAGGTCGGAATGGCGTCACACGCTGGCAGCCCAGTAAACGCTGGTTGCTACTTCCAATACTATTGTTGGCCACTGGGTCCGGTATTTATCAACACAACTCCGCTCGATTTCAAGATCAGCAAGCCAGTGTCGATAACGATCGTCTCGTGCGCGAACAACAAAAGAAACAAGTCTTAGAGCTTAAAAGTGCTACTGAGTCTCAACTGGCTATGCTTGTGACTCATGTTGCACGTATGCAAGCCAAGATCACCCGTCTCGAAGCTTTAGGTCAACAGGTCGCCCAGCAGAATAAGTTGGATGAAGATTTTGATTTTTCATCCGAGGTTGGTGTGGGTGGTTTGAGCGAACTAGGCACTAACATCGAGCTCGGACAGCTTATCGACGATATGGATAAGTTGGCATCACGAATTGACAATAATAATGTTCAGCTTTCACTACTTGAAACAGTGTCATCTAACCACCATATAGATGATGAACGTTATATATCAGGTATCCCGCTCGATAAAGGTTGGTTATCGTCGCCCTACGGATTACGTAATGACCCTTTCAACGGTCGCAGGTCTGTGCATAAGGGGATTGATTTTACCGGTCGAGAAGGAGCTAAAGTTGTTGCGACTGCTGCAGGCGTGGTGACTTTTGCTGGAAATATGTTCGGTTATGGCGAATTGGTTGAAATCGACCATGGTAACGGTTTGCATACGCGTTATGGCCATAATAAAGCTTTGTCAGTGACTGTAGGTGATGTGGTCGCAAAAGGCGATGCTATCGCCAGTATGGGAAGCACTGGGCGCTCAACTGGGGCTCATGTGCATTATGAAGTGTTGCGCGGCGGACAGCAGATAGATCCACAAAAGTTTGTCTACCGCAAAGCAAGTTAATTGAAACATTGGCTTCTAGTTTCCATCATGGACTTGGCCTACAGAGAATAAGTGATTCAGATGTTTGGTAAATTACTGACAAAAGTATTTGGTAGTCGCAACGACCGCACCCTTAAAGGGCTTCAAAAGATCGTTATTAGCATTAACGCATTAGAAGCTGATTATGAAAAATTAACCGATGAAGCATTAAAGGCGAAAACCGCAGAGTTCCGTGAGCGTTTAGCTGCTGGAGCTTCATTAGATAGCATCATGGCTGAAGCCTTTGCTACAGTGCGTGAAGCGTCTAAGCGTGTATTTGATATGCGTCATTTCGACGTACAGTTACTCGGCGGTATGGTACTCGACAGCAACCGTATTGCTGAAATGCGTACGGGTGAAGGTAAAACCTTAACGGCAACCTTACCCGCCTACTTAAACGCATTGACAGGCAAAGGCGTCCACGTGATTACAGTGAACGATTACTTGGCACGTCGTGATGCCGAGAATAACCGCCCACTGTTTGAATTCCTTGGTTTAACCGTAGGAATCAACGTCGCAGGTATTGGCCAACATGAGAAGAAATCTGCCTATAACGCCGATATCACTTACGGGACCAACAACGAGTTTGGTTTCGATTATCTGCGCGATAACATGGCGTTTTCACCGCAAGAACGGGTCCAACGTCCGTTGCACTACGCCCTAATCGATGAAGTGGATTCAATCTTAATCGACGAGGCGCGTACGCCGCTGATCATTTCTGGCGCTGCCGAAGATAGCTCTGAGCTATACATCAAGATCAACACCTTGATCCCCAATCTTATCCGTCAAGATAAAGAAGATACGGAAGAGTATGTGGGTGAGGGCGACTACAGCATTGATGAAAAAGCCAAACAAGTGCATTTCACCGAGCGTGGCCAAGAAAAAGTAGAAAACCTGCTGATCGAGCGCGGCATGTTAGCCGAAGGCGACTCACTCTATTCTGCTGCAAATATTTCCCTATTACACCACGTCAACGCGGCGCTTCGTGCGCACACGCTGTTTGAGCGCGATGTGGATTACATAGTACAAGACAACGAAGTCATCATAGTCGATGAACACACGGGTCGTACTATGCCAGGTCGTCGTTGGTCAGAAGGCTTACATCAAGCTGTCGAAGCCAAAGAAGGCGTACACATTCAAAACGAAAACCAAACATTAGCTTCGATCACTTTCCAGAACTACTTCCGTCAATACGAGAAGCTGGCAGGTATGACAGGTACAGCTGACACTGAAGCGTTTGAATTCCAACACATCTATGGATTAGACACAGTCGTTGTGCCGACTAACCGCCCAATGGTGCGTAAGGATATGGCGGATTTGGTTTATCTGACCGCCGATGAAAAATATCAAGCCATCATTAAAGACATTAAAGATTGCCGTGAACGTGGTCAGCCAGTATTGGTGGGTACAGTCTCAATCGAACAGTCTGAACTGTTAGCGCGCTTAATGGTACAGGAAAAGATCCCGCACGAAGTTTTAAATGCTAAATTCCACGAACGAGAAGCTGAAATCGTCGCGCAAGCTGGCCGTACTGGTTCTGTGACTATTGCGACGAACATGGCAGGTCGTGGTACCGATATCGTGCTTGGCGGCAACTGGAACATGGAAATCGATGAACTCGATAATCCAACAGCAGAGCAAAAAGCTAAGATTAAAGCTGATTGGCAAATTCGTCATGATGAAGTCGTTGCTGCGGGTGGTTTACATATCCTAGGCACAGAACGTCACGAATCACGCCGTATCGATAACCAGTTACGTGGTCGTGCGGGTCGTCAAGGTGACGCGGGTTCATCACGCTTCTACCTGTCGATGGAAGATAGCTTAATGCGTATCTTCGCCTCGGATCGTGTCTCTGGCATGATGAAAAAGCTGGGTATGGAAGAAGGCGAAGCGATCGAGCATCCATGGGTGTCTCGCGCAATTGAAAACGCTCAACGTAAAGTTGAAGCCCGTAACTTCGATATCCGTAAGCAATTACTCGAATTTGATGACGTCGCTAACGATCAACGCCAAGTGGTTTACGCCCAGCGCAATGAGTTGATGGATGCGGAAAGTATTGAAGATACTATCCAAAACATCCAAGACGATGTAATTGGCGCGGTAATCGATCAATATATTCCGCCGCAATCAGTAGAAGAGCTGTGGGATATCCCGGGTTTAGAGCAACGTCTACACCAAGAATTTATGCTCAAATTACCTATCCAAGAATGGTTAGATAAAGAAGACGATCTGCATGAAGAGAGTCTACGTGAGCGTATTATCACTGCTTGGGGCGATGCGTATAAGGCAAAAGAAGAAATGGTTGGCGCACAAGTGCTACGCCAGTTTGAAAAAGCCGTTATGCTACAAACGCTCGATGGCCTGTGGAAAGAACATTTAGCGGCGATGGACCATCTGCGTCAAGGTATCCACTTACGTGGTTACGCACAGAAGAATCCAAAGCAAGAATATAAGCGTGAGTCGTTTGAGTTATTCCAACAACTACTGAACACCTTGAAACACGACGTCATCAGTGTACTGTCGAAAGTACAAGTGCAAGCTCAGTCAGATGTGGAAGAAATGGAAGCGCGTCGTCGTGAAGAAGATGCCAAGATCCAGCGCGACTATCAACACGCAGCGGCAGAGTCGCTTGTTGGCGGTGGTGATGAGCATGAAGCTGTCACTGCGCAAGCACCGATGATCCGTGATGGTGACAAAGTGGGTCGCAACGATCCTTGTCCTTGTGGCTCTGGTCGTAAGTACAAACAATGCCACGGCAAGTTAAGTTAATCTGCTGACAGATTAAGCCTACTGAATAAGTAGAATAAAACGTACACTAAAGGCAACTTATCTAAGTTGCCTTTTTATTTTTTCATTAATTTAGAATTAAGCCTCACGTTTACTCCCATGTCATCCGGATTACATTCTTACTCTTCTTTATATAGCTAATCGTCGTTATTCCCCATTGAACATCATTTCATTCTTATCGATAGCCTCTAAAGTTAACCCGCCGCTGTAGCAAATTTAACCGTTAAAACCCATTTTGTGGATAAGTCTGAGGATAAAGTGGGGGTATTGTGTGACTAACTGAAAGTATTAAAAAAAGATCCATTTTTCTCAAAAAAGCCCTTGCGGACTTTCTCAATCTCCCTATAATGCGCATCCACTGACACGGCAGACAGCGTAACGCAAGTTAAGCAAAGAAAGCCAAGCAGTTCATCGGTTAGCAAGCTAAACGATGAGTGTTGAGAAAGTTGAAAAAACTACTTGACGCACTAACGGGAATGCGTAAAATACGCAGCCCTGACCCGCTGAAAACTCAGTGTGTGGTCAACGCTCTTTAACAATTTATCAAGCAAATCTGTGTGGACACTCACAGGTGTTGAGTTAATCGAAACTGCTTAGCCTTCGGGTTGGCAGTCAAAAATTTAAATCAATGTAACAATGAGTGTTCATAGTAATATGTACAGTTTGTTTCAGCCCTTCTTTTATAGGGAGTGCGAGAAACAAAAAATCAGAATTCATTGAGCCGCTGAAGTCGCAAGACGGAAGCAACAAAACTTTAATTGAAGAGTTTGATCATGGCTCAGATTGAACGCTGGCGGCAGGCCTAACACATGCAAGTCGAGCGGCAGCGGGAAGATAGCTTGCTAT